>NZ_JBRIMD010000006.1:0-222003 GCF_052977325.1 Shewanella sp. 0m-6
TTATGGTTATGGTTATGGTTATGGTTATGGTTATGGTTATGGTTATGGTTATGGTTATGGTTATGGTTATGGTTATGGTTATGTGAGGCAGAGTAATGCAGGAGCCGTTACCGAGGAGTAATTAATATTCTTGCCCAGAAACGTTACACTCTCGCAAAGCGATCACACCTTTATACTGATTGGTATCATTCAAGAAAGCCGTTTTCAATTAATCATTGGAATTATCTCAATGATTAATGGGCTTCAGGGCTTCCCCATTAGATGACGTACTTATTAAGCCTCTAAGCATTGATGAATCGCCATTAAGCATCTTCTTCATGCATATAGCTTTCAATTAAGGTAATTTGCTCAGCGAGTTGCTCCTCAATCTTGACTAATCTATAGCAACCATGTGGTAATGTTTCGAGCCTAATGCTATCACCAGCTCCGATGTTCAATTGCTCCACGACTTCAGCCGGTAATATTAAGCCTAGATCGGTACCTATTTGGCGGATTTTAATTTCGGTCATTTTGCTACCTACTCTATGAAAAGTACCTCAAGCCATTCACAGAACAACTATCCACGTACTATTATCAACTTCGATTACTGACATTATAGTAAAAGCTAATCAGCTCGCCTGGACAGTTTTCTTATCTAACATAAAATCGACAAAATACGACTGATAAAAAGTGATTCGCTGCCTGTACAAAAAATCATCTCCTAAAAAAGCATTAGGGCTAAAAACTAAAAAAGGAGAGCTATTTGCTCTCCTTTCACACTTTCAAATATTATTAAACATCTCTAGCATTCGTTTGCCGCTACTATCACTTAGTCACTTAGTCACTTATGTCATTTAGACGTTAGGGCTTATGATGTTTGGTAATAAACCGATCTAACTGATTACCGAATGCTTGCTTATCACTCGCACCTATCGCAGCTGGCCCACCCGTTTGAACGCCACTGGCACGCATAGTGTCCATAAAATCACGCATATTTAAAATTGATTTGATGTTTTGCTCGGTATAGAGCTCGCCGCGAGGGTTGAGTGCCACACCGCCTTTGTCGATAACTTCTGACGCCAGTGGAATATCTGCTGTGATCACTAAATCACCTGCGGTTAACAGTTTGACGATTTCATCATCGGCCACATCAAAGCCTGAAGAAACAGTAACAAGGTTGATATAGGGAGATGGCGGTATACGCATCCAATGGTTAGCCACCAGCGTTACTTCTACTTTGGCTCTGTCTGCCACTCTAAATAACATCTCTTTAATTACACCCGGACACGCGTCTGCATCGACCCAAACTTTCATTACTGCTCCTAATTTGTTCTTTATAGATGACCGATTTAATGATTGAGCTATGACAGGCAATATGCCATGTCGCTAGGCCCAAGGCTTGAGATCAAGTACAGGCCAGATTTAATCAGCCACATTTTAACAGCTATCGCCCTTGAATGAGTAGCAACAAGTACATTGACTAAGTTAGTATTTATTCCGACTGGTATTATTTAACAGCTTCATCTTTCCCCCCATCAACCAAGGTTGTGTTTTCGAATGAGCGTATTTACTCCTGAGTGTTTTGATTTTTTAAACGAGCTTTCAGTCAATAACGATCGAGAATGGTTTAAGGCTAATCAAGCTCGCTATGAGGATAATGTACGTACACCTGCGCTAACATTTATCGAAATGATGCAGCCACATATACTCGCACTTTCACCCAGATTAACCGCAGTCCCGAAAAAGGTGGGTGGCAGCATGATGCGACCGCAACGAGACAGTCGTTTTAGTAAAGATAAAACCCCCTACAAAACCAATGTCGGCATCCAGTTTAGGCATTTTCAAGCCAAAGATGTGCATGCCCCCGGTTTATACCTTCATCTAGCCAACGATAGCTGTTTTATCGGGGCTGGAATTTGGCAGCCACAATCACCAGCCCTAAACGCTATTCGCAGTTGCATTGATGAAAACCCCAACGGCTACAAAAAAGCACTGCGGGAACTCACTCACTATGACTTTGAAATGCAAGGCAGCCAACTTATTCGACCACCGAAAGGTTATGATAAAAATCATCCTTTGCTTGATGAGCTAAAGCGAAAAGATTTTATCGCAATAAAGCCGCTAACTATCGAGCAAGTGTGCGCGCCTGACTTTGTTGAACAATGTGCGAGTGAGTTTGTCTCTTGTCAGCAATTGATGCGCTATTTGTGCTTCGCATTAGATTTAGATTACTAAACGAATAAGCGAATCATTAGAGTCAATAACCTCAGTATCGATAGCGGTGGCTCGTCACACATTCAAGTCGCACCGGGTTGAGTCTGTTACTATTAGCTACTTTCTCAGTTCATTAGCAAATACCATGAGGCGTTTCTATTAAGCGCCTCTACACTCAGCAACAATCTCTGCTACAATTGCGCCAGTTTTTATTTCCAGCCCAATACAGGCTACTTCAGGCACACTCTAATGATAGAACCGTCATCATCTCCTCAAGATGCTTTCCAAGCACAATCTCCGGCGCAAAAACGAGCGTTAAGCTATAGCAATACCATACATCAGCTCTTTTTAAGTGTGATGCATGAAAAACTGCCCGCCGACCGCATTGTTGGAGAGTACTTCAGAACCAACAAGAAACACGGTTCTAAAGATAGACGTGTCATTCGAGAAAGCCTATTCGCACTGTTTCGATGGTGGGGTTGGCTCAAGCAGATCCACACTAGCGAGCAACAAGATCCTAGCTGGTTTGCCTGCTTAGCAATAGTGGCGGAGTTAGAGGCTCATAAATGGACTCAGTTTAGCGATGCCTGGCGTGAATTTGCCAATCAGTCAGAGCAATTTAACTTAAGTGCCACAGAGCAATTGTTCCCAAGTATCGGTGAAAAGTGCCAACGAGTAAGACAGCAGCTCAATGATGACAGCATTAATGAGCAACAACTATTACCTCAATGGTTTTGGCAAGTCGCTCAAACTGATCCCACAAAACAACTCGCAATTGTTGAGGCTATGTGCACTCGCCCGCCAATTTGGGCTCGCGCGCAAACACTAACCCAACAGCAACTTATCGAGTCACTTGCTACCGATGACGTTACCGCTATCGCCAGTGAATACTTTGATGATGCAGTAAGCCTTGGACATAAGAGCATTAACCTCAATGCTATTGGCGCCTATCAACGCGGTGAACTAGAGATCCAAGATCTAGGTTCACAAGTCATTGGCCGAATTTGTAACCCTAAAGCTGATGAAAAGTGGTGGGATACCTGTAGCGGTGCCGGTGGCAAGTCACTACAACTACGCTCATTAATGCTTAAGCAGGACCATGAGGCTCGCGGTAACATCGTCTCATCAGATATTCGTCGAAAGCCGTTAGAGGAATTAACCAAACGTGCTAAACGTGCAGGTTTTAACGCTATAAGTATTGCTCCGTGGAAGAGTGAAGCACTGCCAGTACAAGCCGAGTCTTTCGATGGTGTCTTAGTCGACGCGCCTTGCAGCTGCACAGGCACATGGCGACGTAACCCAGATATGCGTTGGCTCGATGATGCAAGCGTGGTGACAGATAAGCACACCCTGCAGTTAGATATATTAAGTCGCAGTGCTAAGGCCGTTAAGCTGCAAGGACAACTCGTGTATGCAACCTGCTCGCTCTCGCCGATTGAAAACGAGCAAGTGGTCAATGCCTTTTTGCAATCTAACCCTGAGTTTGAATTACAAACATTGACTCACCCATTCACCGGTGAGCAAGTCAACATGCTGACTATCTGGCCTCAAGAGGCCGACACTGACGGCATGTTCGTTGCAAAAATGTCCAAACGATAACCGTCGTTAGCGGGGCTCTTTGCCTTCAAAGACATTTTCAATCCAGATGTTTCAATAAAAACGCCATCTCTTGTATGGCGTTTTTTTTCGAGCAATATTCTCACCTGTATTTCATCATTTACTTGTCACTTTATTTTGCTAAACTCAAACCGAAACTAGGCTGGCTTCAAACCGTTACAGCCCGCTTAAAATAAGGTTCTATTTAACTGGAATGTAGAGCATGAGAAATACATACGATTTTGTTCAAGACAATGACTGGGATGATGATTTTGGTCCAGATTTAGATGAAATCAGCAAGAGTAAGCGTAAAAAGCAGCGTCGACGAGAACAGAGAAAAAACTCTAAACGCGTTGATAATGATACTGAGTTTTCACCTTATAACGGCAATGAATTAGTTTAAAGAAGCCAACTAAAACTAAGTTTACAGGCTCTTTCTCTCTAACGATTGATTAAGAGCTGTAAACGTCTAATTGTAAGGCGTAACACTCAGCCTATATTTGACTTAAGCTTTGTGCATAACGTTCTCGGCGCTTAACACTTTGATCTTTGTATAAACGCTGCTCAGCTTGCCTTAGCCATTGACTGCTATCATTCACATCCGTATTTAAGCTAACACCAAGATGGATACTCATATCACTATAATGTTCGATTAAATAACCAGATTGGATCCGTGAAACTCGCTGCTGTATCTTTTGCAACAACTCAGCCTCACACACAATAACGAAACTATTGTCTGCTATGCGATAGGTATCGATTAACTTACTGTCGGTGTCGTCATAAGCCTGGCGGAGATAATCAGCCACACCACAAATAACCTTATCGACCTCATTATGACCCAGCTTTCGAGTGAGTAGCGTCACCCCCTCTAACGACACTAAAACCAAACATAATTGATTCGATGCTTGAGCACCAAAAGGGATCCCCTTCTGCATACCTTCATCAAATGCAAAACGATTCGGTAATCCTGTGAGCTTATCGGTGCGGGCATTTTTCCTAGCGACTTCTAATGTTTCGATGTGGCGCTCTTTCTCTTCGGACAGCAGACGAATTTTATAGGCTAACGCAAATGATAATAACAACGCATCGGCAGTACCTCCCACTAAAGTAGCCAGTTCTGCGTTATCAAAAAAATCAGGTGTCAGCCCCATATTTCCCGGCAAGATAAGTACTGCCGGTAACAGCAAACAAGTAAAGGCTAACAAGAAATATCGCGCTGGGGGAAACCCTTTTAATAGACAGACATTACCACAAACCATCGCCAACCCTATCCATAACATGATCAATACTGAAGCGATTATCGCCGTATAAGAGACCAGGTATATACTCGTTGGCAGGGCTATAATACATAACCACATTAGCCCTAAGCTTAGACGCCATAGTTTCGGTGACAACTCAGCAAGCTGCAAAAAGTGTATGTAAAATAATATATTAAATATTGGTAAGCTAATAAAAAACAGGTGGTGTAACTCCAAGCCATGAAAATCAAACAGGTGTGCAGGTAGATGAAAAGTGAGCGCCCAGCCAACCAAATAACATAAAACGTAACAAGCATAATAAAGAAATGCTTTATCACGAATAGACACAAAAATGATCCCGTTATATAGCGCAATAAACAGTAATCCACCTAAACAAAGAATAATAAACAAGGCATAGAGATCTGACTGGTGCTTATGTTCTTGGTATTGTTGAACTTGCAGTTTCGGCTGAGATGAGAAGTAACGACTATTGACTCGAGCAACCAACCAGTAATTAACACCTATGTTCATCTCTACGCTTCTTGCGTAATCAAACAAGAACTCGTAAGGGGCATAATAACCACTGCTGAAATATTGAGTTGAGCCGTCCTCGCCGATTAACCAATAATCGACGGACTCAATAATAGAATTTTTGACATTAACCACCCAGTGCGTGTCATAGCTGTTAACCATAACACCTGCCACCATCCAGTAGTCACCACCATTAAGAGATACGCTACCGAGTGGTTTTTTTGTTTCCAACCAAGAGATAGTCTGCTCAAAATCTTGTGGCGCTTCATCTTCTGCTTCGGCACTAAAAATTATGGTCTGTTCGAGCATGGCTTCTTGCTGAGCATAACTCACATCACTCAATCCAAATACTGACAGTAACAGCAGAAGTCGCATTAATATTTTTATTGGCATTAACCAAGTAACCTATCAGTTTTATATCGGTCGAAGGATGCGTTAACTCGCACTTAAGCAACAAAGTGTGACAACAGTTTACATAAACAACAAATAAGCAGCAATTCAATTAACTGGCTCACGCTCGCCTATTTCACTTAAGGTTGAAGTTTTGAGCGCTGCTCACAAAGAGGCATTCGCGGTTTGAATGCACAGCTTTGTGCAGCCAAGAATGGAGTAAGTTATAACGAGGAAAACTCTAGCTCCAAAAAAGCATAACTGATTGATACAAATGAAATTGGCCCGATGCGCAATAGGAAAGTAAGAAGTTTATCTGCTCTGGTCTTGAGGCAGTCTTGATATGGTATTGATATGGTATTGATATGGTATTGATATGGTATTGATATGGTATTGATTTATATTAGAATCGCTTAGGCTCGCTCATGGCCAGCCTAAGCAGGGTTAACATCTCATAAAATCGAGAGTAAGCCGTTCTTTAGAACGATGCTTTGGCTCCAATATAGAAGCCCGAATCTAGCGTCGAATTTGATGCATTATCATACTGCAGACGAATATTTCTATAACCCGCAAATAGGGCTAACGCAGGGTTAAGTGCATATTGCACCTTACCATCTAACTGCCAGGATCCATCGATATCGCCAAATGATAATACCGAAGGAGAATAGTAGCCCGAACCATGAAGAGACACATTTGAGCCTAGGTGCATGGCATAACGCCCGCCTATCCCGACAAAATTGCCATTACTGCTGCGCTTCGACCACACTTGAGAAAACTTGGCGCCTAACTCAAATTGGTGGATCCCAGCGTCATGTTCAATATGCATCGCACCAGACAACATTTGCCCGCCCGTATCAGCATAGATATATTCAACAGATGCATTAACATCTTTATTGACATTAAACTTCAGTTCGGTCGACAACATGTCGTCATTAAGCCCAAAGGTAAAGTCTGTCGCATAGGCATTGATAGACAAAGCACTCAGTAAAAGTGTTGCCATTAAGGTTTTAGCTGTCATTTATGATCCCGAAACTTGTAAACTTTCGGCAAGCATACACAAAGGATTAGCGCTTTTTTATATAAACCTTGTCTGAAACCTTGCTTTTAAATGAGCGTCAACACAAATCAAACCAATAGGCAACAAGCAAAACTTAAGCAACACATCCGCATCCAGATGTAACAAATCAAGAAATGTTAATTTTGCCTGTTAATTCTTTATGTTAGCGAAAGCGCTAGCACTACAGAAATCTTTTACTGAAAAAAGGCTAATCTCGTTTTCTTAATGTGATAATTTAAGCCCCGCTTTATCGATTATTCATCCTCAAAGCCTTTACCAGCTTAGGATTGAAACAAGTCTAGTTGAATTTAAAAAACGCGATAATAGTAGGCAACAACTATACTAAGTTATTAGAAAGAAATGCTTTGGAGTACAGATAAAACAGTTAACATTATCCCCTCTCGCAATGGCTATCACCATGGGCTTGATATTATCAGCTTGTGGCTCCGACGGTGACGCTAGCAACCCAGTGTCAGATCAAGGCATATTTAGCCTTGGGGTGTCAGACAATCCAGCAGACGCAAACATTGTTAACGTGGCTTTTAAGCAAGTTGTGTTAAAAAACAGTGACGGTGCGATCTCATTCGATGTTTCCACGGATGATGACGGGCTACAGCACGTCGATCTGTTAAGTTTTCAGGGGCAAGCCGTTGAAACTCTAGTCAGTGGCCAGTCCGTTCCTGTGGGTGAATACCAGATGTGTATTTACATGGAGAATAACACCATCTCTAGCGATGACAGTTCCTACGTACTTAGTGGCGCAACTGAAAATGAAAATGGTGAGTTTGTTGGTGGTGACATTGAAGGCTTAGTCACCAACAGTAATGGTTCTTGTGGCGGTATTGGCGCCGAGGAAGACAACACGGGTCGCCTCTTCTTCAATAAATCATTTACTATCGCAGCGGGTAACAATAACTTTGTGGCTGAGTTCAACCTCGCTAAAGGCCTTCAAGCGCCACATGGCAATAAAGAATATTGGACACTAAAACCCACTTCAGTGCAGCTCGTTAATGCATCTGAGGTTGGTGCTATTCAAGGTCAGATCAGCCAACAAACCATGACCAACTGTGAAACTAGCGCTGGAGGCTCAGTGTTTAGCCCTGCGGTATACCTGTACCCAAGTGAAACAGAGCTGGATCAGATGGCAGATTTTAGAACCGGTCCAAATATTTTAACTCAGGTCGCCCCCATCACATCAGCGAGAGTTAACCCTATCCTAGATGGCAGCGATAATGTCACTGGTTATGAATACGAATTTGGCTTTGTGGTCGCCGATACCTATAGTCTTGGGTACACCTGCCTAGCACAAAACGATGATCCAGAAGAGTCTAATCTGCATGAACCTGATGATGGTAGCCTGCCATTCTTTATTGACTCAGCAGAGCAAGCTGTCACTGTGACCGCTGGCGAAACGACGGAACGCAACTTTCCCGAGTCATTTGCCCCTGTAACACCTTAAGTCCCACTTTATTACAGCGATTAAATAACCACGATAAAGGGCGCTCATAGCGCCCTTTCACTCTCATTTTATTGCTTACTTCAAGGGTAACAATCAGCAGCGAGTTGTTCATCTTCCATCAAACTCATTGCACAAAAGTAAAAAATGTCGATAGAGTATGACTAACGACACAAGGAGAAAATGATGACAAGTTCAATTTATGATTTTGCAGTTAAGGATATTCAGGGGAAAACGGTTTCACTGGCGGACTTTAAAGACAAAGTCGTCTTGATCGTCAATACTGCCAGCGAGTGCGGTTTTACCCCTCAATATAGAGAGCTTGAGGCTTTGTACCAGAAACTTCAATCGCAGGGGCTTGTCATACTCGGGTTTCCCTGCAACCAGTTTGGTGAGCAAGAGAAAGGGGATAGCCAAACCATTAGCTCATTTTGTGAATTAAATTTTGGCGTGACGTTTCCACTATTTGAAAAAATTGAAGTCAATGGCACTAACACGTCACCTCTCTATGCGTATTTAAAGCATTCCGCTAAAGGCTTACTCGGCTCTGAAAGAGTAAAATGGAACTTCACTAAATTTCTAGTCGATAAACAGGGCAAAGTAACCCAACGCTTCGCACCAACCACTAAACCGATGGCGATTGAAGCTGATATTTTAAAACTACTGTAGCTCTTAAAATTAGCTCTTAAAATTAGCAGCTTAGAATAATCTTAAAAAAAGATTAAATATTACACGTTATTTTTTGAACTTTAGCGAAATACTCGCCTCTAACTTTTTGAGCATTGAGTTTTTCATGTTCATCATTCTCCCTGGGGCTTCTAGCGCAGCCCCCTTGATCTCAATGTAGATCAATCAGGCAACCCCTTGGGTTGCCCTTTTTTTTGCTCGTCATTGGCTGTTTTGAAAATATTTTTGAAAATATTTGAAACCCAACTGAACTAATCTGAAATTTCACACTCTGACTATATGAACCGATTCTCGTTAAGTGAATATTTAAGTCTTGAGGCTTTAGATGTTGGCTTAACCTTAGTTTCATTGTTCATCATCATTCCCTTGGCATTCCCATTAGGTTTGCCCTTGGAGATAAACGGTTAGCTAGCGCATAAGCTGTTTATTTCTACTTAGATATTGTTATGGCAACCTGCTTAGGTTGCCATTTTTTTATCTGCAACTTGAAGAAATCGCCCCCGCAATCATACCAATCAGTATAGGAAAGCGATCGACTACTCTAGCCGCTTATCAGCGCCTCAGTGCATAATCCTTCTCTTAAGAATAATCTATCTCATGGCTTAGCACTGCTAGTTATTCCCCACAACACCGTCATTGAAAACCGTCACAAAGAAAACCTGATGAGTCTTAGTCTTTAACATTTGCCTTTAAAAAGTCTTTGACAATAGCCGCTAAAACGATTGAGTAAGCTCAATCGGCACCTAATCCTTATCTTTAATTAACATCATAAAATCAGCGATTTAATTAAAAATGATGCGCGCGCGGGAAAATAAATTCAGACAAATTGCAACTTATGAGGAACTAACTCAGATTTATCGACTCTGACTATATGAACCGATTCTCGTTAAGTGAATATTTAAGTCTTCAAGGATTTAGATGTTGGTTTAACCTTAGTTTCATTGTTCATCATCATTCCCTTGGCATTCCGATTAGGTTTGCCCTCGGAGATAAACGGTTAGCTAGCGCATAAGCTGTTTATTTCTACTTAGATATTGTTATGGCAACCTGTTTAGGTTGCCATTTTTTTTGCCTGCAACTTGGGTGAAACCCGAGTACTCAACGCCATAAAGTGCCTCTAGCCTCTAAAAGTGAATCTCTTTTCTAATAATGCATCTCTTTATAGTCACTCTGTTTTAATCCCTTTTTCAAAATACTTTTTTCTTAACGCCTTTTCTTAATGCCTTTTGGGGATATATTTGTTCAATAGGTTCGCAGAGTAATATTCCGGTCATGGCCTAACACTGCAAGTTAATCCTCGCAATACCGTCATTGAAAACAGTCACAGAAAAACCTGATTAGTCTTCGCCTTTAACACTAGCCGCTGAAACGATTGAGTAGAATTAACACCAAACTATTAGCTTCAATCACGTCAATCACTATCTAGCTTTTAATTTTAAATTAGCGCTTGAAACCGGAGTGTTAATTATCCTTTTAAATTAGTAGCTTATGTGAATAATATTTCGATGGTGGAAAATAAATGCAGATAAATTGCAACTTATGGGGAACTAACTCAGATTTATCGACTCTGACTATATGAACCGATTCTCGTTAAGTGAATATTTAAGTCTTTAAGACTTTAGATATTGGTTTAACCTTAGTTTCATTGTTCATCATCATTCCCTTGGCATTCCAATTAGGTTTGCCCTCGGAAATAAACGGTTAGCTAGCGCAAGAGCTGTTTATTTCTACTTAGATATTGTTATGGCAACCTGATTAGGTTGCCATTTTTTTTGCTTTTTTACTTACGTTTCAGTAGTTGATCTAACATCACCGCAATCGAAGGGTGATAGCCATCTCGTGCTTTAGCATATATTTGCTGTACTTGACTCTCAAACCCAGCCTTAATGAGCTCTGCGTAAAGTGGTTTCACAAACTTGCCTCGACCAATTTTGATAAGGTATGCGCTCACCGCATCGAGCACCTGCTCATAGCGGTTACGAATAGCGACTCTAAACCAATCACAGGCGATCTCTGCATTGGTTGTCTGTGTTAGACCAAAGGTATTATCTAAATCGGCCAAGGCGTCATGGGACAATTGCTGCGGTAAGTTGGTTAAGAAGTACTGCCAATGATGCACGCGCCAGCCCTCAGTCATCAGGCTAGAGGCACTAGCGCCATCATCAAAGGCACGTAGCGCCATGGTCACCTTATCTAAGCTGGTTGATTTTGGCTCAACAAACCAGCTTGGCATGCCTTCACCATAAATCCACTCCATCATCTCAGCTTCACTGATCTTATCGGCGTGAGTTTTTAACAACGTTTGCTTAGCATACTCAACAAAGGTTTCGGTAGTGATCGCTTCAAATGCAAAGGCTTGCACGTAATCATATAAAAATGCATCAAACGCTGTTCGCCCAAGACGCTTTTCAAGATCATGAACAAACATTGAGGCTTTATCGTAGGTAAATCGATTAAAAGCTTCATTAGGATTTTGCTGCTGCATATTTGCAGGTAGTGTCTGCGCTTTTATTGCTGTCGTAGAAATCGCCTCTTGCAGACGACCATTTTCGAGTACCACTTCAAGCTCAGCGAGCTCTTTACCATAAACCTCTTCAACAATACGATTAGTAAAATAAGTGGTAAAGCCTTCATTTAACCAAAGATCACGCCACGTCGCATTACTCACAAGGTTTCCGGTCCAAGAATGCGCCAGCTCATGAGCAACTGTCGAGACTAGACTCTTATCACCCGCAATCAAGGTCGGGGTCATAAAGGCCAGCCTAGGGTTCTCCATGCCACCAAATGGAAAGCTAGGCGGCAACACTATCATGTCATAGCGACCCCACGGATACGGCCCGAGCAGCGACTCTGCAACCTCTACCATACTTTCCGTGTCTTCAAACTCTGCTACCGCAGCGCCAACCACTTCAGGCTCAGCATACACACCTGTTCTAGGGCCTAATTCACCAAACGCTAAGTCACCAACTGCAATAGCGAGCAGGTGGGTAGGCATCGCTTTTTCCATGGTAAAACTAAATTGCCCCGTTAATGGCGCATTAGCATCATTCATTGCACTCATCACCGCTCGCATGCCTTTTGGCGCATTAATTACCGCATCAAAGGTGATTCTCGCTTTAGGTGTATCTTGCAAAGGGATCCAACTACGGGCGTTAATGGGTTGCGACTGACTAAATAAAAACGGTAAGGTCTTGCCACTGGTTTGTTGCGGCGTTAACCATTGTAGGCCTTGCGCCCCCGGCGATGTACGGTAATGGATAACCACACTCGCTACACTTTCTGAAAGTTGAATATTAAGTCGTTGCCCTAAGATCTCATCTTGCTTATCCAGGGTAAATGCTAATGCTTGTTGAGAGTCAGAGTAAATCCCTTCGATGGTTAGATCACGGGTATCTAACCATAGCTCGCTTGTCTGTTTGTCAATGTAATCTAGCTGTAATTCGACCTGCCCTGCTAATTGCTTAGTATCAAAATCCACATCGAGTAAGAGCGACAAATGCTTAACTCTGACCTGTTCGGTATTCGCAAACGAGTGGTAATCATGATTATTATCCCATTGCTTTAACACGGCATATCCTTTTTAAGTAACTGATTATTTGATTGCATTTTAACGCTATTTGATGTGAATTAAAGCCCAGTTTGACATCAATAGAGCTAAATGAAACACTTGTGAATATTGTATGCAAAACTATAAATCAGAGAAAGCCTCAATGAAAAATAAACATGCCTTACCCGTCCTTGCTTTTATGTCACTACTTCCTACAGTCGTTCAAGCTGATGAAAACGCTAGCCTAGAGAGCGTGTTAAACCAAAACCATGCCTGTAGTGATACTATCGTTATTCGCTCGCAAGCCTTAACAAAAGATCAGATCAGCTCTGCGTGCGAATTGTTAGTAAGACAGGAAACTAACTTCCATAAACTATTTGGCACACAAAACAAACCTGTTGCCGATGACAACAATCACAGCATGCGTGCCAATGTCTATCACTCAAGGGAAGATTATGTTGATCATGTCACTAACCACTTCGACGTGCCTAGCGACAACGGTGGCATGTACTTAGAAGGCTTGCCTTGGAAGAGCGATAACCAAGCTGAATTTGTTGCCTATGAGAAAAAAGGCCAAGTCTGGAATCTAGCACATGAATATGTGCATTACCTCGATGGTCGTTTTAATCTCTACGGCGATTTTTGCCTCTCACTACATGACTCCCACAGTGGCCCAGAGTATTGCCCTAAGCCTGCGCCGCTTTACCCACACACGGTTTGGTGGAGCGAAGGTGTCGCTGAGTATATATCCCTTGGTGATAACAACCCTAAAGCCCTGGCTTTAATTGGCAGTGAACAAAGCTACACCCTGAGTGAGATCTTCAATACAAGCTACGAGCAAAATGGCGGCACCGATAGAGTTTATCGCTGGGGTTACTTAGCTGTGCGCTTTATGATTGAGAACCATAAAGATAAGGTTGATACCATGCTTGGCTTTACTCGAAAAGGTGACTACCCACGTTACCAGGCATTGCTGGCGGGTTGGGGAACAGATATGGATGCTGAATTTGATGTGTGGCTTAAACAGCTTAAAGCTGCGCAAAAGTAGTTACCTCTATTAGCAATGATAGCGCAGGCTAAAGAAATCATTAAAAAAGGCCTCTATTTAGAGGCCTTTTCTTTGTTCACTATTCATCGTTTAAGATGAGTGCTAACTCATCATTAAAGACGAATGCCAGCTTTAGCTAAATCTTTTGCGATAACGCTGCGTGGTAGTGCAACATAACCGTCTTTTTCAACAATTTGTTGACCTTGCATCGATAGTACGTAGCGGATGAATTCGCGATCCATTGGCGATAGATCTTTGTTTGGATGCTTGTTCACATATACGTATAGGTAGCGAGACAGTGGATACTTGCCCGTTGCCGCATTGTCTGCAGTAGCTGGGATATAGTTTGTGCCTTTTTTAGAAATCGCAACCGCTTTAACGCCAGCAGTCTTATACCCAATACCCGAGTAACCAATCGCATTAAGTGATTGAGAGACAGACTGCACGACTGAAGCTGAACCTGGCTGCTCGTTTACGTTCGCTTTAAAGTCACCTTTACATAGCGCTTTCTTTTTGAAGTAACCGTAGGTACCAGATACTGAGTTACGACCGTAAAGCTGTATATCTCTCGCCGTCCAGCCGCCATCAAGACCCACTTCACCCCAACGAGTAATATCACCGCCGCCACATTTATCAGTAGAAGAGAAAATACCATCGATCTGCTCAATGCTCAGGCCTTCGATTGGGTTATCTTTATGCACAAATACCGCTAAGGCATCAATTGCTACACGAATAGCCGTTGGCTGGTAGCCATAATGCTTTTCAAATGCTTCAACCTCGTTTGGCTTCATCTTACGGCTCATTGGGCCGAACTGAGAAGTACCTTCCGTTAATGCTGGTGGCGCAGTAGAAGAACCTGCAGCTTGAATTTGAATATTAACGTTTGGATAAAGCTGCTTAAAGTCTTCAGCCCAAAGCGTCATCATGTTCGCTAATGTATCTGAGCCAACAGAAGATAAATTACCTGACACGCCGCTCGTCTTTTCGTAAGTTGGTAAAGACTGGTCGATTTCAGCCATTGATGCTGCAGAAAATACAGTCGCTGCAGTAAAACTTACCGCGCCAACAAGTTGTTTCAGTTTCATTCTTTGCTCCAGTGTTGATATCTTAGTATTTTAAAACGCTGTCAGTATTGACTCCATTGATGACAAGTCTATTACTACTAAGTGACACTTCGATGACAAGCTAAACAAATTTAGACCTATTGATAAAAAAAACAGGCATAAGCCTGTTTTTATATGACACTTATTTTAAAAGCAGCCGCATTATTCGTGATCTGGCACCGTATACTCAATTAAGTTTTGCGGGATCACAAAACTAAAGGTACTGCCCTTACCCAACTGACTGGCAATATTGAGTTCACTTTGGTGATGATGCAGCGCATGCTTGGTGATCGCCAGCCCCAGACCTGTACCACCGCACTGGCTTGAGCGCGCACTATCGACTCGATAAAAACGCTCGGTTAACCGACCAATATGCTGCGGTGCAATCCCCTCGCCATTATCTTTAACACTAAACAAACCACCAATGGCAATCTTGCGCCAGCTTATCTCAATTTTACCACCAGGTTCAGTATAGCGAATCGCATTAGAAATCAGATTCGAGCACACACTCCTGAGCTGTAATTCATTGCCATATACATCAAGCCCAGGCTCACAATAAAAACTAACGTCATACTGCTCTTGCGCCAAGGCTAAGGCTTCATCACGCAAGATATCTATCATCTGCGACATACTAACCTTAACCTCTAAATTCACATCGCTGGCATCTTCAATTCTTGATAATGCCAGCAGCTGCTCAACCATAGAGCGCATTCGCGTTGTTTGCTGCTGCATCAGCTCCATCGCCCTGACATTCGGCGAATCTGGTTCTGCCATAGACTGCATCATTTCCAAGTAACCTTGCAGCACTGTTAATGGCGTTTTTAGCTCATGAGATACATTGGCGACAAACTCTTTACGCATCCCCTCGAGCTGACGAACTCGGGAAATGTCACGGGCAATCAATAACAGTTGACCTGCACCATAGCCCATAATCCGGATTTCAAGAATATGCCCTTCAGACTGAGGCGACGCTAACTCTAACGGCTCTTGGTATTCATTATTTTTAAGATAAGCGGAAAAATCCGGATGACGAATAAGATTATCGATCCGCTGCCCATTATCTTGTGGCCATACAAAACCTAACAGCAATTGCGCCAGTTTATTACACCACAAAATATTATGTTCAGAGTCTAATACAACTGCTGCGTCAGGTAGTGCTTCGGCACCTTGCCTGAAACGTCCAAGTAAAAACGCAAGCTGTGACACTCGTTTACGATTTTTTCCTTGTAAGCGATAGATACCATTAAATACCCCTTCCCAACTGCCACTGCCATTTGGGGGGGTAAGACGGCGATCATGCCATAGCCAAAAATTTAAACGAGATAATTGGCGATAATGCCAAATTAACAGAGAAATCGATCCGAATAACAAAATCCAAATCACTTCACCGACAAGCAAACCGACCAACAAACACAAAGCCAGATAAATCACCAATCGGGAAACTAAACGGTACCCAGAATATGAATCAAACATGTGTTACCAATATAACGACCATATGGGAGGACTCGGCACAAGATAGCGTAAAATCAACCTTGTGCCTATGGGGTATAATACCAATCACATATTTAGTACGATTGATATAAAACTAAAGTCTGGTAGAGAAACGATAACCAGCACCGCGAACGGTCTGAATAAGGCGATCGTGACCTGATTGAGTTACCGCTTTTCTTAAGCGTCTAATATGTACGTCAACAGTTCTATCTTCAACATACACGTTAGTCCCCCAAACATTATCGAGTAGTTGCTCACGGCTATACACGCGTTCTTGGTGGGTCATAAAGAAATGCAATAATCTAAATTCTGTGGGTCCCATATCAAGCACGTCTTCACCGACAGTGACGCGGTGACTAACAGGATCCAATTGCAGGCCTTGAACATCGATAGGATCTTCTAGGCAAGTAGGCGCACTACGGCGCATTACAGCTTTAATCCGTGCCACTAGCTCTTTAGGTGAAAAAGGTTTAGTAATAAAGTCGTCGGCGCCGACTTCCAGGCCACGTACCTTATCTTCCTCTTCGCCACGCGCAGTCAACATGATAATAGGAATATGACGAGTGAATTCGTCTTGGCGTAAGCGCTTCGCTAACTGAATACCGCTACCACCAGGGAACATCCAATCGAGCAATACGAGATCCGGGTAAGGCTCAGTTAACATATCGAGTGCAGAGTCATAATCCTCAGCAGCGACAGTGGTATAACCATGCTGTTCCAAAACAAAAGTTAACATCTCACGGATGGCTAACTCATCTTCAACTATCAAAATCCTTGCAGTCATAATCGATCTTCTATCAGTGAATTTCTACGATGCTATTATTGGTCACTTTTGTGACATTAATATTAAACACCGAGATATTTTGCCATATTAAACGATATTTTTGTCATAAATATTACTTTCCGCTTATACCAAGTTTCCATTAGCTAGCAGTGTATTTATTTATGTACAGATGCCGCTAGTCTATAGCCGAAAGCAAACATAAAATATGCCATTAAACAGCATACTTAAGCCCAGATCAAAAAAGGGGCCTAAGCCCCTTTTAATAAAGTTTCAGCTTAGAACTTGTGTTCTAGACCAATACCTACGTAGTTGTCGTCGTTTGAAACCTTCTCATATGAGCGACTGGTGTAGAACGCGAATAACTTAGTTGGCTTACCTAACTTATAATCGCCACCAACTGACCAAGAATCCCCCTTATCTTCCATGTCTTGATACTGCGCTTTTAATACAATCGCTTCAATTTGGTAAGCTGCACTTAACAGGTAACCTGATTTGCTTTTTGCACCAACGGTTGCCGTGCCGTCAATTTCATACGTCTCTTCTTGCTGCTGGTACATACCACCTAGCTTAAGCCCAGCAATTTTACCTTGAACCGTTGCACGTACAACTTCATAACCTTTTACGTCTGCATCATAGGCAACAGAAGCAAAGATTGGTGAGTTCTTCAGCTTGGCATCACCGTACATAGCCGCAACACTGTATCCATCTTGTCCGTATTGCGAGCCTGCACCGTCAGCAGCATATGTCACACCGACTTTGAAACCACTAAATGAAGGCGTTACATAAGTTGCTGTTTGTTCAATACGGTTTTCACCTTTAAACAAGTTTTTCAAGTCACCAGATAGGTCATTGAACTGGTCAACTTTACCTTGTGAAATCTTAAGCATGGTATCGTTACGACCTACAGAGAATGCACCGAAATTACCTTTAAGACCAACAAACTGGTTACGCGCTTCAAAGTTATTTTTACTTGAGTCACCCGTATCAACTTCATATTCAATCGTGTAAAACGCTTCAAGAGAGTTGCTTAGTTCAAAAGCACCTTTAACACCAAAACGAGAAGCATTAGATTGAATCGTCGTTGTTGATTCATCATTTACATCGTTTGACTGTGCAGTCACATTTAGCTTGCCGTAAACCGTAAGAGGGTCCGCAGCATAAGCAGAAGAAAGTGTTGCAGTAGCAAGAGCTGAAGCCAGTAGAGTTTTACAGAAAACGTTCATCATTTAATCCTTTTGACGTTATTCGTCTTAGTTATTGGTTCGGACGAGCGCCATAATGAAGATGATTTGTTGCATTTTTATTTCAGCAAAGAGTGAATAAAGACATATTTATTAAATCTTGAGCGACTGAGATCCGCTAACCCAGAGCTAGCGTGCCTTTTAGCCAAAGTGTAAGAAATGTGACACTTTAATGAAATGTCGCATAATGAGGATCCAAGATGGCAATGAGGCGGTTTACCCGAACCGGACAATGCCTTACACTGCGGCTTTAATTTTGATTGAGCACTTATCTATGTGGTTTAAAAATCTAACTGTATACCGCTTTAACAAGCCTTTCTCTGTTGACCCTGATTCACTAGAAAAATCACTGGAAGACTTCACTTTCTCTCCTTGCTCAAGCCAAGACATCAGTAAATTTGGATTCTCTAAGGCCATGGGCAAGCATGGCGAAACTTTGATCCACACCGCTGGCGACAGACACCTAATCTGCGCGACTAAAGAAGAAAAGATTTTACCGTCTCAAGTAATCAAAGAAGCACTTGAAGAAAAAGTCAGTCAAATTGAGGCTGAAGAAAACCGTAAACTCGCTAAGAAAGAAAAAGACGCACTTAAAGATGAGATCACCACGACCTTATTACCACGTGCTTTTTCTCGTCGTAGCCAAATTCGTGCATTGATTTTACCTGAAATTCAAATGGTGCTCGTTGACAGCTCTAGTGCAGCTAAGTCTGAAGAACTAATGGCTTTATTGCGTAAAGCAATTGGCACGCTACCTATTATTCCAATCAGCTTTAAGACGCCAATTGAAACTCAGCTAACTGAATGGCTAAAAGAAGGCAAAACACCACCCGCCTTTGAAATGCAAGATGAAGCTGAGCTTAAGAGCGATTCTGACGAAGGCGGTATCGTTCGCTTTAAGCAGCAAGACTTAAGCGAAAACGAAGTACTGGCACATATTGAAGTCGGTAAGCAAGTGCATAAGTTAGCACTGCATTTTGGTCAATCAATTGCGTTTGTATTGCAGTCCGATGCCGCGATTAAGCGCCTTAAGTTCTCTGAAGAGTTTAGAGCTGATAACGACGACCTAGGCAACGACGACCCGATGGCAAGACTTGATGCTGACTTTGCATTAATGAGCAGCGAGCTTATCGCGCTTATCAATGCGGTTGTTGAGGCGCTTGGTGGCCTAGAAGACAGTATCTAATAACGCTTGCTATTACCCAATAAAAAGGCGCCAAATGGCGCCTTTTTCGTTAAGACTATTTAATCTGTTTTATGACGACTCGGTCAGACTCGGTCAGTTTTAGTCCGATTTAGTCGCTTTTAGCTGGCCATCTGCATCGAAGGGCCAATCAACACCTAACCACGCCTTAAAGAAGGCTTTTTGTGAGCGGCTTGGCTTATCAACACTGGTAATGACCAGCTTGCCACTTTGCTTGTCACCCAGTTTAAGCTCGACATCTTTTAGTCTGTCATTACTAAATAGCGTCACTTTTATCGTGTCACCCGCACTGAAGTCTTTAATGCGCGACTCAAAACCCGCCGCGGTAACCTTAAGGCCGTTAACCGCAACGACCTCGTCGCCAAGCACGATGCCGGCATTCCATGCTGGGCCATTGCGGAGCACTTGTGATAACACCAAGGAATTTGACGCTAACGTAACGCCAGTAAAAGGCTCTACTTTGGCATCTTTACCATAGCTAGTTTTCAATCCCGCTAGACCCAGTAAGCGATCAAAGTCTAAGCTTACTGGCGAGTTAACATACTCCTGCCACCAGCTTTCATAACTGGTTCCTGCAACGCTATTTAAAATCTGTTTCACATCACTAATGGTGTAACCCACAGGAAGACGATACTCATTGTAGAGTTTACGGTGCACATCGCGATATGAACGTTTAAGTTTGGTTTCTTCAAGTAAAGAAAAATCTAACGCTAATGACGTTAAGTAGCCTTCTGAGTAGATGTTCGTGCTGTGATTAACCGCGTAATCTCCACCACTACTTGCCCACTGATTAGCACTCGCTTCGGCAATTGATTGCACTTCTCTGCCCGGAGTCTGCTCACTTTGTGCCACTCGCTTTGCTAAGTCTTCGAGAAACTCTTTTGGCGTCATCACCCCTGCGCGCAGTAATAATTGACTTTGGAAGTAACTCGTAGAGCCTTCTGCAATCCACAATAGTTCAGTGATCCCTTCATCTTGATAGTTGTATGGCACCAATCCATCAGGACGATACGCTTTGACGTTCCAGGTATGAATAAACTCATGTGAGGCCGTTTTGATAAAGCCTAAGTAGTCTTTACGCTCTCGATAGCTAAAACGTGGACGCTGAATAATGGTCGAATTTAAATGCTCTGTTGCCCCGCGAGCGCCACTGGTAGCGTGTACCATATAGACATAGCGTTCAAACGGATAATCATCCCAAATGACCTCTGCCTGACCGCTAAGCTTGCTCAAGTCTGTGACCATTTGGTCAATGTTATAATTGCCCTCTCCCCAAACCACTAATTCATAATCCCGACCATCTGCACTAAACTCTCGATGCTCACTGATCCCCGTCTCTATTGGCGAATCAACTAAGATATCGTAATTATTAGCAGTGAAGGTATGCGCGTTATTGCCGCTATCCATCCCCGAGTAACTATTCCAATCACTAGGTACATTAAGCGAGACCGTTAGAGGCTCATGCTTAAATTCAGGGCTATAAACAAAGGTACCGCTGGCATCTAAAAAAGCATGGCTTGCATCGATATGGTTGACTCGTTGCCCCAATTTGTTGGCATAAAGCTGATAATTGACCGTTACACTCGTGGGTTCACTTAAGGCTATTGTCCACTCACCGCTTGCGGTTCTCGTCCAAGGTAGCACTGAGCCCGTATCATCGGTTGCAGTAAAAGTTCTCACTGCATCGGCCAATGGCAATACTTGATATTTACCCGTGCGCCATACAGGCAGGTTAACCACTAAAGCCTTTGACTGAGTTTCAGGAAAGACGACGGTTACTTTTGCTAAGTGATGTTCGGGGCTCGTTAAGTCGATCTGGTAGTTTACGTCGGCAATGGCATGAGTACAGGCTAAAGCACCAAAAGTTAAGATTAAGGGAACTACAGGTTTCACTCTCGCGTCCTTCTGTTATTATTGTTTTCATTGAGTCGGCAAAATATAACATAAGACTTAATTAGGCCAAAGAATAACAAAAATCAGGCGCTTAATTTAACGATTAAGTACAAGGACTGGCATGTTAATGCGTATTTTCATCACCCTATTATCGTTCACACTTTCATCATTTTGTGCCAGCCATGTTTATGCTGCGCCAAGAGATGAGCTTTTAACGGAAGTGCAGTTAAGGGAAGCACCTAAAGTACTTGAGCAATCCTTAGCAAAAACGCTACCGGCATTACCCAATTTCACTTCTGCACAAGCGTTTAGCCTATTTAGTCAACAGATGCGCCTCTCAAGCGAAGAATTAAAGCGCGACATTCAGCTATCGGCTCGCTTAAAGATGGCGCTTTATAACAAAGATAAAAACCGTTATATCGCAGCGAAACGGCTCATAGAGCAACTTAAACATATCAGCGACAGCCCATTTGATAAAAGCTACTTGCTCATGCTCAAAGGGCGTTATGCTGGAAGAAGCCAACAAGACTACGCCAGCGCTATCGAGCATTATCAACAAGCGGTGCCCTTGATAGAGCATTCAAACAACCTGGCCGAGCAAGTACTGCTATATACCTTGCAAGAAGATCTCAGTGTTATGCACATGATATTGCGTAAAGAGGCGATTGCACTGCAGCACTTAAGAAAGCTCTCAGCTACTGCAAAGCTGCTCAATAATAATTACCTCATCGCCCAAACTGAATCGATATTAGGTAAGTATTTTTATAAACAAAATCAATTAGGCAAGTCGCTTTCTCATTACACTGAAGCGGTAAAGTATACCCGTGGCGGAGAGCACTCTTCTCTTAACGCCCATATTGAACTTCAACTTGCGAGGGTTTATCGCGATCTAGAATCTTGGGATGAGGCACTCACATCGGCCCACAACGCCGCCGAATCTTTTAGCAAGCTAGGTAACGAAAACTATGTTTCATCATCAATGACGGTCATCGCGATGATTTATGCCCGCCAAGGGCAGTGGTACAAAGCGATTGATTACCACTTAAATGCACAACAGATTGAATCTAAACTCGGCAATTATATTGGTCTAGGCCTCAACTTACATAACCTAGGTGAGGCCTACTTTAAGATAGGCGACTTAAAAAGCTCACTGACTAACCTTGAGCGAGCCAATAAGATTTTCACTTCCAAAAAGAGTGATCACTATTTAGTTTATAACAACCTCTTGATTGCAGAAGTGACAGCAAGCACTGGCGAGTGGCAAAAGTCTCTTAATTACGCAAAAAAAGCGGCTCAAATCGCCAAGGCGAAACAGCTTAATAACGAGTTAAAGCAAGCATTAACCAGACAAATTGATGCACTAGAAAAGCTTGGCCACTATGAAGATGCCTATAACAACGTTTTAATACTTAACCAACTCGATAGCAAATCTGAGCTGCAATCGAGTGAATTTGATCTGCAACAGTCGCAAATCATTGAGCAAAAACTTAAGCTCAATTTAAGTCAGAGCCAAAATGCGTTACAGTCAAAAAGTGATCAGCTCTATGCCGCTCGCTTAGTTAGCCTATTCTGCATCTTTGCCCTTTGCCTAATGCTGTTGTTATTAATCAAGCAATGGCGACTTAAAAGCAAGTTCAGTGTGGTCAACGCTAACCTGGCTCAAGCTCAGCGACTCGAACCATTTACAAAGCTTCCAGGCTATTTAGCTTTTAAGCTAGATTATGCCGCGCAGCACAATAAGCCCATAAAAACACTGGCTCTGATTTCACTTTCTGATCAACTAAACTCTGATTTGATTCAAGGTTATCAGTGTAATACTGATATGAATAAACAGCAGTTACTCGCTATTACAACTAGCCTAAAGTGCCAGTCTTACATTATCCGGCCAGGATTATTTTTAATCAGTTTTGATTCAACCATAGAACCCAATAGCCTACTGACAACACTTAGAAGCGTTATTAATGACAATTTTGGTGAGACCAGTCTTCATATGGGGATATTGCACCTACCGCTTCTAGGTGATTTAGCTATCAAACTGACCGCTGGACAACACTTTGGCAGCCTACAGATGATGTTATCTGCCGCCAAAACATTAGGCAGTGAGAAAGACTATTTTGTCACAATGAAAGCACTCAATTTTGCTTCAGCTGGAATATTTAACAAGCCACTTTACCTTAATATCGAAAAAAGCATTGTTCGTGGCATAATTAAAGTTGAAACCAATGGTAATAAAGAAGAGATCATTTGGCCAAGATGGAAGAGTCATCAAAATATCGATATCAATGATGACAAAGTAGCCATATAAGCATTTAAAGTTCGGCATTGGCCGATGTTAATTTCTCTTTTTAAAGACTACTGGTAAGATAAGTGCTTAAATTTAAGATTCATTTTTAGCTTGCGTAATTTATAGGAACCAAAATAAGCATGAAGGATGCCGCCATAAGTACGTCTCAATTAAGTCTGTTACAGCAGAAGCTCTTTGCTGCTAGACAGGCGTTAGATGAGATGAGCGAAGAGCAAAATGAAAAGCTGAACATCCTCATACAATTTATTGTTCAATTAAGCCTTGCCTGTAAAGGTCAAAATTTAGAGCTTGATAACAAACTTGCCAAGTTGCGCCACAAGTTAACCAAATTTAGTCAATTCGAAGACTCAATTTCAGATCTCAATGAAGCAGACTCCATCCTTAAACAGCAATATGCCCGAGTGATGCTGCAGCTCGAAGACAGTCGCCAATCATTAGCCACTATGGTGAGCCAAATTCAGCGAGTTGAATCTCTACCGAGTAAATTAAAGCTAGAGATTTCTTACTTCAAAAAAGATCTGCTTAAGCCATTCCATACCTATTGGGATTACATTCCAAAAGTAGAAAAAGTGGTTAACTTTTATGATGAAATCTTAAAAGAAAAACTAAGTTTTGGGGATCAGTTTGAAATTTTGCCTCGTCATAGGCAAGCAGCTCATGAGCTTGCACAACTGCTGTCAGAAATTGAATTTAGAAAAGAGCAGCGAGAGCAAGTCTCTCAAATTAAGCGCTCATTAACTGAAGAGTTTGAACTCGATACCTTACTTGATGCTTACCAAGTTGTACTTGGTCTTCTACTCGATAATATTGCGAGAGAAAAAACCGCCTCGCAAGAGTTTCTATACATACTCAATAATGCACTGAGCAATGTTCAAGAGGTGGTCACTGATTCATATAGTCACTCGGTAAAGAGTTTTCAAGTCACAAAGCAGCTTAATCGCGATATCAACTTTCAAGTCGATAATGTGGGAGAGGCGGTAATTGAAGTTGATAATATTGATGAACTGAAAAATCAGGTAACCCTTCACCTGTCTTCTTTACGCAAGTCTCTGTCTCGTAAAGAACAGCTTGAAAATAGAGAACAAGCCCAGCTAAAGCAGTCAGTTGAAGCATTGCGTCAAGAGCTCAAACTGCTTGGGAAAGAAACTGAATCATATAAAGAGCGCTTATTCGAGCAGCAAAAACTAAACCTGTTAGACTCATTAACCCAACTGCCGAATCGCAGTGCGTTAGAAGAACGTATGGATATTGAGTATCGCAACTATAAGCGCACTAAACAGCCATTATGGGTTGCTGTTGCCGATATTGATCATTTCAAAACCATCAACGATAGCTTTGGTCACAGCACTGGTGATAAAACATTGCAAGTTATTGCTATGGCACTAAAAAATGCTCTAAGAGAATCTGAATTTGTCGCTCGATATGGTGGCGAAGAGTTTGTGCTTTTACTGCCCGACATTGCCGAAAGTGATATTCAACCTTTACTTAATCGAGTGAGAGAAAAAGTAAAAAGTATTCCATTTAAGTTTAAAAATCAGAGAATTACGGTTACAGTATCTATAGGCGCTGCACAAATTATTGAAAATGAGCTCATAACAGAAACATTCGATCGAGCTGACGCAGCGCTATATAAAGCCAAAAACGAAAGCAGAGATAGAGTCATTATCGACTTCTAAGCACATCCCCTTGTGATAACGCCCGTTATCACATTTGCCTTGGTGGGACAGCTTGCCTATCACTGCTCAAGGAGTTGCTATGATTGTAAAAATTAGTCCTCGTGGAAGCCTAGATCAACTGTCACAACTGGAAGTTGATCGATTAAAACAAAACGCAAAGAGTGAACTTTATCAGCTTTACCGTAGCTGTTCACTCGCCGTTCTCGCATCAGGCCTACAAAGTGATAATGCCGAAGGCCTCTTCACCCAATTTAGTGATTTTAATATCAGTGTCCTGCGCCGTGAGCGCGGCATTAAGATTGAACTGATCAATCCGCCAGAAGAAGCCTTTGTTGACGGTGAAATTATTGCGGGGATCCAAGAACACCTGTTTTCGGTACTCAGAGATATCGTGTATATCAATGACAAATACGAGAACCTCAAGCACATCAATCTCACCAATGCTAATCACATCACTAACGTGGTCTTTGATATCCTACGTAATGCCCGCTCAATGCCGATGTTGGATCCCAATGTCGTTGTCTGTTGGGGTGGTCACAGTATCAACCCTATTGAATTCCAATATACTCGTGAAGTGGGTTATGAATTAGGTCTACGTAAACTCGATATTTGTACCGGTTGTGGTCCTGGCGCAATGGAAGGACCTATGAAAGGTGCGGCGATTGGCCACGCTAAGCAACGAATTAATCACGCCCGCTATATTGGTCTAACAGAGCCGAGTATTATTGCTGCAGAGCCACCGAATCAGATTGTAAATGAGTTGGTGATCTTGCCCGATATTGAAAAGCGTCTAGAGGCGTTTGTTCGCTTAGGTCACGGAATTATTATTTTCCCAGGCGGTGCCGGTACAGCCGAAGAGTTACTCTACCTGTTAGGTATTTTGCTTAATAAAGATAATCAAGATATTCCCTTTCCATTAGTCCTCACAGGGCCTAAAGAAAGTGAAGAGTATTTTCTACGTATCGATGAGTTTATTGGCGCGACCTTAGGTGCAGAAGCTCAAAGTAAGTACCAGATTGTGATTGATGATCCAGTAAAAGTGGCTCGCATTCAAAAACAGGCAATGGAAGAGATTAAAACCTTCCGCAGAGAAAATGGTGACTCATATCAATATCAGTGGTCGTTAAAAATAGAACCTGAATTCCAGCTACCATTTGAGCCGACTCATGAGGTAATGAGTAACCTAGATCTACACTTTCAAGCCAATAAAGCCGAGCTCGCTGCAAACCTTAGAAAAGCATTCTCAGGTATCGTAGCTGGTAATGTTAAAATGGACACCATTAAAGCTATCGAAGCCAATGGGCCCTTTGAGCTTAAAGGAGATCCCAAGCTTATGGCACTAATGGATGACCTATTGAGCGCTTTTGTATCACAGCAGCGTATGAAACTACCAGGAAGCGCTTACGTTCCCTGCTACAAAGTCATTAAATAACCACTTAACTAAGAAAATTAGAAATAAAGCGAATAGATGAATAAATTTCTTATTATAGATGGCATGAACTTAGTGCGGCGCATTCACGCCGCACAGCCAAATGAATCCGATATCACAGGGCTTAAAGAACGAGTCAATGGTGCATGTCGTAAACTACTTAAGTTCCATCAGCCCAGTCATGCCGCTATCGTTTGGGATGGTGATGCCATTTCATGGCGTAAAGCCCTATATGAAGACTATAAGAAAGGCCGTAAACCTATGCCAGAAGCGCTGGCTAATGGTCTTAACGATCTCAAAGCCTATCTTGCAGAGCATCAACTTAACTCTATCAATGCAGACTCTGAAGCTGATGATGTCATCGCAACCTTGGCGACTAAACTGAGTAGCATGAATGGCGAAGCAATTATCGTCTCGACCGACAAAGGTTTTAGTCAGTTAAGCCACCCTAGTATCAAGCGCTGGGATCATTTTAATCAAGACTATTTAACTATCGAAGAGATGGAGAAAAAGTTGGGGGTTGAACGTGCTCAGTTTATCGATTATTTAGCGCTTGCGGGTGATAGCGGCAATAAAATTCCTGGCGTTCCGGGCATTGGCCCTAAGTCAGCCGTTGAGTTACTCAAAATTTTTAGATCCTTAGCTAATATTTACAGCTCCATCGATAAAGTGGGGTCTAAACAAGCCAAAAAACTTGAACAAGGCAAACAGATGGCGCGCCTAAGCTATAAATTGGTTCAACTGCAAACTGAACTACCTTTGAATGTCAATTTAAAGCAGTTTAGAATTGAACCATAAAACCAATCAGTATAAACAGTAGCCCACACTTACAATTGTTAACACAAAGTTGCTCACACAGCATTTACCTAGCGGCATTCAAGTAGTACCTTAACGCTACAGAAAGAATTATGTGAAGGAAGCACTACTAGGATGAAATCTAAACTCCCAGTCATTGTCATCAGTATCTTTGTGGCTTATGTCGCCTTTGTCGCCGTGATTATGGTCTCGTATGATCCCAGTCCAGATGAAATGGATTGGGAAGATAGGCAAGCCTACAATAAAGCGCTGATGAATGAAGTGATTATTGGCCAAACTATCGAAGAAATTAAAACCTTGTTCGGAAAAGCTGATTTTACTGAAGCCAAAATATCTGACGAGCAGAGCTTACAAGTACTCTTTTACCGTACTCATCATAAGACCTCAGATGGTGAAACATCCAAAGAGGAGTGCACTCCTTTACTCTTCAAACAGGGTAAGCTTATAGCCTGGGGAGAAGATACCTATAATCAGTATTTGGCAAGCTCGATAGACAGTTAAGCGCTACAAAACTAAAAAGCAGCGAAAGTTATCGCTGCTTTTTAGTGCTCAACTTATACAATAATAAAAGCTGATAATTACTGGCTCTCTTTCTCCAGCTGTTGATTCGCCTTTTTTTCCGCTTCCTCTCGTTGCTTAAGCTGTTGCAATAATCGTTGTTGTTCTGATTGCTTAATCTTGCTTGATTGCTTTTTAGCTTCCCATTCCGGCTCGCCTTCTAATGGTGCTTTGGCACTCACCGATAACGGTAAAGCCAATACCAATACACTCATTAAGCACATACTTTGTAGCTTGTTCATTTACGATCCTTGTTGATGAGTTTTGCTTAGGTTGCCACTAGATTATTACCAGATGATGATTACCTCAATAATGAGGTAACCATGACAATCTGATGACAAATAGCCAATAGCCAAATACAGTCTGACATTCATTGCCCAGCTGCTAACTCAGAGCTAATTACCAAACTATTACCAAAACTATTTCCAAAACTATTACCAAAACTAAGCCTGAACTAATCCCAAAACTAAGTCAGAAGTTAACCAGCCATTAGCATATTAAAACTTTAAAAGTATAGACACTTAACGCAAAGCTAATCTGTCACCAGCTAATGTTAGTCATGAAAACAGCTAATAGCGCAGGAGCTATTGCTCGGCTATTTGCATATGAAACCGTTACTTTTTATAGGCTATAAATATGCTAAAAAGATAGCCCAAGCGAAACAGGTTTTATTGAAACAAAAATGCCGAGGTCTACACCTCGGCATTTAACACGCTATCAATTCATACTTTATCAGCAGATAGCTATCGGCTAGAGCTCTGTAAGCTAGAGAGCCATAAGCTAGCGATTAATCACACAGGCAATAACTCGCCAGACAAGCTACAACCCATTGGGTCAATCTGCCTTTTTATACTCAGTATAAGCCTCACCTTCACTCAACCATTTAGGTGCTGGAGCCCCTTTTAAGTAATGGTCGAAATATTCCATCATGCGAATACTGTAGTCGAGTTTATTGGGGTATTTTTTCAGGTGATGAGGCTCATCTTCATACTGCAAGAACACCACATCTTTACCCGCTCGGCGCATCGCTAAATACAGCTCAACCCCCTGCTCCCAGGGCACCGCATCATCTTTATCACCAAACATAATCATCATCGGTGTTTTAATGCGTTCAACATAAAATACCGGAGAGTTCTCTATATACTTTTGTGGTAACTTAAATAAACTTTCTCCAATACGACTTTGGCCTGTTTCATACTGAAACTGTCTTGCTAAGCCACTACCGTGGCGAATACCGCTATAAGCACTCGTCATATTCGACACTGGCGCACCTGTAACTGCAGCCTTAAAGATATTCGTTTTTGTCACCGCAAATGCTGTTTGATACCCCCCCCAAGAGTGACCTTGAATACCGACAGCCTTTGGATCGGCAATTCCGATATCAATCAAGTGCTGCACACCTGAGGTCAATGCTTGTACTGATGAGTCACCAGGGTAACCCACTTCGAAGCGAATATCCGGTAAGAATACTGCGTAGCCATTATCAGCAAACCAAGCAAAATTGGGACGATGATTAATCTTCATCTGCGGGAAAGCGTGTAATCTATCACTCATAAAGCGATAAAAATAAACCAACACCGGATAACGTTTTCCTTCAACGTAATTTGTCGGCTTAATCAATACACCATCAAGTGGTTTACCGTCACCATTAGTCCACTGTACGAGTTCTGATTGACTCCAATTAAAAGCTTCACGCTGCTTATCGAAGTTTGTTTGACGAGTCGCATCTTGCACGGAGTCATAACTGGCACTATAAAGATCGGGGAACAGATCATACTGCTCCTTTGAATACACAATCGTCTTAGCATCTTTACTGCGTGCGAGTAGCTTTAGCTTATAATCCCCCTTCATTAATGGCGAAACTCCCGCCACACCAACTTGAGCTTGATAAAAGCCATCGCCTTTAGTGATATCACTGTAACCCTGCAGCAGCACTTTTTCATCACTATTTAGCACACTTGGATAGTCTTTATCTTTCACCAGTCCAGTGATTCGATATTGAACACCTTGCTTACGGCCTTCACCAGCGGTTAACGTAAATGCCTCATGGGAGGCCGTATTAACCTGCCAAATATCAAATTTGTCATAGAGCAATAATCCACTGTCGCCGCTAATCCATGGTCCTAAGCCATAACTTGGAGCGTTTGATGGGTAGTCATGATCTTCATTCGCAAACGAAACCCCCAAGCTTTTAGTGATATTCGTACGTCTATCCTGCGCTATTTCATATAAAAAGACGTTGCCGTGTAAGTAATATGAGACAAACTTCTCACCCGGTGACAATTCAGGTTCATCAGAGCTACTTTGCTGAGTTAATAGCGGGATCTTGCGGCCAGTATTGAGATCGACCAAGTAAAAGTCACGATAGAAACCTGCCCAGGTAATCATCTTGCGATACGGCAGATCTGAACTTGCGAGCGCAAAGCGTTGTTGTTGCTGCACCTCAACATCGGGAACGCTCAGGTCGCCAAGCTGCACAAGGTAGTTACCATTAACATGTAATACCGCTAAATAAGTGCGCTTCAACTCTTTTTTATACTGCTTCACTTCATGGGGTTTAATGCGAGGGTCGTCGCCATGCCAGACCCTTAATTCGCGGTTAGCGGTAATCACATCTTTATCAAATAGATCCGCCTGGCTTTCAACTTTAGCAATGTCTAACTGCTGACTCACCTGTGGTACACGACCGAAAAACAAACGTTGGCTATCATCAGAGAATCGCAAATCCGCGTAACGATTCAAGGTCCATTCGACAGCTTGAGGCGCCAAAGTCACCTTGTTATTTTCAAGGTTTAACAATGAGAGTTGATATTCTCGACCATAAGGGGCTGCATTAACGTCGCCATAGGTATAGCCTAAATACTTACCGTCGTTACTTAATGCAATTGAACCAAGTTGTTGCTGTTTTAAACTCTGTACAATCGATGCGGTATTGTCAGCAAGTTTAACCAGTCTTAGTTCATGCTTATTCGTTTCAATATTATTTATCGCTAAAGCGAAATGCATACCTGACTTATCAAAATTAAGTGCGGTAACATCTTTAAAACTTATTGATTTCATATTGTTAAGTGATACCAACTCAACAAGTGAGCCTTTATCATAATCATCAACTTTTAGCTCTTTGTGACCGTTTTCAGGTTTATCAGCTGATTTGTCATCTTTTTTGCTTTCATCAGCTTCAAACCAAATCGCTAAATGGCTACCCGTCTCGTTGAATTCAAAGGATTTAACACCTTTGTAACGTATCTCTTTGCCCGTTGTGGTATCTAACAAAACTAATCCAGGCTTAAGTTTCTTTTTAGCTTTCTTGGTCGCTTGTTCTGAATCAAGTAAAGGCACCGCATCAACAAATGCTACAAATCGGCCGTCATGACTAATTTTTGGCTTGCTGCCACCTTGTACACTAAACTGTTTATTTGCAATTAAGCTGTTAACTAAACCGTAGCTATCGCCACGATCCGGTGCGACTTCAACCGCAAGTATATTGCCCACATCTGAAAGAATAGGCTTTTTAAGCGATTCGAATCGCATGATATCGTCGGGGGTGATGCTATTTGTGGCCGCCATCAAGTTTGCAGACAGCAAGCTTGTCGATAATAGCAATAATGACTTTATAGGTAGTGACTTCAAGGTCTTCCTCATTATTATTTTATTAGACTAAAGTAGACTTTTTAACCTTCTAACGAACAATCATCGTCATAAGCAGTTATTTATGCAAGTTACCCTACAGAAAAAAACGTGAGATTGCTCACTATTTACTGTGAAAGTTGTTTAAAAGTGTTTAAAATACGTCGAATAAAAAGAAAATAAATTAAAGTTACTTTCCGTGTCCTAAGACATGGTTACACAATTGCAGTAACGCCTAACCTTGGTAGGACTATCCATGACAAAAAGAACTATAACCGTAATCCCTGGTGATGGGATTGGCCCAAGCATTATCGATTCAGCACTAAAAATCCTTGATAAAGCAGGTTGTGATTTTGAGTATGAGTTTGCAGATGCGGGTTTGGTTGCATTAGAAAAGCACGGTGAATTATTACCTCAGCGTACCTTAGAACTTATCGAAAAGAACCGCATTACTCTCAAAGGCCCGCTAACTACACCGGTTGGAGAAGGCTTTACCTCTATTAACGTTAGCCTGCGTAAGCAATTTAGCCTTTATGCAAACGTACGCCCTGTTCTATCTTTCAAGGGGACTCAGGCTCGTTATGACAATATCGATATCATTACTGTTCGTGAAAATACTGAAGGTATGTACTCAGGATTAGGTCAAACCGTATCTGAGGACGGCGCCACTGCCGAAGCGACCAGTATTATTACTCGTCAAGGCGCAGAGCAGATCACCACATTTGCTTATGAGCTTGCACGTAAAGAAGGCCGTAAAAAGGTGACTATCGTTCATAAAGCGAACATCATGAAGTCAACGTCAGGTTTATTCTTGAAAGTCGCCCGTGAAGTTAGCTTGCGCTACCCTGACATCACGACTGAAGAGATGATTGTTGATGCAACCTGCATGAAGCTGGTCATGAACCCAGAAAACTTCGATGTCATTGTTACTACTAACCTATTTGGTGACATTTTATCGGATCTTTGTGCAGGTCTTGTTGGTGGTCTAGGTATGGCACCTGGTGCAAACATAGGTAGCGACGCCGCTATTTTTGAAGCTGTACACGGCAGTGCACCTGATATCGCAGGTAAGAACCTAGCCAACCCGACTTCTGTCGTCCTAGCGTCAATTCAGATGCTTGAGTACTTGGGCATGTCTGATAAAGCTGAGCTAATTCGCGCAGCAATCACTGCAGTCATCGAAGAAGGCGATCGTACCACTCGCGATCTTGGTGGTACTCACGGCACGACTGACTTCACTCAGGCTGTGATTGAACGTCTATCTTAATCTGCTTTAACCTGCAGTATTAAAAAGGCCCCATGTTTGCACATGGGGCCTTTTTTTATGCTTTCTGCATCAGCCTAGCCTGGAGCTAGACTAACAGTTAACTGGTTACCAAGGTTGATTTGGTCGCAAGCAAAGGTGAACCGTCACTTCATCACGGTCGTGGTATAAATGCTTAGCAGCAATAGAGAAATCATCAACACCGTTTTCTTTTAAGATCTCATCCATCGTCGCCAAAATCGTCGACACTTCTTTATAACGTGCTTTCATAGGCAATTTTAAGTTGAAGATAGATTCTTTAAACCAACCGTTAATCGCCCATGCTTCGATAAGCTCAGCTACGCGAGATGGCTTTTCAATCATGTCACACACAAGCCAAGTGATGTTCTTTCTTGGGGGCTCGAATCTGAATCCATCAGCTTGGTAATGTTTTACCTGTCCAGTATTCATCAAACCTTCATCCATTGGGCCGTTATCGACAGCCGCAACAAACATACCGCGTCTCACAAGCTGATATGTCCAACCACCAGGGCAAGCACCAAGATCCACCGCTTTCATACCACTGCTTAAGCGAGTTTCTTGCTCTTCTTTAGGGATGAAGTGAATAAATGCTTCATCAAGCTTTAGGGTCGAACGACTCGGCGCGTCGGATGCAATCTTAAGTCTTGGGATCCCCATGAAATAAGGCGAGCTGTTATTACTCAGTGAATAACCCACATAAGCCTGGCCTGATGCGACAAAACACACATGAATAATAGGACGCTTTGGGTTTTCTTTTTCAAGCAGTGTGCCCGACTTTTTCAATGCCTGTCTAAGCGGTACGGTAAACTTACGGCAGAAGTTAGATAGCTCTTTAGCTTCGTTCGTATCAGGCGTTTCAACGCGCAATTCACCCGCTTTATTGACCTGTGTTAACGCTTCAACAATCGGACTGATTCTATCTTGTTCAGGTAAGCCTTTTAGTAACTCTTTTGCAGCAAACATCTGCCGAGCAAAAATAAGTGAGTCCAGACTGATGTTTTTAGCTAAAACTTCAGCATCGCCGGCTTGGAAGCACTGAAAAATGACATAAGCATCATTGGTGTTGGTTTTTACAAATCCACCAATATCAAGCTCAGCCGCACGCACTTGGATCTCAGCTGCGCAATCTTTTTCATAACCAGCACGGCAAAATAAAAATAGGTTTATCATTGAATTTCCTGAAGATAAAAATAATATCAATCAAAGTCTCATTATAAAAACGACACTTGGCTTCAAAGCATAGCGCTTAAAACAGCCAACGTATTTGAATAATTGATACAAAAAAGCGGCCAACAAAGTTGTTGCCCGCTATTTTACACTGTTCAAGCTTAGCTGTGTACTGTCTAAAATTTAATATCGCTACTCGGGTTGACTACATGACTTGAGTACGCTCTATTTTCTTGCAAACACCCCAGTTAAAAACGCCGCAGTTAATCCAGCTCTTTGACTCGATTACGCCAAACAGCCAGCGCAATAAACAACCAACCAAGTAGGAAACAAACACCCCCTATTGGCGTGACAGGCCCAGTCCATTTTGCACCGATTAATGCGTATAAATATAGCGACCCCGAAAACAACACCATACCGGCGATAAACAGATAACCCGCCCAATCCAGCAAACGAGACTTAATCCAGTGTCCCGAAAAAGCCACCACGATAAGTGCGAAGGTATGATAAAACTGATATTCGACACCTAAATTAAAGATGGCAATTAAGTCTGCTGGCGCCACATTTTTCAGTCCGTGTGCACCAAAAGCACCTAATGCCACAGCGATGAAACCACTTAATGCTGCAAGCAGCAAAAATCCATTACGCATTTAACCTCCCAAACGATTACAGTCAACTTTCATCAATGCCACTTTGAGTGCCATATTCAAGTCGTGCATTGCCCATTATTATTTTGCAATAAACCTATTGATAAGCGAGATAGCTTGTTCCAGATTAGCTGCTAAGGTAGTCCCTGACGACTTGCGCGGTTTAAAACCATGATCGCCATCAATTAACCAATGCAATTGAACCTTATTCATTATCGGCCAAGTTTCAACCAAGCCTTTGTGCCCAAATTTATCACGCTCGCCCTGGATCACCATAATAGGGGCCGAACAATTCTCTATAGGCGCTAAACGCGGTTCACCGCCACTGAGTGGAATAAAGGGGTAACCTAAACACACCACACCATCAACCTCTAGGCTCTCGGCCAAGATTGTCGACATGCGCCCACCCATGGATTTACCCACTAAGTAGACTTTATTAGGCTTAAATTGCTGTTTTAGAATACTAAGCTGCTGTGCATAATCGGCGATAAGCTTTGGTGCTCTATCGGGCGGACGACGTTTACCGTCAATGGCATTGGCGCGCATGTAAGGAAAGTTAAATCGCACGATACGCGCGCCACTCTCGGCTAAACCTTTGGCCATGGCCGTCATAAACTCATGGCGCATGTTTGCCCCTGCACCATGAGCCAATACGATCAGCGTGTCACTGTTTGCACTATTGCTACTGGGCTCCTCAACCAGATACTGACTGGCATCAAAAACGAACTCCTCGTGTTTCTCGTGAATTAAGCTCGCAACAGCCTCTGCTAGCACACCCTCTAAATACGCTTGCTTTAACTTATCCTGTAAGCAGCTCACTACGAGTCTCCTCTTCGAACATATCAAGCATCCACTCTCTAAAGGCCGCAACCTTACCTATCTCGGCATGGTTTTGCTGGCACACTAGATAATATGCATTCTTACTGACTAAAACTTCAGGGAATGGACAGACCAAACGACCCGCTTTGATATCTGGCCTTGCCAGCACACTGTAGCCTAGCGCCACGCCTTGCCCGTGAGCAGCCGCCTGTAACACTAGTGAAGAGTGACTAAATATCGGTCCCTGGTTCACATTAATATCAGTAATTCCACATTGCCTAAACCAAGCCAGCCAATCTTGGCGGCTAGAGTCATGCAATAAGGTATGGTTTTTAAGATCACTCGGCTTCTCTAGCGGCTTAGGACCATTCAATAATAAGGGGGAACAAACCGGAATTAGCACTTCGTTTCGAAGCTTATCGGCACGCATACCAGGCCAGTTGCCCATGCCGTAATAAATGGCCACATCAACATCATCGGTGAGTGAACCATCCTCATCATCAACCGCTTTAATCCTTACGTCAATTTCAGGATTTTTCTCGCTAAATTTAGCCAGCCGAGGCACTAACCATTGAATAGCAAAGCTAGGCGAGGTGGCTACTGTAAGCGAACCGATGGCGCTTCGGGCTAACAATCTGTCAGTCGCATCGGCAAGCTGAGTAAAGATATCTTTAATGTCGAGAAAGTAGCTTTGTCCCTCCTCGGTTAACAGCAATGAACGGTTCTTACGACGGAACAGTTTTAATCCAAGATACTCTTCTAATGCTTTAATTTGATGACTCACTGCTGCCTGAGTAACAAACAATTCTTCAGCTGCTCGAGTAAAGCTTAAATGCCTAGCTGCAGCCTCAAATGCCTTTACAGCATTTAGGGGAGGTAATCGTCTTGCCATAGTGATCTGGATCCCGATTTTTAATTAGTTTTTCTAATGCGCATTGTTACATTTTATCGTTTGTAAAGGCCAGTCTTTTTGTTCAAAATCTGCCCCAACGAAATGATACTAGTTGGACAACCTCTACGACGTAATGGGGCGTGTCTAACAACCCAAATTTTAGCCTGGAGGCTACCGCGTATGTTAAACCTTAAATCAGTATTTGTTCTTGCCATTCTCAGCGTGTCGGCATCTGTAAGCGCTGATGAAATCAGCATCGATACCAAAGATATTGAAGCGACATTAACAGCTAACTTAGCAGAAAGCATGGAATTAATGCAGGCGCAGCTAACCTCTGAGCTTGATACAATGCTAGTTACTGATGAACAGAAGAAGAACGAAGAAGCCACTGCGCAGCTAATATTAGCTGATTAGTTTTGCTGTAACGACTTCAATGTTAAAAACCACCTATTCGGTGGTTTTTTTGTGTCCGTAAATTGTGATTTAGTGAACATTGAGCACAAAAAAGGCGACTTACTTAAGTCGCCTTTGCAATACCTACGCTAATAGGCGCTCATAGCGCCCAGCTTAAGGACGGTAAACCTTAACATTGGTGTAACCTTGTTCTTGCAGATAAAGGGCCTGTAGCTTACTCATGACCCCACGGTCACAATAAAGCAGGTAGCTCTTCTCTTTATCTAAGTCAGCAAACTGAGTTGCTAACTTATAAAAAGGAATCGGCTTAACTTCTACACCCTCAATGTCCAGCGGAGCTTTCTCTTCCTCTTCAGGAGCACGGACGTCGATAATAATTTCATTCGCGTTAATCGCATCAACGGTTTCTGTTTCAGTGATCTTAGTATCCATCTGTGCAGCAATCTCCCTAATATCGATAATTTCAGCATCGGCAATCACGCGATCAAGTAGGTCTTCAGAGAATTTAGCCTCTTCTGCTTCAACTTTAGATAAAACAGCTTTTACCGTTGGCTTTTGCGAAATTACGCCACAATATTCAGGGATCGACTTAGCAAAATCTTCGGTTCCGATCTGACGGCTAATGTTGATGATATCTTGCTTATCCATGGCGATAAGTGGACGTAAGATTAACTGCTCAGTACAGCGGTCAATCACGTTCAAGTTAGTCAATGTTTGGCTAGATACCTGGCCCATTGCTTCACCCGTCACCAATGCTTGAATACCCATCTTTTGTGCTACACGTGTTGCTGCACGCATCATCATACGCTTTAAGATAACGCCCATTTGACCGTTGTCTATACGCTCAAGAATTTCTTGAACTACTGGGTCAAACGGTACAGAGATAAATTTAACTTTATGCGACTCGCCGTATTTCTGCCATAAGTGATAAGCCACCTGTTTAACACCAATTTCGTGTTGGTCGCCACCTAAGTTGAAGAAACAGTAATGAGTACGTGAGCCACGCTTAATGAACATGTAGCTCGACACACCTGAATCGAAACCACCTGAAATAAGTGATAACACGTCCTCTTGCGTCGCCATAGGGAAACCGCCAAGACCTTCAATACGCTTATCAATAATGTAGAGATTGTCATTATCAATCTCTAGATGCACTGTCATATCAGGATTTTTTAAACGAACGCCTGCCGCCTCAGTAAACTGATTGAGTCCACCACCCACATAGCGTTCAACTTCAATCGAATTAAACTCATGCTTACCCGCACGTTTTACACGTACACAAAACGTCTTACCTGCTAGTTGCTCTTTATAAGCAACTAAAGTTTGTTGGTAGATGTCATCAACAGAAGTAAAGGTACTCACATTCACTTGCAATACATGTGCAATACCTGGAATACAGGCTAAACGTTCGCCAAATGCTTCAACCAGATCAGGCCTATCATCTGGTACCATCACCATGATTTTATCCCACTGGCGTTGTACTTTGGCAGACTCATCTACTTTTTTAAGTACGTTACGAATGTTGGTCTCAAGCATTTTGGTAAAGCGCATTCTTACCGGCTTGCTTTTCATCATGATTTCAGGAAACAGTTTTACGATAAATTTCATTGGTCTTCCGCGAGGTGGTATTTAAACAGCAATTTACCGATTATAACAAGATCACATGGCAATTGCGTATATCCAATCTCAGTTTGTCTCAACAAAACCGTAAATTTTCGCGTTATATATCGATTCTGGGTGTTTTTTGGCAAACCCACACAAGGGTGATGATGATTGAGTGGTTGTTCTCTTGTGAAGTGATCCAGCGCAAACATTGCCAAACAAAAACAGGTAAGCGAGTCACCTCGATTACCTGTTTTGTCATAGCGAGAACCTAGATTATTTACCCACTTGAATCTCTGCCGACTCCTTAGCTTTACCCTGCTCTATCGCGATCTCGACACGTCTATTTCGGGCTCGATTCGCATTTGAGTTGTTTTCAACTAATGGATCTGATGAGGCCATACCAACCACTTTCATACGCTGCTGGTCAAAACCCTTTACTCGAATAAGTTCATGGGCAACCGCGACTGCACGTTTGCTCGAAAGATCCCAGTTAGAGCTATAAAGTTCATTGGAGATATTCCAGTTATCGGTATGCCCCGACACAGTAACAATCCCTGGCACATCCTTTAGTAATTCACCAACACGACGCACCACCGGTTTAAATCTAGGTTGTAAGAAACCCGAACCTGAAGCAAACGATCCCTTTTCACGAATACGGATAATGATTTGTTGGCCTAGGGATTCAATTTCTATCGCCCCGTCAACAATCTCTTTATTGAGCTCCTGTGCCATCTTCTTGACTTGCTCATTGATCTTATCTTGAGCAGATGCTTGAGTCTTAGTGGACTCAGTTTCTGATTTCGCTGCAGATTCAGCCTTAGCTTCTGCCTCACTTTGCTCGACAGCCGTAGCCGATGCTTGACCACCACGCTGCTCTCCGCGTTGCTGCTGAATACCACCAGCACTTGAGTCTTCCCCCTCTTGAAATTCAAGCATAGGTTCAGTCATTTCATTGGTTTGCTGATTAATAATCTCAATGGGGGTCGGTTCTGGCTTGCCTGGGCGAAACTCTAATGCAATAACCGAAGTGCCCTTTGGAATATCTTTCACTTCGACTTTATTTTGTACACCAAAGGCGTATTTCATCGAGCCGGCAATCTGCTTGAACTTCATGACATCCATTTCAGAAAATGCCAGCAGTAATACGAAAAAACACATCAGTAATGACATTAAGTCGGCAAAGGTTGCCAACCAAAGGGGGGCTCCTGGTGGCGGGCAATCACATTTGGCTTTTTTAGCCATCTGCTTACGCTCCGTCCAAGGTGTCTATTTTTCTCGACTTTTCAGTAAGGTAATTCTTTAAAAACCCTTCAATCACCCGTGGATTTTGTCCATCTTGAATAGCCAATACCGCATCCATAATCAAGTTACGGTTTAGCATCTCTTCATTCATCCGTAGTGATAACTTATCAGCAATAGGGATAGCAATCATGTTAGCCACAACCGCACCGTACAAGGTGGTCAGTAGTGCGACCGCCATCGCAGGGCCAATAGATTTTGGGTCATCCATATTAGATAACATGCCCACTAGACCGATAAGGGTACCGATCATGCCCATGGCTGGAGCGACATCGCCGATAGACTTAAAAATACCAATGCCTGTTCTATGGCGCTCTTCAGTCAACGCGATATCTTTTTCTAACGCATCTCGCACCACATCGCCATCATGGCCATCGACCAACATGTCGATCGCTTTTTGCATAAAACTATTACTGATCTCGGCTTCTTCCAATGCCAAAAATCCGCCCTTACGTGCAGCGTCTGCCATGGAGATTGATTGCTCAATCAGATCTTCTGGCTTATCTAGTTTGAAGATAAACGCTTTACCGGCAATTTTTGCTGAACCTAAGAATTGCTTAAGATTGTATTTCATCATCACGACGAACAATGAGCCTATCATCACAATAAGAATCGAGGGCACGTTGATAAAAATACCTATGCCGCCACCACTGACCATCGCCATAATAACGAAGGCAAATGCGCCAATAAGTCCAATTAGGGTTGCTAAATCCAAAACCGCTCCTCAAATACCGAACAAAATACTGCTTGTCTGCAGTCTCAAATGCAAATGGCTACATAGGGTGCCAAGAATAAATTAAGTCGCTAAAATATTACGCCTTTGCTGTCACGGCAAGCGACAAGTCACCAAACAATTCAATAAGCGTCATATTTTCAGCATTTCAACATATATAACGACCAAAAAATGGATCTCTTGAGCGATATTTCCAGCAAATGTGGCGCGGTTTCCGTTAAAATACCCTTTCACTCGCAGGATAGTGCCAAAGCCTCCCGATATGTCTCTTGATCTATTATCTGTTGGCTCACGTATGTTTTACTCACTATGAAAGCATGTTTGTTGTTGAAAGCGTGCTTTTGCGCAAATTGTCAACAGCTTAATTTGACCCATGTGCCCTGCTGATATACTTTGTGTACCGCTTATTTTCTAGGAATGATCATCGTGGCAAAAAAACCAGAAAATCTCTCATTTGAAGATTCACTTTCCGAGCTAGAAAAAATCGTCACCGACTTAGAGCACGGCGATATCGATCTCGATGATGCCTTAAAGCAATTCGAACGCGGGATAAAGCTTGTGCGAAATAGCCAAAGCAAATTAGAAAATGCTCAGCAAAAGGTCGCAGTGTTAATGCAAGAAGAGGGTGTAGACACTCTCAAACCTTATGATATCGAGGGTGAGTAATTGTTAGTAGAGTCACTTAAGCGATACCAGCAGCGCAGCAACCAACAGCTTGAATTACGTATCGATTCACTCGACAATATTGATCTGCAGCTTAAAGCAGCAATGAAGCATGGAGCGTTGATTGGTGGCAAGCGTATTAGACCGTTTTTGGTTTATGCTGTCGGCGACATGTTAGGTGTTAAACTGACAACACTGGACTCTTGTGCTGCGGCAGTCGAATGTATTCACGCTTACTCACTGATCCATGACGATCTACCTGCAATGGATAACGATGCATTGCGACGTGGTCAACCCACTGTACACATTGCTTTTGATGAAGCCACTGCCATATTAGCAGGCGATGCACTACAAGCTCTTGCTTTTGAAATCATCAGCGACCCCATTGAAAACATTACTCCATCACAGAATTTAGCCATGGTTAAAGCCTTAGCTAACGCCTCTGGGTATAGTGGTATGTGTGGTGGTCAAGCGATGGACTTAAGCGCCACAAACAAGCAGATTGAATTAGCCACCTTAATAAAGCTTCACAAACTAAAAACCGGTGCCCTTATTCGCTGTGCAGTTGAGTTTGCCATTATCGCCGCAAAAGTCGATGAGCAAGAACGTCAAGCATTACTCGATTTTGCTGATGCTATAGGCCTAGCTTTTCAAGTACAAGATGACGTGCTCGATATTATCGCTAGCACCGAAGAGCTTGGAAAGCCGCAAGGTTCCGATACAGATTCAAACAAAAGTACCTATCCTAAGTTACTTGGATTAGAGGGCGCCCAAAAAACTGCTTCAAGTTTGATTGAGGACGCACTATCAGCGCTGGCCAAATTACCATACAATAGCCAGCTAATTGCAGAATTCGCCCGTTATATCATTGAGCGAAGAGTTTAATAAAGAGACAAAGAATCTCGATATGAGTTTTGATATTTCTCAATTCCCTGTGCTTGCACAGGCTAATACCCCAGATGAGCTAAGACAGCTCCCTCAAGCAGTGTTGCCACAATTGGCAGACGAACTTAGAGGTTTCTTACTGAAGTCTGTGGGTAAATCAAGCGGTCACTTCGCATCGGGTCTCGGCACGGTGGAACTTACCGTGGCACTTCACTATGTGTACAACACCCCATTTGACAGACTAGTTTGGGATGTAGGCCACCAAGCCTATCCACACAAGATCTTAACTGGACGACGTGAAAAGATGCATACCATACGCCAAAAAGGCGGTGTGCACCCATTCCCATGGCGCGAAGAAAGTGAATACGACACCTTTAGTGTGGGTCACTCAGGCACTTCTATCAGTGCCGCTCTTGCTATGGCCGTCGCTGCGGAAAAAGAGCAAGCTGGTCGTAAAGTGGTTGCCGTTATCGGTGACGGCGCAATGACCGGCGGCATGGTATTTGAAGCCATGAACCACGCGGGCGACTTACATAACGACATGCTGGTCGTGCTCAACGACAACGAGATGTCTATCTCAGAAAACGTTGGCGCACTCAATAACCACTTAGCTCAGCTGATGTCAGGTCGTTTCTATACCACCATACGAGAAAGCAGCAAGAAAGTGCTTAAGGGTATGCCGGTTATCAAAGAGATGGCTAAGCGCACCGAAGAGCACCTTAAAGGCATGGTGGTTCCTGGTACGTTATTTGAAGAGCTAGGGTTTAACTATATTGGCCCAATTGATGGCCATGATGTTGATGCGCTGGTTGAGACGATGCGCAATATGCGCAACCTAAAAGGTCCACAGATTTTGCATATCATGACTAAGAAAGGTCGTGGTTATGAGCCAGCAGAAAAAGATCCTATTGGTTGGCATGCAGTGCCTAAGTTTGATCCTTCAACCTTCGAAAAACCAGCAGCTAAACCATGCGACCCAACCTTCTCAGAAGTGTTTGGTAAGTGGCTTTGTGATATTGCTGAAAAAGATGAAAAGGTACTGGGTATTACACCAGCGATGCGCGAAGGTTCAGGTATGGTTGAGTTTTCTCAGCGCTTCCCTAAGCAGTATTTCGATGCAGCGATTGCCGAGCAACATGCGGTAACCTTTGGAGCGGGTTTTGCCTGTGAAGGATACAAGCCTGTTGTCGCTATCTACTCTACCTTCTTACAGCGTGGTTATGATCAGCTTATCCATGACGTCGCGCTGCAAAAGCTACCGGTACTCTTTGCCATTGACCGCGGTGGTATTGTTGGCGCCGATGGCCCAACTCATCAAGGCGCATTCGATTTAAGCTTTATGCGCACAGTGCCAAATATGGTGATCATGGCGCCGTCTGATGAAAATGAATGCCGCCAGATGCTCTATACCGGCTATTGCTATAACGATGGCCCTACCGCTGTACGTTACCCTCGTGGTAGCGCCACTGGCGCTAAGCAAGTCGAAACCATGACAGCAATGCCAATCGGTAAAGGCTTAATTAAGCGTGAAGGCAAGAAGATTGCCATCCTTAACTTTGGTACCTTGCTGGCAAGCAGCTTAACTGCAGCCGAAGCACTCGATGCCACCGTTGCCGATATGCGCTTTGTGAAGCCACTTGATGCTGAGCTGATTAAAGAGCTTGCTGCAAATCACGATGTGCTCGTCACAGTTGAAGAGAACGCGATTATGGGCGGTGCAGGTTCTGGCGTACTAGAGCTATTGCAGACGCTTAAGATGCCAAAACAGGTATTGCTTATTGGTTTGCCTGATGAGTTCATTAAGCACGGCGCGCCAGAAGAGATCATCAGTGAGCTTGGCTTAGATGCGGCGGGTATTCAAAAGCAGATTGAAGACTTTATTGCTTAATAGTAATCAATATAGTTTCTAGCAAGCATTGCGTAATAAAAAGGACTGCCTAAGCAGTCCTTTTTTGTGGCCGTATTTATTGCCGCTATTGCAAGGATCTTACTTAGCACTCATAAGCGCCAAGCGACCATGATTAACCTTGAGAAACCATTACCATCGCAGGGCGAAGTAAGCGCTCGTTCAAGGTATAACCTTTTTGCATCACCATCATCACAGTATTGGCAGGGAAATCTGCACTTGGCTGCATGCCAATCGCTTGGTGTAGCTCTGGGTTAAATGTATCGCCCTGTGGATCAACTTGGACTAAGCCAAACTTCTCTACTGTGCTCACAAAGCTCTTTGCCGTCAGCTCAACGCCTTCGTAAATCGCCTTTGTTGCTTCAGCTTCTGCGTCAGTACCTTGCAACGCACGCTCCATGTTATCTAAAACAGGTAGCAATTCGTTGATGAATTTCTCTAAGGCAAACTTGTGCGCCTTCTCAACATCCATAGCTGAACGACGACGTATATTGTCGACTTCAGCTGCAGCACGGATCACTGAGTCTTTCTGAGATTCAACTTTAGCTTCAGCTTCTTGCAAAGCCTTTTCTAACTCTTCAACACGGAAATTTGCTTGAGTTAACTCATCCATCAAAGCGCCTTCATCTGTTGCTTCAGTGCCATTTTCGTTAAGCAATTCGCCTTCGACGATCTCTTCAACTTGGTTATCTTGTGCTTTATTTGTTTCGTTGCTCATTTTTGCTCCAGCTAAAAATGCTTTGTTTCTGCATGCTCTGAGCATATTATGGGGATCAATTTTAAGGTTTCAAGGCCTAAAGCTGGATCTAACATAAATATGAGCAATACGTTTCACACAATTGGTCTAATTGGTAAACCGAATCACAAGGGAACCACACAGACCTTAAAAAGGTTGCATCATTGGCTTAGCATGCAAGGCTATAAAGTGTTAGTCGAAGAACGAGTCGCCGGAGAACTGGGTCCTCAGGTGCAATCTGTCGATCTATTAGAGATCGGTGCGCAATGCGATTTAGCGATTGTTGTTGGCGGTGACGGTAACATGCTCGGCGCTGCTCGGGTGCTGGCACGCTTTAATATCGGTGTTATCGGGGTTAACCGAGGGAACTTGGGCTTTTTGACCGACTTACCACCAGACTCATTTGAAGAAGCATTATCTAAGGTACTTGAAGGCGAATTTGAAATTGAGCAACGCTTTTTACTCGAAGCCGAAGTGCATCGCCACAATGAGCTTAAATCAAGTAATACCGCAGTCAACGAAGCGGTACTTCATCCAGGTAAAGTTGCACATATGATTGAGTTTGAAGTCTACATAGATGACAAATTCATGTATAGCCAGCGCGCCGACGGTATGATTATTTCCACTCCGACCGGATCGACCGCTTACTCTTTGTCTGCAGGTGGTGCGATATTAACGCCAAACCTCGCCGCGATGATTTTAGTGCCGATGTTTCCTCACACACTTTCGTGTAGACCAATTGTTGTTGATGCGGCTAGCATCATTAAGCTGGTCGTATCGCCCCATAACGGTGATAACTTAGAAGTCAGTTGTGATGGTCATGTACACCTGCCGGTTCTGCCTGGTGATGAAATTATCATAAAACGCAGCCAAGAAACCTTAAGGCTTGTGCATCCTAAAGGGCATAACTATTTCCACGTTCTTCGTACCAAGCTAGGTTGGGGAAGCAAACTTTTCTAATCCCTTCTATCTAGGATCTTCTACTCAGCTAGATGTCGATACTTTTTAAGCCTTATTTACAGGCATCAGTTATCGGCATCTGCCGCCTCAATAATTAGCTTCCCCGCCAACTTTTGATGTAACTTTCACTACATTGGTGTTAATTAGCTACAGTTCTCATCCCTGCTTGATTCAAACACATCAAAACATAATGTGATGCCTCAAAAGTTCATCTCTATTAAAAACATTAACTTAGATTAATAATGATAAATATGACGGGCAGACAAAAAACAAAAACTAGATGCAGATCACACAAGCGTTAAATCTCGCTTACCTTATTCGCTGCCACATAAGAAATTTACCGATCAAATCTAAGGTGAATGACGCTCAAGATGGTAGGTTCCAGCACTTTTAGTACTAAGAATGACGCCCTTTATACTTTTCTTATGCCTACCTAGCATTCAACCAACAATTATACGTGACACGCATCACATAGTCGCAAAACGCAAAACCATGACCCGTCTCACTAATGGCATTATCAAGCACAATTGATAAGCAGCATGATCTAGATCATGTTTACATTTTTCTAAATCACGTTTAGTACACACCGCTTTTCGTAATAACTAAAAAATTTGAAAGCAACAATTGAAGTTAGATACTCAAACACATCGAGGCAAGCATGACCTTTATTCAACTACTCGCAAGCTTAACGCCGATTATCAGCGTAATGCTGTTCCTGGTCCTACTACGGATGCCAGCATCTAGAGCGATGCCTATTTCTATGGTATTTACAGGACTTGCAGCAGTATTCGTTTGGCAGATGGACACAACCTTCCTGGCCGCTTCAGTGGTTGAAGGCTTGCTGTCAGCATTAACGCCACTAACGATCATCTTTGGTGCTGTGTTCCTACTTAACACCCTTAAGTATTCTGGCGCGATGGATACTATCCGCGCTGGTTTCACCAATATTAGTGGTGATGCGAGGGTGCAGGTGATCATCATCTGCTGGTTGTTCGGCTCGTTTATTGAGGGTTCAGCAGGCTTTGGTACCCCTGCGGCAATTGGTGCACCACTACTTGTGTTACTTGGCATTCCTCCTATTGCAGCAGCCGTTGTCGCCTTGATTGCTGACTCAACATCAGTCTCGTTCGGCGCCATTGGTCTTCCCGTTCTGTTCGGTATGGAGCAAGGCCTAACTCAGGGCGGCGCAAATATGGCCGCACAGCAAATTGCTCAGCACGGTGGCAGTTTTGCAGATTATGCGCAGTTTATCGCCATGCACATGATCACCATAGACTTAATCACTGGTACCCTTATTCCACTGACAATGGTAGCAATTCTCACAGGCTTCTTTGGTCGTAATAAGTCATTTAAAGAAGGCTTAGCCATATGGAAGTTCGCGCTATTTGCAGGTCTTGCGTTCACCGTTCCAGCTTGGTTAATTAACTACTTTGCAGGCCCGGAGTTCCCGTCAGTTATTGGTGCGCTTGTGGGTATGGCACTGGTTATCCCTGTTGCTAAAAAAGGCTACCTATTGCCTAAAGAGCAGTGGAATGACTTTGCTGAGAACGATGGTAAAACCAGTCAAGCATTAGAGACTGACGTTAAGTTCTCGCAACTTGCCGCTTGGTCTCCTTATTTAATTATGGCGGCATTACTGGTGCTGTCACGTACCGTTGCACCACTTAAAGCCTGGTTATCTAGCTTTAACATCAGCTGGACAGGTTTACTCGGTACAGAGTTAAAAGCGGGCTTTGCCACACTTTACGCACCTGGCGCTTTCTTTGTTTTAGTCTGCATCCTAGGTTTCTTCCTATTTAGAATGAAGTCGCCTGCCATTAAAGAGTCTATCTCAGTCTCTTGTAAGTCTATGGTGCCGACGATTATTTCGCTTGGGGCCTCGGTCCCTATGGTTAAAATTTTCTTAAACTCTGGCGAAAATGCCTCAGGGCTTGCCTCTATGCCTGTCGCACTCGCCGATACGCTCGCTAACAGCATGGGCGCGGTGTGGGCTTGGGTATCGCCAATTGTGGGGATTTTCGGCGCCTTCTTATCAGGATCGGCTACCTTCTCAAACATGATGTTTTCAGGCCTACAGTACAGTGTTGCCGATAATATTGGAGCTAACCATGCACTTATTCTCGCAATGCAGGGCATTGGTGCTAACGCCGGTAACATGATGTGTGTAATGAACGTTGTTGCCGCTGCAACGGTTGTTGGTATGGCTGGGCGTGAATCTGAAATTATCCGTAAAACCATGCCTGTGGCACTAGGCTATGCTTTAGTCGCGGGTACTATCGCTGCAGTTTGGGGTGGCTTTTAAGCTCTTGCCTCCTTTTTTAAAGCAACGTATATAGCAAATTTTATAAAAATAATAATATCGAGAAAGCCGCTCAAGCAGCGGCTTTATCCACTTAAAGTAAGTGTATGAGATAAAGTTAATGTCGATTAATTATGAAGCAGTATTAAGAGATTTACGTAGACAAGTTGGCGAGCACGCCGCCACTAATGATCCAGTTCGCCGTTTTGCCTGGTCAACTGATGCCAGCTACTTTCGTATCGTGCCTGAAATTGTGGTGCATGCCGATACCCTAGAGCAAGCTAAACGCACCCTAGCCATTGCCCGCACCTACGGCGCTCCAGTAACCTTTAGAGCTGCAGGAACGAGTCTTTCAGGCCAAGCCATTGGTGAAGGTATTTTGCTGATCTTAGGTCATGATGGTTTTAGAACATTAACCGTAAGTGACGATGCCTCAACAATTAGCCTAGGTACCGCGGTGATTGGCGCCGATGCCAACGCAGTTTTAAAGCCTTTAAACAAGAAAATAGGCCCCGATCCGGCAACGCTTGCATCAGCTAAAATTGGTGGCATCGTGTCTAACAACGCCTCTGGCATGTGTTGTGGTACGGCGCAAAACAGTTACCAAACTATCGCTTCTGCCAAATTATTATTTGCAGACGGCACAGAGCTAGATACAGGTTGTGACGACTCAAAAGCTGCCTTTACTCAGTCTCATCCACAACTTTTGCAACAGCTTACTGAGCTCGCTGCGCTAACCGTTAACAACACCGTGCTTGCCGCTAGAATTCGTAAAAAATTCTCGATTAAAAACACCACAGGTTATAGCCTGAATGCCCTGGTTGATTTTGCCGATCCTTTTGAGCTAATTAACCATCTGATTGTGGGCGCCGAAGGGACGCTAGCCTTTGTTGAAGAGGTGACTTACCACACGGTTGATGAAGCACGCTTTAAAGCCTCAGCCATGGCTGTGTTTTTCAATATGGAAGATGCCGCTCGCGCTGTTCCGCCAATTGTGGGCGACAGCGTTGCCGCCGCAGAGTTGCTCGACTGGGCCTCAATTAGAGCGATAACAGGCAAAGCGGGCATGCCGCTATGGTTAACAGACTTACCTGAAGGCGCTTGTATCCTACTGATTGAATCTCGCGCCAATGACAAAGCAACCCTTGGAACCTATACCCAAGACGTTATCGCTAAGCTTGCGCATATCGAGACTGAGCGCCCTATTAGCTTCAGTGACGACCCTACCGTTTTTGGTCAGTACTGGGCAATGCGCTCAGCACTGTTCCCAATTATTGGTGGCGAGCGCCCTAAAGGCACCTCCGTTATCATCGAAGATGTGGCCTTTGAACTTGAGCATCTAGCGGCTGCGGCTAACGATTTAACCGAGCTTTTCCATAAGCATAACTATCCTGAGGGGGTTATTTATGGTCATGCACTTGCGGGTAACTTCCACTTCATCATAACACCCACATTTAACTCACAAGCTGACATTGAACGCTTCCACGCCTTTATGCAAGATGTCGCCGAAATGGTGATCAATAAATACGACGGTTCAATGAAAGCCGAGCACGGCACCGGCCGCGCAGTAGCGCCCTTTGTTGAGATGGAATGGGGCAGTGACGCTTACACCTTGATGAAGCGTATTAAGCAGATTTTTGACCCTGAAGGCTTATTAAACCCCGGGGTTATTCTTAACGATGATAATCAAATTCACGTTAAAAACATTAAACCCTGCCCTGTAGTCGATGACTTAGTCGACAAATGCATCGAATGTGGTTTCTGCGAAAAAACCTGCCCGACATCAGCGCTAAATATGTCGCCACGTCAACGTATTGCCACATTACGTGAAATTGAGCGTCTTGAGCAATCAGGTGACAAACAAGCGGCCAGTGAGATGCGCGCCGCAGCCAAGTACGATGTAGTTGATACTTGCGCCGCCTGTCAGCTTTGTACCATCGCCTGCCCAGTCGAAAACAGTATGGGCGAGTTAGTGCGTAAACTCAGAACGCCCTATATCACCAGTACTGAACAAAAGGTACTCGATTTTCAAGCCAAGCACTTTGGCGCAGTTAACCAGGTGATCAGCACAGGTTTTAATGTGCTAGGTACCGTTCACAAGATCACCGGTAGTGCGATAACTGGCGCAATCATGAAAGCTGGCCGTGTCGTTTCTAAAGAAGTGCCTTATTGGAATCCTGATTTTCCAAAAGGTGGCAAATTGCCCAAACTTGCCGCGCCGATCCCGGGTCAAGAAACCGTAGTTTACTTCCCAGCTTGCGGTGGACGCACCTTTGGTCCAACCCCAAAAGATCCCGATAACCGCACCTTACCTGAAGTCATCGTCACGCTACTTGAGCGTTCTGGTTACAACGTAATCACTCCTGAGAAAACTCGTGATCTGTGTTGCGGCCAAATGTGGGAGTCAAAAGGTGACTTTAAAAACGCTGACGCTAAGCGTAAAGAGTTAATTGAAGCGGTTGCAGCTATGACTCAGGGCGGTAAGCTGCCGGTGATTATTGATGCGCTTTCTTGTACTTATCGTACACTTTCTGGTGATAAGTCACTGACAGATAAGATTGAAATTGTCGATATGGTTGATTTCATCCATGACAAGCTACTCGATAAGCTCACCATCAACCGCAAAAAGCCTGCTGTCGCTCTGCACTTAGGTTGTAGTGCACGTAAGATGAAACTTGAGCCAAAGATGGAAGCGATTATCGATGCCTGTAGCCAACAAATGATCCGCCCGGCAGGCATAGATTGCTGTGGTTATGCCGGTGAAAAAGGCTTGTATAAGCCTGAAATCAACGCTAGCGCGCTGCGCAATATCAAAAAGCTGATCCCTGTTGATGTTAACGAAGGATATTACGCTAACCGTATGTGTGAAGTCGGTTTAACTCAACATAGCGGTATCTCTTACCGCCACCTTGCCTATCTGTTAGAAGAGTGTACCCGCTAAATAGCGCGACTCTTTAGTAAAAAGTGAGGGGCAGCTTGCCCCTCACTTTTTAATCAAACTCAATCCACTCCACTTAACTACTTAACTGCCTAACCACTTTTAGCTTTCTATATTGCAAACTCAGCAGCAAAACCCACTATTACCCTTACTATACAAATAGATAGCTTATTTTCATTTTTGCAAAAATGCCTAAGTTTATTTGCTAAATTAGCACTACTTTTTACAAGGTTATCGGCCTATATTTAATGTGTGAATAAATATAGGCGTGTGCCCATTTAAAATAAAGTCTGCTTTTTAAGCCGACTTTTTTGCGGTTACTTTTTACGGTTACTTCCTACAGTTAAAAGTCGCTAACTATGTCTGCAAAATAGAAGAGAAAACACAATGAAGATAGCTCTTTTCATACCGTGTCTAGTGAATCAAATGGTTCCTGAAGTGGGGATCGCCACTTTAGAATTATTAGAAAAACTCGGCCACCAAGTCATACTGCCAAAAGGTCAGACTTGCTGCGGTCAGCCAATGACAAATTCAGGCTGTTATAACGAAGCCAAGAAAACCACCATGAAACTACTCAATGCCTTCAAAGGTGTTGAGTGTGATGCCATCGTGTGCCCTGCAGCTTCTTGCCTTGTAGCGGCTAAAGAAAACTTTCATGAGTTTGATTCAAGCCCTGAAGCGCAGGCTGTCATTGACAAACTGTATGAGCTAACTGAGTTTCTTCACGACGTCTCCCCTATTCCAGCCTTTACTAAACCGTTTCCACATAAAATTAGCCTACAGATGAGTTGTCACGGTATTCGCATGCTTGACTTGGCCACCCCCAGCGAGCAGATGGGCCCACGTATGAACAAGTTCGAAGCGGTACTCGCCGCCATTCCAGAAATAGAGATTGTCTATCCAGATCGCCGCGATGAATGCTGTGGCTTTGGTGGTACTTTTGCCCTAGATGAAGGTGCTGTATCGGCCAAAATGGGCAAAGATAAAGCGCAGGCTCATGCAGCAACAGGCGCTAAGTATGCCGTTGGATTCGATCCATCTTGCTTACTCCACATCGATGGCATGGTCAGACGGCAGAAACTGCCGATTGAGACTCGCCATATCGCTCAAGTCATCAACGCAGCGCTTTAGGAGAAGATATGTCGATTTCAACATCAGCAACTCATGCCCATAAAGCCGAGATATTCTGTAAAGACGAATCACGGGTTGATTGGCACTCAAAAGCGCTTTGGATGCTACGAGAAAAGCGTGACTGCGCTGCAGGCAGCCTACCGGAGTGGGAACAACTGCGCCAAATCGGTTCAGACATGAAACTGCACACGCTGACGCATTTAGCGCAGTATTTAGAAGAGTTTGAGCAGAACTGTCTAAAGAATAATATTAAGGTGCACTGGGCCAAAGATGGCGCTGAGCACAACCGTATCGTGCATGGGATTTTAGCTGAGCATGAGGTTAAAAAGTTAGTAAAGTCTAAATCAATGCTCACCGAAGAGTGCCACATGAATCCATATTTGGAGCAGCATGGCATTGAAGTGATTGATACCGATTTGGGTGAGCGTATTATCCAGCTTGCAGGCCAACCACCATCACACATTGTGGTACCGGCTATCCATCTGAAAAAAGAGGAAGTGGGCGATCTATTCCACGACAAACTTGGCACTGATGCCGGCGCTTCAGATCCGCTTTACCTAACCCGCGCAGCCCGTGCACACCTGCGTGAGCAGTTTCTGTCAGCCGATGCGGCAATGACTGGCGTTAATATGGCCATTGCCGATAAAGGTGCGGTCGTTGTGTGTACTAACGAAGGTAATGCCGATATGGGCGCTAACTTACCTAAGCTGCAACTGCACTCTATGGGCATAGACAAAATCGTGCCCAATATCGATAGCGCCGCAGTCTTGCTACGCACCTTGGCAAGAAATGCCACGGGTCAGCCGATCACCACTTACAGCTCTTTTTATCGCGGCCCACAAGATGGCGGCGAGATGCACGTGATTATTGTCGATAACGGCCGTACTGATATGCTCAAAGACAAAATTTTAGCTGAATCACTTAAATGTATTCGCTGTGGTGGCTGCCTTAATACGTGTCCTGTTTATCGCCGCAGTGGTGGTTACAGCTATAACTACACCATTCCTGGGCCAATCGGTATCGCCGTCGGATCACAGTGTGATGATACCAACTCCATGCCTTGGGCTTGTACCTTGTGTGGCAGCTGCTCTTATGTATGCCCAACTAAGGTGCCACTAGATAAAATCATTCACCATCATCGCCGCCTTAAAGCTGAAGCCGGAAAACTGCCTTATGGTAAAGCCAGTTATATGCCACTCGTGGGCAAATTTATGGCCAGTGAAACCGCACTCAACTGCTCGATGAGTATCGCGCGCACTGCGCTCAACATTCTACCGGGAAGTTTATTAAAGCCGTTCTCTGGCGCTTGGGGCAAATACCGCGAGTTACCAGTGGCACCAGACTCCAGCTTCGAAGCTTGGTTTAAGAAGAACAGAGGATAATAAAATGTCTAGTAAACTCGACATCCTTAACGCGCTAAAGAGCGCAGCTATGGCACCTCAAGCCATGCCGATTATCAATATCGCGCCGCGCATCGATGATTTAGTGGGTCAATTTGAGACTAGCCTCAATACGGTTGCCGGCACCTTGCACCGCGAAGGCGGTTTAGCTAAGTTGCAGACGCAGGTGGATGCACATATTGCAGAAGGACTGCAGATCATCTCTATGCTTGATGGTATTAAAGGCAACCGCGAGGTGACCGATACTGCCCACCAGCTAAGAGATATCGATTATGCGGTGATCCCGGGAGATTTAGGCGTGGCCGAAAACGGGGCTATTTGGGTTAATAACAAAAACCTTGGCCACCGCGTCACGCCCTTTATCTGTGAGAATCTGTTTCTCGTACTAGATGAAAAAACCATTGTGGCTAATATGCATCAAGCGGCTAGCCGTATTACGTTAGATTCTGGAGAGTTTGGTACTTTTATCGCTGGGCCTTCTAAGACTGCGGATATTGAGCAAGCATTGGTTGTAGGTGCTCATGGTGCGTGTAGCCTTAACGTATATTTGGTTTAGCCTAACCAGCATTATGCAGATTCAAAAAAGCCCTAATTGATATTAGGGCTTTGCTTTACGAGGTAAGGCTATTTCTCAACATAGTATTCCAATTTAACCTTAACCCCTTTTGCCTCAACCGCTTCACCTTCAATAAATTTGGGGGCATAGCGCCATTGCTTTAACGCTATCAGTGATTCTGTTTCAAACTTGCTACCACCGTTAGACTCTATCACTACAACATCCTTAACAAAGCCCATTTTATCTATGGTAAAGCTCATATTCGTGTTACCGCTTTTTCCTGCTTTCAAGTAAGAAAGCGGATAATCAGGGTGCTTCCTAAACAGTGGCGTCGGCTCAATATCCTCTTTCCACGGCTTCATATTACCAATCGCGATACAGTGTTGAGTTGATTTTTCACTTTCGCCATCAAGCTCATAAATCTGTACTAATTTGGCATGAGCTGCCAACTCGTATGGATGATTATAATCAAGCTTTTGAAATTGCGTGATAACGCCTAAAAATAGCGCTTCAGCTTCATCATAATCTTTCTCTGCAAAGCGTACGTTACCAACCCTAAAGCTAGTGAGTACGCGCTTCATTGCATTTTCAGGCAATAGTTCACTGTAAGCTTCTTGTGCATCAAAAGCGTAATTACGCACTTTGCGGGTGTAATAACCAGAGTTAACCAAACGTTCAAAATAGGCCATTTTGGTATCGGCGATTAACATTGCATCATCAGAGTCCTCGGCAATATCTAAGGCATCATCCAAAAACTCACGAGCATATTTTTGACTGCTGGCGTCACTTAGACCCAAAAGTGGATCAATAAGCTCTATAGCCTCTTCACCATAATGCTTACTGTAGATCTTTAATGTCTCTTCAAACAAGCCATATGCTTGAGGCTGACGCTTTTTCGGTTGAGCTTTGACCTGCTCCTCAAAGGTTTGTTTAGGCATATTTGCGATTAATGCGTTACCTGCATTTAATGCTAGTGTGGCGCTATTAATACTATCAGCACCAAATTTAGCCTTGCCTAGCTCATAAGACTGTAATGCATAAAGCTCTATTTCAGATTGATTCTCAGCGGTGACTGCAACTTTATAAGCTGAATAAGCATCACTAAATTCTGAAGCGAAAACAGGTGAGCAAAAGCTGACTGCGGTTGTAAAAACAGCCGCAAAAATAATATTACGCTTATTCGCACTCGGCTTTGTAAACATGAAAAATCCTTGTTTCATTAATATGTTGAGATATGCGTTCTACAAATGGTACAGCTTTATCCATACCATTTTAAGTGCTGAACAAGCCACGCCACTAGCATCACATTTGCAGTAAAACTAACATACTAGCAACACGAGCTCAATGATTGAGCGAGCCCCCTTTATAACACGAGTAACTTAGTCCCAACCCTCGGCATAAAACATCATATTTAAATATATAAAGATTTAGGCCAATAGCTTATTGTGGGTTCGCCTCATAATCCATGCCATCCAAATGACTAACATCGTGCTGCAAGTCGCCAATGAAATCCACACACCTGTGACGCCAAAAGCCCAAGCAAATAGATATAAAATGGCAGCGAATAGGATCAGTTTTGCCCCCGTTAAAATAGATGCTTCTTTGGAGTAGTTAATCGCTTGGAAGAAAGATGCGCCAACAAGCAATAAGCCTTCCATCGGTAAGCCCCAGAAGTACCAACGCATTCCTTCGGTTGCTATCGGCGTGAGCAAGACATTATCACCAGCAAAAATATACACAAACAATTGCGGTACCGAATAGATAAAGATAAGCCCTAACGCTGCACAAACTAAGGTCACTGAAAAGGCCATCTTCAGTGCTTGTTTCACCCTATCAAAGCGCTTTGCGCCCGCGTTAAAGCTGAGAATAGGCTGCACGCCAAAAGCGATGCCCTCAAATAATAGGTAAAAAAACGCTTCGGTATAGCTCACCACACCAAATGCCGCCACGTGCAGCGGCGTGCCCACTGCCAGAAATGCCACATTGTGTAGGGTCAACACCACGGTCAGGTACATATTCATTAAAAAGCTTGGCGTGCCGACACGAATGATATTAACGCAGTGATCCCACTTCAGCTTCATCTGTTCAAGGTTAATGCCAATTTCGGTTCGACTCGAAAAAAAGTGCTGCAAACACAGTGCACCAGTCACGGCTTGGGAGATCATGGTCGCTATCGCCGCGCCCATTAACCCATAGGGGAACACTACGATTAACAACCAGTCGAGTACCGTATTGAGCACACCACCTAAGATTAAAACTAAGGTTACAAATCCGGGACGACCATCATTTCGCAGTAATGTAGTGAACGCCATCGACACGATGGGGAATGTGCCTAAGGCAAAATACCAAAACAGATAATCATCGGCACTGCGCAGAATCTCTCCCTCTGCGCCTAGCATCACGAGGATATCTTTAGAGAAGTAACAGCCTAATACTGTAGTAATCAGTCCCGATATCAAACACAAACTGAACGTATTTCCCAATATTTTCCGTGCAATATGGGGCTCACCTTGCCCCTGATGGATTGATACTAACGCTGCGCCGCCCATGCCCAGTGTCGCCCCTATCGCATAAAGCACTGCCGCTATCGGGTAGGCTAAGATCATGCCCGCTAGACCAACCTCACCCAAGTAGTGGCCAATAAACATGCCGTCAATGGTGACGTAAATACCTGTCACTAGCATGGATAGAATTGTCGGAATACTATAGCGCCAAAATAGCTTAGCGATAGGCTCTGTCACCATAGGTGAGTCCAGATTATTTCGTCCTGGCTCTGCCGCAGTGAGTGTCGGTTGAGTCATGATATTCTCTAATTATTATTCTTGATGGGTATTTATATTCGTACTAAGCACTAAACATGTAGTACTGCTACCTAATACTGAGCCTTAAGCCGCCAATGGATTTAGCCGTTCAGTCGAGTCGCAGCGCCTAATAACGCCTTTTCTAAATCGGCTGCGCCAATGGCTGACATCGACAATAGCTCAATTCGAGAGTCCATTGCATCATCAAGCTCAACGATTGATAACTCACCATCGACACCATTAAAACCCGCAATCCCCTCTTCGGTGATCATCACAGCTTTAATGCGCGCGACCTGTAAGTTGCTTATTAATGCCAGCAACCGATCAAAGTCGAACTCATAACTTGGGTCAAACACCCAACCGCAACTATAAAAACCCTCCCCTTGATTGCTCATGCAAAGGAGGCCACGATCATTAAATTCAACACGCTGTTTAGTTGCAGCCTCTGAAAATAGCGGACTATAGTGGATATCCATCAGGCGCGGCGCCTGAGTGGCCGATACTTCTGGTGATAGTGCTTGTAATGCTTCTTGCGATTTTAGTGCCTGCTCCGTAGCCGCACTCTTGTTTTGGTGAGCCCCTTCAAGCAAAGACATTATCGATGCATGACTCTCATCAGCTTGCTTTAAGCTCCAAGGAATAACGGGCAAGCTTGAGGTCGTTTGACCTTCTTCGTTCGAGCCCCTAATAACGGGGCTATTAATAAGAGAGCCGTTAATGACAGCTAAATAGTCAATCAAGGAGTCAATCAAAGTGACTGGATAACAGTCGGTCTTGCTGGCTATGACAACATCCGCAACTTGCAGCTGCTGATTAAAGATCTCATGTTCGGTATAACGGCTATCATTGAGTTTTCTCGCATCGACTAAGGTCACACACGCCTTCATCGCCAAAACGTGTTGATAATGTGGCTGAGTTAATACCTTAAGCACCTCTTTAGGATGACCTAAGCCTGTAGGTTCAATCAGTAACCTATCGGGTTTGGCTTTTGCAATTAACTGGTTTATTGCCACCTGCATAGGCAAGCCCGCAGCGCAGCACATACACCCTCCTGCCACCTCTTTAATCTGCACCTGTTCGTTGCCGTTATCGAGTAAGCCTGCATCAATACCTATTTCACCAAACTCATTCACCAGAACCGCCCACACTTCTCCTTTAGGTTTATGCTGTAACAAGTTTTTGATAAAGGAAGTCTTACCGACACCTAAAAAACCGGTGATGACATTAGTAGGAATAATTTTCTGGATCATGACATGAACTCTATCTATCGAATAGCCAAAGATTCTAATCGTTAATGCGCGTGAATGTCACGCATACCCGTATATTGGCATCATATTATGTTGAGATAAAGATGGCTGATATTTAATGGAAACAGGTCGGGTGCTATTTAGCTAATCAAGATTCACAGAGCCAATACTTGTCTAGGAAGTGTTCCTCAAGCGCTACTAATCAAAGCTATTGCTCGTTAAAGCAGTGATCATTAAAATAGTATTAGTCGATATACTGCTTATCGATATAGTCACACCACAAATCAGAATCGACACTAACAATAGAATCATCACCGCCAATACCCAATTTAAATTCTATCACCGAGCGCCATTCCATGGAGCCGAGATCTGGGCCATGTCCTTGACCATCGCCAGTTTGTAGCTGTTGTTCTACTTTTTTAAACCATGCATAATCACATGGTTGAACCTGAGTTCTAACATAAAAACTATCGGCGTTATGAGGGCTTACAGCTATTTTATCGCCTTGTGGCCTGTGATCTAATTGAGAGCAACCACATAGAAAAATGGCAGCAACAATTATATTAATCCTAAGGGTTCTGCTCACTTACACACTCCTATTTTATCAATGGCATTACACTATCAGATCATATTCATCTTAAAAACAAATTAAGATGCAATTAGATAAGCAACAACTAAACAACCAATAGCTAACACCAACCTAGCGAGATACACGGCATTTACACGACAAACACACAGGCCCAACAAAAAGCAACCACGCCGGCAACTTAAGCCGATAAAACCATCACTCAGACGTTACTTTTGCCGAGATTCATTTTCATGCAATGTACAGCTGTATAGAATATCAGCGAAGCTCAACTAAATGAGCTCGTTATTATAATTACAATTGATGGGTCAAAAACATGAAATTACTTAAAACTGCAGCTGCTGCTGCGATCTCTGTTGCGTTATTAGCAGGATGTAATGACGAAACAACTAATATTTATCCACCAGAGCCAACAGAGCCAACAACGGTTAAGTTCGCTACTTATAATCTTTCTTTTGATCGTAGTACTTTCGAACAGCTAGTCACTGAGATGCAGATCCCTGCACTTGAGCAAGAAGCGTTAATGCAGAAATGGTTTGACGATGAATTATCTGCTGATGAGCTAAAAGTTGTCGAAAAAATTATTCAAATCCGTAACGTTGCCGCTATTATCCAAACTGAGCGTCCAGCCGTTATCATGATGGGTGAGTTTAACAACGACGGCCTTGGTGAAAACCAAGATGCGATTAAAGGTTTCCGCCTTAATTATTTAGCTGTGCCACAAAATGCGCTAGGTACTACATCTGACGAACAGAAGATGCTTGAGCCGATCCAATTCGCTTATGCTGAAAACTTCTCAACCAATACAGGTCTGTTAAGTGAGTTTGATTTAGACCGTAATGGCAAGGTAGCACTACCTGGTGACGCTTGGGGTTTTGGTTTCTACCACGGTCAATATGCGTTTGGCCTACTATCACAGTACCCAATCGACACAGCTAACATCCGTACTTTCCAAGACTTTAAATGGAAAGATATGCCGGGTGAAACAAATCCTACTATCGTTAATTGCGACGATGATAAGAACCCTATCCCAGCAGGCATGAAGTGTGGTGATGAATGGTACACAGCTGAAGCGTGGGCAGAAAAACCACTATCTTCTAAAAACCACGTTGATGCACCAATCCTTATCCCTACAGCAGACGGCGAGAAAGTGGTTCACCTACTGCTATCTCATCCAACCCCACCAGTATTCGATACCGTCACTGAAAACAACAAGTTGTTAAATAGTGCTGAGATCAAGTTCTGGAGTGACTATGTATCAGATGCTGACTACATTTACGATGATGCGGGTGTTAAAGGTGGTTTAGGTTTAGATGCATCTTTTGTGGTCATGGGCGATCTTAATGCCGACCCAGAAAATGGTGATGGCTTCCTAGAATCAATTCAGCAGCTGATGAACCACGATCGCGTTAACGTACTCGCAACTGATGGTGTTTACGCGCCAAACAGCCTAGGTTCAACTGAGTGTGTAGCATTGGGTGATTGTGGTGATAGCACTTATCCTGATCGTATCACCAGCACATTTGGCCTACGCGTTGACCATGCGATCCCATCTAACGATCTCAACATCACTGACTCAGGTGTATTCTGGCCTGCAAGCTTTGAAGATGGCTACATGCTGATGAATGACTCTCGCGTTGCCTGGGGTGACGGTAAAAGTATCTCATCAGATCACCGTCTAGTCTGGATCGACGTGGAGTTATAATTAAGCCATTTATTGCAGACTCATCTGCAATAAACCTTAACTCACGTTAAATATAAAACGTGCAGTCGAGTTTATCTACTGCACGTTTTTTATGCTTCTTCACCGATTAATTGAAATTACAACTAAATAGAAAATTGCATCGACGAGTTAAAACAAGCGGTTGCATCAATGTCAGAATAAGGTTCATTCACCCAGCACTCTTGCCTAAACTTCTCATAAACCTCTCTAAATGGTGTATGGAGTAGCGCCGATTCGTCCAGCATTATCTTAGAAAAGTCTACCGACTTTATCACGATGTAAATATGCTCATGATCTCGAGTTGATTCATAGAAAACACTGTCCCAATAATAGCCTTTTTGAACCATCTCACTCTTAGGGAATTCAATATTTTCACGCATATAACAGATCAAATTGTCTAGCTTTTCTCTAGAGCCAAGCTTAAGTTTTATCTTCAATAATTTAGATTCCATTCTTACCTCATCAAAAGCGCTGAGACTTTCTTTATATTTTCACATCCTGTTGCAAAGACAAACTTTAGCCCATAAAAAAGTGAACATTCTAGCGCTAGATATGTTCACTTTAAATTAGAGTAAATTATGCGATATGTGCACTATTTCTTAGCTTTATCCTTCGAGCGACCGTAACTACTTTTTCCTGAGGTTGCGCCGCGAATATTGCTTTTCCCAATCGTATTTTTTGCAGTACGGTTTTTATCTTCATATTTACGTTTGTTATGACCTTTCTCTTTAACAGGCTTAACCACGACATCGCGATAACGAGCAGGCAAAGCGGCCCCCTCTTCGTAGCCCGGTAAAGTAATACAAGGTAAAGTCTGCTCAATTAACAGTTCGATTTCTTGCTGCATTTCTCTGTCTTGCGGCGATACAAATGAAATCGCGCGTCCAGCTAAACCTGCGCGGCCAGTACGACCAACGCGATGCACATAATCTTCAGCGGCAAAAGGCAACTCTAGGTTAATCACTAAAGGCAGTGCTTCAATATCTAGACCACGAGCAGCAACATCGGTTGCCACCATGACACGTAATTTACCAGTTTTAAACTCTTCTAATGCACGGTTGCGCGCACCTTGCGTTTTTTCGCCGTGGAAAACCGCATTTTTCACGCCATCAAGCTTTAATTCAGCGTGCAAATGCTCAGCACTTTCTCTAGTGCTGACAAACACTAATACTTGTTGCCAGTTATTGCGACCAATAAGCTCTGAAAGTAACTCGGCTTTACGGCGTTTATCAACCAAATAAACTTCTTGAGTGATCAGACTTGCCGTGGCCGACGTCGCCACATTAATCCACTCAGGTGCTAACAACATTTTCTCGGCTAGCGTTTTAACCGCTTCACTATAAGTGGCAGAGAAAAATAGCGTTTGGTGCCTTGCCGCCACCAGCTTTTTAACTTTTTCGATATCACGAACAAAGCCTAAATCCAACATGCGGTCAGCTTCATCAACAACCAGATGAGTGACGTTCGACAGATCTAAACCAAACTGACCAATATGATCAAACAAGCGCCCTGGCGTCGCCACTAAAATATCGACACCCGCTTGCAGCGCTTTGCGCTGTGGGTTCATATTTGAACCACCATAAACAGCGGTTGTTTTGAATGGCAAAAACTGAGCGTAAGCCGTGATATTGTCGGCAACCTGGATCGCAAGTTCACGGGTTGGGGTAAGCACTAACACCTTAACCTTCGACTGATGTGCAGCTCCTGCACTCTCTTCAGTAAAGAGGTTATATTCCTTGATTAACGTATTAAGTAACGGCAAGGCGAACGCAGCGGTTTTACCGGTTCCGGTTTGCGCGCAGGCCATAATGTCTTTGCCTTCCATCGCTACAGGTAATACCTGCGATTGAACTTGAGTCAATTGCTGGTAACCGCGCGCAGAAACTGCATCTAATATTTTGGAATGTAAATCGAATGCATCAAAGTTCATGGTAGGCTCAATACTGTAAGAGTACAGGGAATAAAAGTGAGCGCGGAGTCTAGCAAAATACTGCGTGAGATTATAGCAATCAAAGTAAATAGCCGAAATCAGGCCGTACTTTTTTCTGTTACTTTATATGCCGCCTCAATAAAGCTTTGTTCAAACTCTTCAACCGGGACGGGTCTTGAAAATAGGTAGCCCTGGCCATAATCACAGCCAGCATCGGTTAACACCTTACGTTGGTAGTCAGTCTCGACGCCTTCGGCAATCACTTTCATACCCAATTTATGCGCCATCACAATAATCGCTTCGCATAATGTAAAGTCGTCACTATTGCTGTCAAGATTCCGGGTAAAAGATTGGTCAATCTTCAAGTAATCTATCTCAAATTTCTTAAGGTATGCCAGTGAAGAGTAGCCCGTTCCAAAATCATCCAACGACACTTGTATACCTGACTCACGATATTGTGCAAGCTTAGCGGAAATAGCACTGTTGCCATCAAGCAATAAGCCCTCAGTGATCTCAATACAGATGTTATTATTAGTTAACTTCAATGTCTTTAGCAGAGCAGCCCAGGACTCAAAGCTTTCTCCCTCATCTCTAAATTGAACCGGAGATTTATTAATACTAATCTGCACCTCGACACCAAACCTGTCCCGCCATCGTGCACTCTGCCTAGCGGCTTGCTGAAAAACCCAGTTACCAATCTCAATAATAAGCCCTGTTTCCTCTGCTACCGCAATAAACTCGATGGGAGAAACTAAGCCGCGTTTAGGGTGACGCCAGCGAATGAGGGCTTCAGCCTTTAATTTATCGTCTTGCTGCAAACTAACAATCGGCTGGTAAAAAAGCTCAAACTCATGATTGGCAATGGCATGACGTAAATCTTGAATTAAACGCATTCTATGTTTAGCGTACCGCTGCATAGACGGTGTGAAGTAATGAAAGCGGTTTCTGCCTTCATCCTTTGCGGCATACATAGCTTGATCGGCATGCTTGAGTAAGCCTTCAATGGTTTCAGCATCATCGGGATAAAGTGTAATACCAATGCTGGCGCTAATATATGCAGTCTCTTCACCTAAACAATAAGGCTCTGCGATGCGCGCTAATATCTGTTTCGCGACTTTATCGACCCCTTTAATATCGGAGATCCCCGACAGCACCACAGTAAACTCATCACCACCTAATCTAGCCACCACATCAGTTTCTCTTATACAGGCTTTAAGACGCTTTGCCGCTTCAGCGAGTAAGGTGTCCCCCATGTCATGCCCTAAGGTATCGTTTACTTCTTTAAAGTAATCTAAATCGATGAACATTAGCGCAAAATGTTGCTCACGGCTGTCTGACTTTAGGATTTCTGCACTCAGATAATCTAGCAACATACGCCTGTTCGGCAGACCTGTTAACGGATCGTAATTGGCCTGTTTCCAGATAATTTGCTCCGCTTGCTTTTTTTCTGTGATATCAGAAAACAGCGCGACTCTGCGTTGAGTCTGTGCCTTAGTATCAAATAAGACATTAAGCGTTAACCAAACCACAAACTCTTCACCATTTTTGCGCCTCAGCCACACCTCCCCCTGCCAGCGACCGAGCTCCTCTATGGCTAGGTTCATCTGCTCGTAGGCACTACGATTATTACGATTACATTGGAGGATCTTAATATTCTGCTGTTTAATTTCTGCTTCACTGTAGCCAGTAATATCGGTAAATGCGGCATTGATATTGAGAATCACACCTTGCTCATCTTGTACACTCATCGCTTCGCTGCTGTTGTTGTACACTGACGCGGCTAGCTTTAATGACTCTTCAACTTGTTTCCTGTCGGTGATATCGGTATGAATACCGCACATTCTTATCGGGTTACCGTTTTCATCACGGCTCATTACCTTACCGGTATCTAAGATCCACAAAGTCTGATTATTTTGACTATGGATGCGGTATTCCATTTTATATTGCTCAGTTTCACCACTTAAGTGCGCATCAATCGACTTTAATACCGCCACTCGGTCTTCAGGATAAATAGCATTCAACCACCGTTTCGGATCTTTATTTAAGGCATCGACATCACAACCTAGCAGCTCAGCGCAGTGCTCATTTCGTTCGATTACGTCACGACGAATATCCCAATCCCAAAAACCTAACTCACTACTGGCGAGAACTAAGCCTAGCTGCTCCTGACTCGCGAGCTTTTCCATCTCGGCTTCTTTTTGTAATGTTCGGTTCAGCAAGCCTGTAATGACTAATTCAACTTTAGATTGTGATCTTTGACAGGCTACCGTCATATGGGTGTAAACCAGAGCTTCATCTTTTGAAATAAGGCGAATATCGAGTTCAAACTCGTTAATCTCACCTTCCAACATCTGATTAAAGTGGTGTTTATAGAGGTGGAAATCTTGCTTAAGCATTAACTCTGGCCAAGATAAACCTAACAACTCCTGCTCAGTATATTTAAGCATTTCACACAGATTAGGATTAACCTTAATCCATTGATGCTCTTGGCTAGTTATGGCAATCCCCATATTGCCGGTCTGAAAGTGCGACTTAAATAACAGATGATCTTGTAACTTAATTTTTTGATCGCGATCTATTTCTATACGGCGTGACAGGAGCATGCCAAGTACTGCGGTCGTCAGCGGGAAAATAATCAAGAACGGAAGTGTGATCTGCTTTAATAAGCTAACAGCTATCTCTGTGGGCATGGTCAGCCCCCAAAGTAAAATTATACTGCTTGTGATAAGACCGAAGGCAAATAACTCAATAAAGTGGATATCACTTATCGGCCCATTACGGTACTTACGCCACAAATAGCCCATCAGACCCGATGTCACTATGGTGCCAATACCAGACCATAGTGCAATACCGCCTTCGCTAAATCGATATAAGCTGCTAATAGTGACTGCGACTAAAGTGGGAATACCACCAAAGAATAAGCCACAAAGACTTAAAATGACGCTTCTTGAATCAAAGAAAACGCCCTCACTGTATTGCCAAGGCATTAGCATAACCGAGATAGTAATAACTGAAACCAGCAGGCCAATACCCACTCGCCACATCAAGTCTAGCTCACGCTTATTGCTTCGCGGAAAGGCGTCATACACAAGCACTATAGCCAATAGCAATGCGGCGTTTTGAATAAGAGAAAGTGTTAAATTTTGATCCATAAGAAGCTATTCATCCTTGAAAATGAGTCCCACTGGAATAACGACTTTTATATAAAAGTCTAACAAAAACATAGGGGCTAACCCGAATAACTATCGAGTATCTCCATACCACCTTAACCTAAGCTGCAAGATTGAATCAAACTGAATATGAGACTTAAGTAAAAGCGTTAAATACGAATATTTTTATCTGTTATTTTATAAAGATAGACAAAAACACCCCAAATTTAAAGTCTAGTTAACCCTTTACTTATTTTGATTTGAGTTGAATTTAATGCTTCATGGGTATTAGCAGGTTTAATGACATAGATAAATAGATAGGTAGGAATATATGCTGACTCGTTAGGTGATTAACGAGTCAGCAGCTCATTAGCTTGCTTGATGGGTTACCAGTGTTGGATTTAACAGATTGTCATGCACCGGACAGCGATGACAAACGGCATCAAGAAATTGAGTTTTTTGTTCATTTGTGAGCTGCTCACCATTGAGCATAGCATCGACTTCAACATTAATATCAATATGCTTAAAGCCTACCGGATCCGGTGAATCCTGCCCCAGTAACGCCGCTGTATTTAGCAGAGCTTGAATCGACACATCAAATTGATTAAGCTTGATTTTTTGCTCTCTAGCGACCATTTTAGCTATGGTAGAGATGCAACCTGCCAATGAAAATATAAACGTCTCCAAAGGGTTTGCCCCTTCGTTACCCGCTGTCGGCTGATCGATTACCAGTAGGTGTTCTCTTACTTGACTAGTGATCTTCCAGCCTTCACCCATATGTGTTTTTAGTTCAATGATCTTCTCTGCCATCTTAATATAACTCCATTAGATGTCTCTTGATGAGACTATTTTCAGTGATAAGGCTTTCAAAAAAGCTCTTTTCAATAAGCAACTCAATAAGATTATTCTAATGGATGTTTTGCTGAAAACTCAAATTAAACTCACAATTTGTACATTTAGTGAATTTACTCCTTGGCAAACTAAAGACTATGTCATGCTTGTCTACCCATACTCCTTGGCCAAACCAAAGACTATGTCATGCTTGTCTACCCATACTTCTTGGCCAAACCAAAGACTATTTCATGCTTGCCTACCCATACTCCTTGGCAAACCAAAAACTATGTCATGCTTGTCTACCCATACTCCTTGGCCAGACCAAAGGCTATGTTAAGCTTGTTTACCAATACTCCTTGGCCAAACCAAAGACTATGTCATGCTTGCCTACCCATACTCCTTGGCCAAACCAAAGACTATGTTAAGCTTGTTTACCAATACTCCTTGGCCAAACCAAAGACTATGTTAAGCTTGTCTACCAATACCCTACAGCATCAAAGACTCCACTAAATAACTATGTCGCACCCTAACGCTATCCCCCCTAAAGCCAATGACGCTAAGCCTATTCAGCAAAGTAAAACTTATCACTTTCCTGTACAAATCTATTATGAAGATACCGATTTTTCAGGCGTGGTCTACCACCCTAATTTTTTAAAGTACTTCGAACGCGCCCGAGAACACGTTATTGGAGCAAATAGCTTGGCCAGCTTATGGGATGAACATGACTTAGGTTTTGCAGTCTATCGCAGCGATATGCTCTGCCATGATGGTGTTGAGTTTGCTGATATTATTGATATTCGAACCAAGTTCTACTTCGAGAGTAAATATCGCACCGTATGGTTACAAGAGATCTGGCGTCCAAACGGTAAGAAACCTGCGGTAACCGCGCAAATTGAGATGGTGTGCATGAACAAGAAACGTCAACTCAGCCCCATGCCACTATTACTCATTGAACGCCTGAGTGAGGCCTTTGCTGAAGCTGTTATCTTGTAGAGGATGGCTAACTTGTAGGATATAAAGGTGGGGTAATGTTCCACAAACTCACCTTTATCGACAACTTGTTGAGCTTGGTATGACTAGCCTATACCACTTAATTTAGGCCAACGTGACTCTAGCTCTTTTGGCTTTAACGGTTGAGAAAAAATATCTCCTTGGATTTTATCCACTCCCATACCCAGTAATAACTGTAAAATATCTTCGGTTTCGACCCCTTCTACAGTGACCTTAAAGCCTAACCCTTTGGCCAAACGGATGCTGGTATCCATAATATGCCGGGCTCTTGCATCAATTTCTAAATCATCCAAAAAGGCTTTATCAATCTTCACTTCATCGACTGGTAAGTACTTAAGGTAAGCTAAAGAAGAATGACCAGTCCCAAAGTCATCAATCGCAACATCGACGCCAAGCTGACGCAGATGGTTAATCGTTGCGACTGCACCATCGAGATCTTGCATCAATTTACTTTCAGTGATTTCAATCGAGATGGCGCTCGCCTCGAGTTGATGCTGCTTTAGCCTCGCTTCTATACCTGTTATCAAAGATGCGCTACGTAAGTCTTGCGTCGACAGGTTGACCGCCACCTGAAGTTTAATGTCATTTTGGTGCCATAATGCCTGCTGGGCAAACACCTCATCGAGTACCCATTGGCTGACGATATCGATCATACCGGAATACTCTGCAAGTGGAATAAACTCGGCCGGTGAAATGCTACCTAGTTGTGGATGCTGCCAACGCATTAATGCTTCAACTTGCTGGCAGTCTCCTTTAGGAAAACTCTGCTTTGGCTGATAAACCATATAAAGCTCGCCATCACGCAACGCCTTTGCCAAACTATTAATAATGGAGACTTCTCTAAGCTGCACCGCATCATCACCCAATAGATATTCAGATAAGGCAACATCATGAGTCTTAGCTTTTTTAAGCGCTAAATCTAACCGTCGCAGCATAGTACTGATATCACTATGAAAGGGTTCCAAAGCTAAATGGCCCACTTGTACTCTAGTGGTAATGATACTGCCAAAAATATCGTAAGGGAGCTGTAACTTATCAATCAGTTGCTGTAGCTGTAGTGGCGACATTGCGCTGGTGAAGTAAATGAGGAATTCATCTTCATTCATTCTTGCTATCAAAGACCCATCGGGAGATAAATCTTTTACTCTTGCCGCTATCTGCTTTAGTAGCTCATCGCCAAAATTAAAGCCAAACAGATCATTAACGTAACGAAAGCGATAGATATCCAAAAGAACCAGGCTGCCTTTATCTAATGGCATTAACTCAGCCATTTTACGCTTCATGCTTAAACGGTTATCAAGGTCTGTCAATTTATCCCGCACGGCTTGCAGACTCTGAATATGTAACTTTCCCACAGAGTCAGATAGCCCACTCAGCTGCGCCGATAAAGAGTTGTTAGCGGGAAAAGTAAAGCCGTGTAGCTCAAAAGATTTACGCAGCTGATTAACAAAATGACGAAGTTTTTGCTGCCGCCAAAGTGCGCATACTAATAAAATGAGTAGCAACAAACACACAATGGAGATCATCCAAAAACTGTCCATCAATGAGTACTTTAACCGTTAATTGAGTTTGAGTTATTAAGTTATAAACTATAGTGACCCGTAACTCCAGCGCCAGCCACCACTATAGTTTAACTTGCAATATCAATTTTGGTTTAAACAGAGGTATTATTCGTAACTTGCTTTAATTGATTGGTATGCTTCAATAAATTGTTCACCAGTTAACTCTTCAGTCGACACAGGTAAACCACGCTCGATAAAAAATCCCATTCTTTGTTCTAAGTCCACGCCAGCCTTAAGCTCTCCTGTATAGAAGGCCGCCGCGCGAATAAAGTCTAAGTAACTCAGCTTTTCTGAGTTATAGGTCAAATCTGCCCAGCGCTCGACCACTTGCATTACATCGGGTGAGAACTCCCAACTTTTTAGTACCGCGCGCCCAAGTGGGCCTTGCAGCTTTTTCACTAATGCTCGTAACATTTCTATGCTATTAAATAGCTCAGGTTGTGCTTCAGCTTCAGTTAGTACCGGTAACGCGCCGATATTATGCACTAGGCCTGCTAACGTCATCGTGTCGATGTTTAACTTGCTACCCGGATGATTAGCATTGTAGCTCTGCAACATCGCGCATGCTGCGGCAGTCACATCAATGGATGAACTCCATACCTCATCCATCACTTCCCAAACCATTTGGTTGGTTGAAATAAAAAGTTGCTCCATCGCGACCGATGTCACGATGGATTTAATTTGCATCAACCCAATACGATTGATTGCTGCATTGACGTTATCAGCAGGAACCCCACGGCTATACATAGCACTATTTGCGATGCGAATAACTCTGGCAGAAATTGCCGCATCTTGACCGATAATACTCGCGACATCTTTTAGACTAACGTCTTCTTGGCCCACCACTTCTTGTACTCGCATCGCCACTTCAGGCAAGGTCGGTAACACCAAAGAGTCTGACTTTAATTTTTTTAATAAACCAACTAATACTTGATGTTCTGTAGACATCTCAACTCCCTTATAAACCGTATTAATTTGCAGCGGTTCGAGTATATCAGTAGAACGCTTTTAGTTACGTGCAAAATCACTTTAATGGGTCAATACTTAATCAGATGGTACATTTTCAGTAAAACCGCTCGAAAAATGTCGCATAGATCACAAGGTTTTATAATAAATGACTCAGATCCACTCAAATCCAATTATTATGTGCGGCTGACTTTCTTGCATTAGCCCTGCTGCATTAAGTAAAATGCGCGGCCGATTGTCGAACCCTTATCCGTTAACAGAGAAGCTATTATGTTTAAACCTGAGCTATTGTCCCCTGCTGGTACATTAAAAAATATGCGTTACGCCTTTGCCTATGGCGCCGATGCTGTTTATGCCGGCCAGCCAAGATATAGTCTTCGCGTGCGTAATAACGACTTTAAGATGGAAAACTTAGCTGCGGGTATTAAAGAAGCCCATAGCTTAAACAAGAAGCTATATGTGGTGAGCAACATCGCGCCGCATAACGCCAAGCTTAAGACGTATATCAAAGATATGGAGCCTGTGGTTGCGATGCAGCCTGATGCGTTAATCATGTCAGATCCTGGTCTTATCATGATGGTACGCGAAGCGTTTCCTGATCAAGTGGTGCATTTATCAGTGCAAGCTAATGCCATTAACTGGGCATCGGTTAAGTTTTGGGAATCACAAGGCATTAAGCGTGTGATCCTTTCGCGTGAGCTATCACTTGATGAAATCGAAGAGATTCGTCAACGTTGCCCTGATATCGAACTAGAAGTGTTCGTTCACGGCGCATTATGCATGGCCTATTCTGGCCGTTGCCTGCTTTCTGGTTACATCAACAAGCGTGATCCTAACCAAGGTACATGCACCAATGCTTGTCGCTGGAAGTACGATGTTCATGAGGCTAAGCAAAATGAAAGCGGTGACATTATTGCCGTTAACCCAGACGTACAGATTGAAACGCCAACATTAGGCGCAGGTCAGCCATCTGACCAAATCGTCTTGCTACAAGAAGCAGGTCGCCCTGGTGAATACATGCCAGCGTTTGAAGATGAGCATGGTACCTACATCATGAACTCTAAAGACTTACGCGCGATTCAGCATGTTGATCGTCTAACAAAAATGGGCGTAGATTCACTGAAAATCGAAGGCCGTACTAAATCTTTCTACTATGTTGCACGTACCGCGCAGCTTTATCGTCAAGCGATTGAAGATGCTGCGGCAGGTAAAGATTTTGACCGTACTTTGATGCACAACCTAGAAGGTCTAGCGCACAGAGGTTATACCGAAGGTTTCTTACGTCGTCACGTACATGATGAATATCAAAACTACGATTATGGCTATTCAATCAGTGATACTCAGCAGTTTGTTGGTGAGTTTACCGGCGTTCGTAATGAAGCGGGCCTTGCTGAAGTGGATGTAAAGAACAAGTTCCTAGTGGGCGACAGCGTTGAAGTGATGACGCCACAGGGTAACTTAACCATCAAAGTTGATAGCCTAATTAACCGTAAAGGTGAAAGTGTTGAGGCCGGTCTAGGTTCAGGTCACTTTGTATTCCTAGACGTACCAGCTGGTGTTGAGCTTGAAAAAGCCGTGTTACTGCGTAACTTGCCACAAGGTCAAGATACTCGTAACCCACATCAACCGAGCGACACTCCAGCTTAATATCGGGTGTTTCAGGCCCTGTTTAGGGCCTGTCTTTTAATTAGCTGTTAAATGCTTTCGCTTAACAGCTAAATACTTTTATTGAGCTGCTAAATAGGGCCAATCTACATTTCTCTTTAACCCTCGACTCCTTTCCTAGTGCCCTACTTCCCCTGCTGCTTGTTCTTAGTATCGCGCTTTAATAGCCAGCTTAATAATGCCATTCCCATTAATGCCGAGAATAACGAGGCAGACAAGATCCCAAGCTTTGCATCATTGATGAGAACTGGATTAAACGCTAGGTTTGCAATAAATAGCGACATGGTAAAACCAATTCCGGCCAATATGCCACCAGCAAAAAGATATGACCAATGAAGTTCCGGCGGCTTTATCGCTAGACCAGTGCATACTGTTAAGCCGCAGAATAAGATAATGCCGATAGGTTTACCCACTGCGAGACCAACAAAAACAGCAGTAAACAACGAAGCTGATATTTCTGAAAGAGAAATTGGGATACCTGCATTAGCGAATGCAAACAAAGGCATAACGACAAAACCAATCCAGGGGTGAAGTAACATCTCTAAACGTTCAACGGGAGAAAGTACTTCTCTGGTCGCCGCTTCAGCCGTTTTGAGCACTTTACGTTTTACACTAAAAACCCCCTGTTTTCCTATCGAGTGAGATGGCACAACACATTCTATTATCGTCAATAAACGTGCTTCGCTTACCCAACGGTTAGTCGGAGTCATCAACCCCAATATCACTCCAGTCACAGTAGGGTGCATTCCTGAAGCATCGACTACAAGCCAGATAGCCCCGCCGACAAGAAAATACAACATGATATTGCGGACCCCGAGCACTGCCATAATTTTAACCAGCACGAATCCAATCACGGCAAGCCCAATATAATGCAACTGAATGTCTTCACCGTAACCTACGGCCACCACAATGATGGCGCCAATATCGTCAATGATTGCCAGTGAGAGCATAAAGACCCGTAAACTTTTCGGAATACGAGGGCCAAGTAACGTGAGACAAGCAATAACAAATGCGGTATCGGTTGCCATCACAGTCCCCCAGCCATACTGGCCAGGCTGATCTAATTGAAGACTTAAATAGAGCAAGGCTGGAACCAACATACCACCAACAGCTCCGCTGATAGATAGCATCGCTAAACGCGGTGTTTTTAGCTCCCCTAATATGATTTCTCGCTTCAGCTCCAGTGCAATTAAGAAAAAGAACAAGGTCATCAATGCATCATTGATCCACTCGCGCAGCGAACGTGTAAATTCGATTGTTCCCACAGTGATACCAACAGGAACGTCCCACAATGACAGAAAAGTTTCAGCCCATATAGAATTAGACAGCACTAAAGCCGCTAGGGTAAAAAACAACAACACCGTGCCAGCAGCGGCTTCAATATGCAAAAATCGGGTTATCGGCTGGGTTATCCAGTCAACATACTCTTTAGGAAGTTGGGTGGGGTGACCGCGCTCATCGGGTTGGAACAGCTTTTTGTTCATTGTTGCTTAGGTGCGGATGTTATCGCCTCTGGTGGATATACTCCCTTTAGATACTTGAATAAATCGCTCTCGGTGGATATGACTAAAGTCGTATTTTCAGCCATGATTGACTGATAAGACTGCATTGTGCGCGTAAACTCATATAAACCCACCGCTTGAGGACTTTGGTTATACGCCAGCGCATATATCTCTGCCGCTTTGGCATCAGCAGAGCCTCGAATTTCCTCCACATCACGATAAGCTTCAGATTGGATCTTATTTAGGTCACGGACACGATTACCTCTAATCCTCGCCGCTTCTCCATATCCTTCAGAAAGAAAGCGCTCTGCAATTTGACGTCTTTCACTGATCATACGATCATAAATTTTAGGTCTTACGCTGGCGTTATAGTTAATACGCTTAAAGCGAATATCCAATAGCTCAATACCAAACACTCGGACTTTATCTGTCGCAGCGGAAAATATTTCCTCTTCAATCACCTGACGTCCTTTGGTGATCGGCACTAAATTCCCTAGTGTTAAGTCGCTCACAGCCTCTATCGTTTGACCATCCCTTAAAGGCTGCCTATTTTTTGTGGTACGAATAATTTCAATCAATTCATGCTTCGCTACCGCATTGCGTGTTTCACTCCCCAAAATGTCATCAAGTCGCGACTGAGCACTGCGCTCATCACGTAAACGCAAAAAATACTGTAATGGATCGGTTATTCGCCAGCGCGCAAATAAATCGACTGAGATATAAAGTTTATCTTTAGTTGGCATATCGGACGGATCACCATCCCACTCTAGTACGCGTTTATCGATAGCGTTAACCTCCTGTATGAAGGGGATTTTTATATTGAGCCCCGCGTCAGTTATCGGTTCTCCTACCGGTTTTCCAAATTGGGTAATAATCACCTGCTCTACTTCACTTACCGTATAAAGCGACCCAACCAAAGCAAGCAAGCAAGCTAAAAACGATGACAATAAAGGCAACCGCTGAACTAATCTTTTTCATGAGCCAACCCCTGTTTGTCTTGCTTAGGTTTAAGATCTAAAAAAGGCAAAACATTGCGAGTTTGTTCATCAATGATGATTTTTGACTCAATTGCGGGCAACACCGTCTGCATGGTCTCGATGTAAATCCGCTGACGTGTCACTTCAGGGGCTTTACTGTACTGTCCCAATAACGCATTAAATCGAGCAACATCACCTTGTGCTTCATTAATTCTTTTCAGGCGGTAGCCGTCAGCCTCACGGATCCGCTGATCCTTTTCACCTTCAGCTAAAGGAATGACTTTGTTGTAATCTCGACGAGCCTCATTAATCAGCTTTTCTTTTTCTTGCTGGGCTTGGTTTACCTCATTAAACGATTCCTGTACCGGTTTAGGAGGATTAATATTTTTAAGCTGCACCTGATCAATATTGATCCCCATGGCATATTTGGTCGTCAGCGCCTGCATTTTATCGAGCGCTTCAGATTCAATTTCTTGTCGGCCAATAGTAATTACCTCATCCACAGTACGATCACCGACAACTTCTCTCATAACGGACTCAGAGACATCACGTAGCGTGGCGCTAGGGGAGCGTACTTCGAATAAAAACTTGATAGGTTCGGCTATACGATACTGAACGACCCATTCAACCAATGCCGCATTTAAGTCACCGGTAACCATCTGCGTTTCTAGCTCACCGTCGGCTTCCATGGAGCCTTGAAAGGGATCTCTGGCTCCAGGGGTAGTAAAACCAAACTCTTGCTTTAACTGTCGCTTGACCGGAACAATCGTCGCTTTATCAATACCTAAAGGAAATTTGAAGTGTAGACCCGGTTGTATTTCTAAATGGAACTTACCAAAACGCTGCACAACTGCGACAGAGTCACTAGGGACGGTATAAACAGCCTGCCAAAAGAGCGTAACGATAATCAAAAGTAATGCGATTAAGAGCACATTTTTCATACCGCTGCGGGTGAAAAACTGTTGAGTCTCTATCGCATGGTTTTTTACGCTTTTTACAAAGCTGCTATAGGGAGCGGCATTGTCTGAACTGTCTTCAGGTGGGAGAGGGTCATTAGGTGACGACATGATTGTGACCTTGAGGCTATGGCAAGAAAATCTTGTCATAGTAAAGTCAGGTTCACTTTAGGTGATTTATCAAGCTAGCCGGCTGACTTGTAAACTTGTCACTACTTAGGCAACATTTCATCTAGTTGTTTTTGTAATAACAATTGGAATTGTTTCTGGTCCATCAAATTTAGATATTCAGCCGCTTGAGCGAGAGTGATATTCCTATGTGCTGCAGTCTGAACAATTTGCGTCGCTTTATCATATCCCAATATGGGCATTAGCAATGTTATGACAGATAAATTGTTCGACATATTCTTGTCAATTTGAACCAGATTCTGCCGTAGCCCTCGCACGCAATTTTTAGCAAAAGACACCATAGCGTCAGATAACAGCTCTATACTTTGCAATACATTATGGATAATTACCGGGCGGTAAGTATTCAGTTGTAATTGTCCATTGGAACTCGCTAGCGATACCGTAAGGTCGTTGCCAAATACTTGCAAACACACCATGCTTAATGCCTCACATTGAGTGGGATTAACCTTACCAGGCATGATTGAGCTCCCTGGCTCATTTGCGGGCAATAGCCATTCGTTTAAACCACAACGTGGCCCACTGCCGAGTAAGCGGAAATCATTTGCGACTTTCTGTAATACTGCAGCTAATTGCTTAAGGGCGCTGCTGTAGCGCAATAACGCATCCTCACCCGATACTGCAGCATACAAATTAGCTGATTGCATGAATGGCTGACGATAATGTTTAGCCAGTAAACTGATGACCTGTTGGCCAAATAATGGCGGAGCATTCGATCCAGAACCTATCGCCGTCCCCCCTAGCGCCAATTGATATAAACCCTTCAGGCTCTCTTGTATCGCTTGCTTTGCAAAAGTAAGTTGACTCCCATATGCCGATAGACAGGAGCTGGCATTGATAGGTAGCGCATCCATTAAGTGTGTTCGTCCAACTGTATACTCCCCCTTGAATTCATTTTGCTTTGAGGAGAACTCGCACTCAAGTAAGTCTATGGCAGGTAAAAGAACATCTTGAGTTTGCTGCGCCACGATAATATGCATAGCAGTGGGAAACACATCATTAGAAGATTGAGATAAATTGACGTGATCATTAGGGTGAATACTGTTGCTTGGCTGCCCTATAGCTTGACCATTAAGCTCTGCAGCAACTAAATGGTCACTAGCCAGGCGACTTATCACTTCATTGACATTCATATTGGTCTGGGTACCAGAACCTGTCTGCCAAATAGAAAGTGGAAACTGAGCGCCATAGTCACCCTGTATAATTTCATCGCAAGCAAATAAGATTGCACTGTGTTGGCTAGCCGAGAGTAAGGAGTGACTGTAATTTATTTCAGCGCAAGCACGCTTAATGTTAACAAGCACTTTAATGAAGCCTAGATCAAAATGCTGACTTCCAATGTTAAAAAATGCTAGCGAGCGCTGTGTTTGCTCGCCCCACAAAGCACCTTTTTGGACGTTAATTTTTGCAAAGCCAACCTGCTCTGACGTGTTTCTTTTCGATGTTTTCCTCATACTTAACCACTCTCGTTTTGATGCATCAAAAAGTACTCAGCAATATTGCAGCCAACCTCTAACACTAATTTGGATTATGACCAAAACGACTTAACTAAATTATGTCCATCTGTTTGTATGAGGTCGCATTGTCGCCGTTACGTGTTGGTAGCGCGGAGTTCATGATGATGAACCTCTTAACGGAAACTCATTAAGCGCTATAAAGGCCTATGTTTACCTGTACTTCACCTAACACGACTCACTGTGAGCACCTAGTAACGACTAATCACTTACAGGTACAGTCGATAGAGTCTCATCTTGCACTTATCACTTATCACTTATCACTTATCACTTATCACTTATCACTTATAGCTGAGGATGGGAGAGTAACCCAAATAAAGCAAGTCTTGGGCTTGTTGTTTACTGCCCGAAATTGCCCCCAATGTTGAACAAGACAATTGTATGTTCAGCCATTAATCGGGGCAGCCACCGTTCACAGATAGATGGTGAGCGGGCTTAAGCGTGTTACAAGGGAGATTGCCACAAGGCCAAGCACCCCGAGTCCACATCATGCGAGTAACACCCTAGATTAATGCTCTAAATTAATATCCTATTTTTATTAATGCTTTAGATTAATGCTCTGGCTTACTTCTGAATAAAAAAGACCGCCCCCATTAAACTGCAAATATGTATCCCTTTCCCAAAAAGTCACGATAGAGAAGACTAAACTACATTAGCCATTGATAATTCAATCACTTCCGGCTAAGTTGATTATACTTTGTGCACATTTTTAAATAGCTTTCCATTATCCGTTATAAAAGGAATTTGTAATGAATAGATCCAAGCTTCCCCTACTGGTCGCATTTTCTCTGGTGCTATCTAACTCGAGTATCGCAGCGACACAATCAAAACCCGCAACCGAATTTACCAAAACAGAAAATGCTGCCGTCCTTAAGGCACTGCCCTTCAGTGACAAACAAGATTTTATCAATGCGCAGCGTGGGTTTATCGCCAAACCCGACACGGTCACCATTAAAGATGCACAGGGCAACATCGTCTGGGATCTAGAACAATATAAAAACTATATCAGTATCGATAAAGAATCCCCTGATACTGTGAACCCTAGTTTATGGCGTAATTCTCAACTTGTAATGCAACATGGTTTATTTGAAGTCACTGACAATATTTATCAAATTCGCGGGTTCGATCTAACCAATATCACTTTTATTAAAGGCAAAACAGGTTGGATAGTCTTCGACCCTCTCATCTCACCCGAGACAGCCAAAGCCGCGCTTGATTTTATCAATGAACAACTAGGTGAGCGCCCCGTTGTTGCTATCGTCTATAGCCATAGTCATATCGATCACTATGGCGGCGCAACCGGGATTGCAACGGCAGAAGATGTTGCCTCAGGCAAGGTACAAATTATTGCGCCGGAACACTTTACCGAACATGCAGTTTCAGAGAATGTGATTGCAGGTAACGCTATGGGGCGGCGCGCAGTATATATGTACGGTGCCTTACTGCCTCGTAATGCTAAAGGAGGTGTCAATGGTGGCCTAGGAATGACGGTGTCAACAGGGCTTGCGGGCCTATTACTGCCAAGTCATGAGATCACAAAAACCGGTGAAAAGCTCAACATTGATGGCGTTAACATGGAGTTTCAGCTCACTCCAGGTAGTGAAGCACCAGCCGAGATGAATACCTGGTTCCCAGACATGAAAGCACTATGGATGGCTGAGAATTCCACTAACACCATGCACAATATCCTAACCCTACGTGGCGCTCAGGTGCGAGATGCATTGATCTGGTCAAGCTTTCTGGACGAAACCATTGATACTTGGGGGAACCAGGCTAAAGTGAAGTTTCAAAGTCACCACTGGCCAGTATGGGATAGTGAAAATATCATTCCATACTTTAAAAAGCAGCGTGATATCTACAAATTTACCCATGACCAATCTGTTCGCCTAATGAACCAAGGCTATACAGGTGAAGAGATCTCCGAAATGATAACGCTCCCTGCGGAGCTTGAGCAAAATTGGCCAACGCGCGGATATTACGGCACCTTACGCCATAACAGTCGCGCGGTATATCAAAGGTATATGGGCTGGTATAACGGTAACCCTTCGAACCTCAATAACCTACCGCCAGAAATGGTTGCAAAAAAGTATATGGAGTTTATGGGTGGTGAGGCCGCGGTGCTCAAGAAAGCACAGGTTTCATTTGATCAAGGAGAGTATCGCTGGGTCGCAGAAGTGATGAAGCATGCAGTATTTGCTAATCCTGACAATCAAGCAGCTAAAGAGCTGTTAGCCGATGCTTTTGAGCAGCTTGGCTACCAAGCTGAATCAGGCCCTTGGCGCTCAGTGTATTTACAAGGTGCTTATGAGCTGAGAAACGGCGTACCATCAGCTGGAGGTACGCAAACTGCAACGCCTGATACCATTAGAGCGATGACACCAGAAATGCTGTTTGACTTCTTAGCGATAAGGCTTGATTCAAGCAAAGCTGAAGGTAAGTTACTCAATATCAATATTGATTTTACCGACCTTAACAGCAAGTACACGCTGACATTAGAAAATGCAGTGCTGCATCATAGTAAAAATCAAGTCGATAACCCCGATGTGGCTCTAGAGATGTCAATGAAAACGATGAACAGTATTCAACTGAAAGAACTCAGCTTTGATGAGGCGATTAAAAACGGCGATGTGAAGATCACTGGGGACAAACAGCAGTTTAAAGCGTTTCTCGCTATGCTAGATGATTTCAATTTCTGGTTTAACGTGGTTACGCCATAAGGTGCTAGGGCATCTTAGGCACCTTAGTTGAACAGCTAAGGATGAAGGTATTTCGTCCTTAGCGCTTCTATGAGCACTGCTATCTTGTTATTGGATCTAGCAGTGCTTTTTGCCGTAACACACGCTTTATGAGTGTAACCTAAATGAAAAAGCGATATGTATGCGTTAGATGTGTGAACCAGCATATCTGGGCTGATGGCTTTTTCATTTGGCTATTTAATCTAGCTGTTTAATCTAGCTGTTTAATTTAGCTTTCCATTTAGCTTGCCCACTTCACGAGTGCCATCTTGTAATCAGATAAGCTAGGTTTGTCCACACCCTGTGATATACTTGACCTCAAGAGACTTTTTCCATTCTTTTTTCGGTAATATTCGGTAAAAAATTTCACTAATGACACACTAGATATCACCCAAACTAGGCTTAAGTTTGTGTTGCTATTTGTGTCACTTACATAGTGAAATCAACGTAAATAATCCGCTGTTAACCGGGAAAAAGAAAAGCAATTACCCTCATAAGGAATGTACGTAAGCGCTTATTATGAATGATTTTTATAAGGTATATTAATTAGATGGCATTATTAATCGACGACAGCTGTATCAACTGTGACATGTGTGAGCCAGAATGTCCGAATCAGGCGATTACTATGGGTGAAGAGATCTATGAGATTGACCCTGTACTTTGCACCGAATGCGTCGGTCATTATGACAAGCCAACCTGTATCTCGGTTTGCCCTATCGACTGTATTGCTGTTGACCCAGACCACAAAGAATCAGATGATGAGCTATTAATTAAATACCACATCATCACAGGTAAGCCTGTCGAATAAGCCTAGTGTTACTGATTAACAATGGAGCCTAATGGCTCCATTTTTGTTTTTGGGCGAGTCAATTAAGTATCACGTAAAAACGTCCGCCGACTAATGACTTCATTGAGATGACAGCGTAAAATCTCGCCTCACTCATTACCGTGCTAGCTCAATTTAACTTAAGTTAAATTAGGTTGATTCAAGTTAACCTAATTGAGTTTAGCGCTCGTTTATCCTTGCCAAAAGTTGTTAAATGCCCATGTACTCAGCTCAGCAATGCTTTACCGCTTTCAAATCACCTATCGATAGCTATGAGCTGCCAAAACGTTTTACCTTTCCCTTTTACTACCAGCCACACCCACTGTGTTTGTTGGCCGCGAAAGAGTTGCAAACCTATTTAAGTTCGCAAACAGACTGGCAGCATAACTTTGGTTTAGATAATAGTTTTGAGAATGGCTCAGACAATAGTTTAGACAATCATTCAAATAATGGTTTAGGCGATGATAAAACCGAAGTTATTGGCAAGATGTTTGGAGTATTACTCGTTCGTAATAAAAGCGGGGAGCTTGGTTATTTAGCCGCGTTTTCTGGAAAATTAGCCGAGCAAAACTTACTCAATGGCTTTGTACCACCGGTTTTTGATATGTTGGCCGAAGAAAGCTTTTTTCATGCCGGGATGCAAGCACTTAACCTGTTAACTGAGCAGCTCAAAGTCGCTGAAAGTAACCCTAATATTTCAATATTAACCACTGAATTAGCCACATTACGCCTTCAGGCTGAGGGCGAGTTAGAGGCTATACGAGCGCAAATTATTGAAAATCGCAAAGTGCGCAAATTACGCCGTACTTGCGCTGAAAAAGAGCAGAATCAAGCTGTACTTAACGAGCTTAATATTGAGTTAGGTAAAGAGAGTGTCGCCGAGAAATTTAAGCTTAAAGCGGTAAAACAGGACTGGGATAGTCGATGCCATGAAGTTTCAAGCCAACTCAATAGTCTGCTTGATGAAATAACTCAAATAAAAGCGACGCGCGCCCAGCAGTCTAACCGTTTACAACAACAGATCTTTGCCCAGTATCAATTTTTAAATCAAGCTGGCGAGCTTAAAGATCTCAACCAGATCTTTAAAGATAGCCCTACGCAGCAACCGCCAGCGGGTGCTGGTGAGTGCGCTGCGCCTAAACTGCTGCAATTTGCCTTTAGTCAAGGCTATACACCATTGGCAATGGCGGAATTTTGGTGGGGAGCATCACCAAAGTCTGAGATCAAGCAGCATAAAAACTTTTATGGTTCTTGTCAGGGAAAGTGCCAACCCATTTTAAGCCACATGCTTGCAGGCATTGAGATGGATGCCAATCCTTTACTCACCAATCCTGCCGAAGGCAAATCTATCGAGATTTTATACCAAGATGAAGCGATGGCAGTGGTTAATAAACCTGCCGAGTTTCTATCAGTACCGGGTAAGAATGTGACTGACTCTGTTTATGCTCGCATGAAATCGATGTTTCCTCAGGCGACAGGTCCGCTGATTGTGCACCGCTTAGATATGTCCACTTCGGGCCTTATGGTCATCGCGCTAACCCGTGACGCCAATAAGTCTCTGGCGCAGCAGTTTATTGCACGAACAGTTGAGAAACGTTACGTGGCACAGGTAGCAGGCCAAGTACAAGGTGATCAAGGGGAGATTAGCCTGCCTCTTAGGGTAGATCTCGATGACAGACCGCGCCAATTGGTGTGCTATGAGCATGGTAAGCATGCCCACACCCTATGGCAGGTAAAATCTCGCAGCGCGAAACACACCATGCTATATCTGTACCCTCACACGGGACGGACACACCAGCTGCGGGTGCATTGTGCCCACCATGATGGCTTACATCTGCCCATCATTGGCGATGACCTTTATGGCTGCAAAGCGAATCGATTACACCTCCATGCCCAAAGGTTGGTACTTAATCATCCTGTGACTAAGGAGCGCTTAACCTTTGAGGTCGACGCCGACTTTAGCTTAGAAGCTTAATCTTTTGCTTGAGATGATGTGGGTTAATCTAAATGTTTAACCCACATGCTTATCTATGACGTTATCTATGCCGCTCTCTAATCTGCTGGACGAAATAGTTTCTAAATCCTTAAACCAAAACTCGAACGCTTAACTCACATCTAACCCAGAGCTTGGTTTATCGGCTCTAATAAATCGCCTCAAACAAATAAACTTAAACAGTTTTAAATGAATAAGTTCAAACAAAGAGCCCTAACAAATAGCGCTAACGAATGAGCGCTAAAAAGTGAGCCATTTATGCAAAGCTCGGCTGTGCTTTGGCCTGTAAAGTTTGTAGCGCCTGCGCCAACTTTTCAATTGTCACTCTAATGGCAGCAGGCATAGCATCAAACTCAACACTTAACAGTAAGTTTTTCACCTCGAGCCCAAGCTCGGTATCGCCTTCAATGCAAAGCTTACGTTGGAAAAACAGTGTATCTGGATCTTCCTTAGCCGCCGCGATTAATAACAGCTCTTTAGATTGACCAGTAAACGTCACTTCAGCATCTTGTTGCGGTCGTACATGCCAACATTCATCAAACGTCACTTCGAAAGTTAACCCTAAATCTTCAATATTAATCGCAACCCAACGGCCCGCTAAAAAGCTCAATTCATCGTCTTCAGCTTGCTCTGAAAGTAATAAACCTAAGATGCGTTTTAGTAGCTCAGCCTTCATCGCAAACGGCACAATGGCTAATGGGCGAGCAATAACTTTAGGCCCAATTTCGAGTATTTGTTGCGCTAACTTATGAGGAAGAAAACCTTGCATGTAAAAATGTATCCAAAATGTGGCAAAGAAAGGAATATTACCTAGATTTTATGATCACAAACCTGTTTTACATCAAAAATTTGATCTTCATTCCCTTTTAAACTCCTGTTTCATTATTTTTGGAGCAACTACATGGAACTGCTGTGCCCCGCGGGAAATCTCGCTTCACTGAAAACCGCCCTAAACTCAGGTGCAGATGCGGTCTACCTGGGCCTGAAAGACGACACCAATGCGCGCTCGTTTGCCGGATTGAACTTTACACCTAAGAAGTTACAGCAAGCCGCCGAATACACTAAGAAATGTGGCAAAAAGATATTTTTAACCATCAATACCTTTCCCAAGCCTGGTGAAGAAAGTCGCTGGTATCAAGCGATTGATCTTGCTGCTGACACCGGTGTCGATGCGTTAATCATGGCTGATTTATCGTTACTCGATTATGCACACAGTCGCTACCCTCACCTTCCTTTGCATCTATCGGTACAAGCTAGTGCAACTAATTTAGGTGCACTGAAGCTGTATAAAGAAGAGTTTAATATTGAACGTGCGGTATTGCCGCGAGTGCTTTCAATGAAGCAAGTACGCGATCTTGCCAAAGTGACACCCGTCGATTTAGAAGTGTTCGCCTTTGGCAGCCTGTGCATTATGGCCGAAGGCCGTTGCCACCTATCTTCTTACGTCACGGGACAATCGCCCAACACAGGCGGCTCATGTTCACCCGCTAAGCACGTACGTTGGCAGGAGTCTGGCAGTGATCGGCTGACATTGCTAAACGATGTATTAATCGATAAATCAGGTTTAGATGAGCAGATGGGCTACCCGGTTGTTTGTAAGGGCCGTTACACCACAGCTGAAAACAGTAAGCCAAGTCATATTCTTGAATCGCCCACCAGCCTTAACACTTTAAGCTTGCTGCCAGAGCTGGCTAAAGCCAATGTGGTATCGCTTAAAATTGAGGGACGCCAGCGTAGCCCAGCTTATGTTGAGCAAGTCACTAAGGTGTGGCGTGCAGCTATCGACAGCTATATGTCTGCACCTGAAAAGTACCAAACGCAGCAGTCTTGGGATCAGGCGCTAGCAAAAGTATCTGAGGGACAAACCACTACTCTTGGCGCTTATGAGCGTAACTGGCAATAAGGATTAATGATGAAAACGTCACTCGGACCACTGCAATATTGCTGGGAAAAAGAAAAAGTTAATGCTTTTTATCAGCAGGTTGCACAAAGTAATATCCCTTTAATTTATTTAGGCGAAACCGTATGTAGTCGCCGTCGACAGCTTAAGTTTGCAGATTATTTAGCATTAGCTCAAATGCTCAGAGAGTCTGGCAAACAAGTGGTACTTTCAACGCTTGCGCTGCTCGAGGCGCCATCTGAATATACCGAGCTACAAAAACATGTCGATAATGGTGAGTTTATTATCGAAGCCAATGACATGGGAGCGGTGCAAGCAGCCAAAGAGCGTAACTTACCCTTTGTTTGTGGTCCAACCGTCAACAACTATAACTTTGCAACGCTAAAGAAACTGCATCAATGGGGCATGCAACGTTTTGTGATGCCGATTGAACTGTCTAAAGAGTGGTTAACCAACGTTATCGAAACGGAAAAGCCTATCCCTTTTGAAGTGGAAGTCTTTGGTCATGGCTATTTGCCACTGGCTCACTCTGCACGATGCTTTACCGCTCGCCAGTTGGGACTGCAAAAAGATGATTGCCAAATCGTGTGTTTGTCCCACTCTAAAGGGTTACTCGCACAAACCATGGATGATCAACCTCTGCTTCGGCTTAACGGTATTCAAACCCAATCAGCAAGCTTAATTGATCTATCCAATGAAGTTGAGCAGATGAAACAGATGGGAGTCGACTATTTTAGAGTATCGCCACATAGTCTAAAGAGCATAGAAATCGCAGAAAATATCTTGCTGCAACCAATAGCGGATAAGGACTCATCTTGTAACGGCTATTGGCATCAATCAGCCGGATTTAGCCAAGTTCCAGCGCTATAAGCAACAATTTGAAAATGAGTTAACCCCATAGTGCTAATGAAAGGTTTTTTTCAGATCCTTAATCACCAAGGCACTCCAGGTTAAGAAGGTGGCTACGCCAATCCATTGCACGACGGCGGGCCACCACATTTCAGGGCGAAAGGGAGCGAGTAGCATCTCATTATAAAATGCGCCATCACCTTCTGTTAAATCCAAGCTAAGTAGAGGCAGTAACAGAAATGCACTCATAGACACAAATGCAACCAATGCACTTATCTGGGTCAAAATAGAGAATCTAGCCTCTTTCGCCATCAATTGAAAACCGATGTAAGACACCAGACTACAGCAGCCAAAAATAAAGAAGTATTTGATCGCGATAATATGTAGGTGGTAGACATTAATCGGAAAAAGACCTGTCGCAGCAAAGGCTAAATAGGTCAGCCCAAGACTAATGAAAAAAGGGTAACGCCAAACTGAGTCGCCAAGTTGCAGGCTCAGTAAGCAAAATAGCACTACACACAGGCCACCAAAAAACAGCCCACCATTGACGATAACGGCATAACGAGAGTGTCCATAACTGCCTAGCTCACTCAATGTGTGGTTTAAAAAGCTATATCCCTGACCGTCAAAGTGCTCGAACATCACAATAGATAGCACTAGGCCTAGTACTTGGCCAAAAATACCCAGCATGCCAAACCTAAACGCTAACCTTGACACTTTATTGTATTTATTAACGAGCATAGTTACCTAATTAACCTCTTTATTAACGTTTATTAATGTATATCGAATTGGCTTACTGTAACGAGGTCTAGCTCAGAGTTTTAATAAACATTTACGACACAGGAATGTAACGCATTTGTTATTTTTATAGCCTGTGAAACAGAATATCAAGCTCTTTGCTAAAAACAATCCAAAAATCATAGGATAAAAAGATTTTAAACCCAAAAAGTTAGCTTAAATCAGTCAACAAACTTGTTATTCAAAAAGATATACAAAAAATTACATCCGACAATTTAAACAAGTGTATTAATGAGATACCCTACAATATTGTGTTAATGCATTGCTGTGGAATTGCGATGCTTTTTGCTGTCACTCGGAATAATAATGACAAGAAAACAGGTAAGCCTTATCAATCAGGAAGTTAAGTTAACCCCGACAGATCAACTCATATCGACCACTGATAGACGCGGTGTTATCACCTACGTAAACCAAAGGTTTATTGAAGTGTCAGGCTTTAGTGAAACAGAGCTTATCGGCAACAATCATAATATGGTTCGTCATCCAGACATGCCCAAAGCAGCATTTAAAGAGATGTGGGGGAAATTAGAAGCGGGTATATCCTGGCGCGGCGTGGTTAAAAACCGCTGTAAAGATGGTCGATACTATTGGGTCGATGCATTTGTTTCGCCCTTATTTGAAAAAGGTCAGCTCATCGGCTATCAATCGGTTCGCATGGCGGCAAGCCCCCAACTCACCAATAAAGCCACAGAAATCTACCAGCGTCTCAATCAAGGTAAACGTGTCGATGACCCCATCAGCTTAGCCAATAAGAGATTGCTCTCAGCAATCTGTGCAAGTACAGGGCTATTGATTGCCGGTGCAATATGGGGCTGGGCGGTCATCATTGCAGGCATCATCTTAATGGCCGTCAACCTGGCCATTTTTTATGACGAGGCGTTTAAAGTACCTGCAAGATTAATGAAGATGAAACAAGAGTACGACTCTATCAGCCGCTTTATCTATTGTGGCCGTGACACTTCATCTTTACTCGATTTTCAACTTATGATGAAAGATGCCAAGCTACAAGGCGTGCTTGGTCGTTCACAAGACAATGCCGAGCATATTGAAGATATTGCGAGCCAGCTAATAGCTGCGGCACAGCAAACCCATGTAGGTCTTAATCTTGAGAACCAGCAGATAGAACTTATTGCCAGTGCCACCGAAGAGATGGGATCGACAATTAGCGAAGTCGCTAAAAATACCCAATCAACTTCTGAAAGCATTCAGCAAACCTATCAAGTCTGTCACGATAGCCGCGAAATGATGCAGCAAAATGCCGTCAGCATTAATCACCTTTCAAACTCTGTTACTCAAGCAGCAGAAAATGCCCACCTATTAAATAAAGAAGCTGAACGCGTTGCCAGTGCGATGTCTGAAATTGACTCCATTGCAGAACAAACTAACTTGCTCGCACTTAATGCGGCAATCGAAGCCGCCCGCGCCGGAGATCAAGGTCGAGGGTTTGCAGTGGTTGCCGATGAAGTCAGAGCGCTATCGAGTCGCACTCAGCAATCAACGACCAGCATATCGAAAAGCGTCGATAAAATGTTTTCCATGCTAACCGAATGGTCAAAGCAGATGGATAACAGTAAATCTAAAGCATTATTATGCAGCGAAGATGCCGAAAAATCTGCTAATAAAATCGATACCATCTATCAATCAATGAAAGAAATTCAAGCTTTAGCGGTACAAAATGCGGTTGCGGCCGAGCAACAAACCTTAGTTGTTGGTGAGATTAACCAAAATATCACTCAAATTAGCCAGGCATCTAGTGAAAACCTATGCGCGGTTAATCTAGTTGAGGCCTCTGTTAAAGAGTTAAAGTTCAATGCAGAAAAAGCAAAATCTTTGAGAAAAACATTTAGTTAAACCTTCTGCAAAAGCCCATTTTGCCGTCACAAAATAAACGTGACGGCGAAAACAGCACACGACAAATCAACATCTGCGCATCATTTGCAAACATTTGTTTTAAAAAGAGTTAACCGCAAAAAAGTTTTGTGCTTTTTTGCAAACTTCCGATACAATATAAATAATCATATTGAGCTAATAACTATTCGCCCGTAGTGAATTACACTACATAATAATAGAATGGTGTTATTAAGATATTTTATGGCGGTTCGCTCGCCAACTAACAGTTGAATGGATATTCAATAACTTATCTGTTTATGCATAGACGTCTGTTTATTGTCATTAAGCAAAATCTCGTTATTTAGGGTGTTAATTAAAGTGTCAGAAAAACAAACCCACAATATTAAAACAATACTCACATTTATCGTGCCATCTTTGATTGGTCTATTGCTGTTTATGATGCCAATCAGTTATCAAGATGCCCTCACGATCCCTATCGCGATCATCTCGAAAGGATTACAGAATCTATTGAGCGGTGTAATCGTCGCAATGGTGACATTTGTGGTTATCTTCACAGCAATTGCTTCGCTTCTGACCAAAGTGTTTCAGCCACAATTTATTGTTAAACATCGTTTTCTTAACTCGTTATTTAACGTCAGCCCTATCTGGTTAGTGGTGCGTTTACTTGGCGCAATCTTTATCACGCTAACCTTCTTTGGTGTTGGCCCTGAGGCCATACGCTCAGGCGGAACCGGGGCGCTGGTTCTAAATGACCTATTACCTGTGCTGTTTTCAGTATTCTTATTTGCAGGTATGTTGCTGCCACTACTTCTGAACTTTGGTCTTCTTGAGTTATTGGGCACCATGTTAACCAAGGTTATGCGCCCTATCTTTAACCTACCAGGTCGTAGTGCTATCGACTGTCTGGCGTCATGGTTAGGCGACGGTAGCGTCGGGATCTTGATGACCACCAAGCAATATGAGGCTCGCTTCTATACCCAAAGAGAAGCGGCTGTGATTGGTACCACTTTCTCAGCGGTTTCAATCACCTTCTCTCTCGTTGTGATCTCTCAGGTTCAATTGGAGCATTTGTTCGTCCCTTTCTACCTCACGGTGTGTCTTGCCGGTTTTGTTGCCGCGATAGTGGTACCTAAACTGCCACCACTTTCTTGGAAGAAAGACATCTATATTGATGAGACGCCTCGTCACTCTGATGATGAAATGATCCCTGAAGGCTATAACGTATTTACTTGGGGTTTGCATCAGGCACTTAATAAAGCGTCTCAAGCTGGCGGTGTTAAGCACACTTTGATTGATGGCGTGAAGAACGTCGTTGATATGATTTTTGGCGTGATCCCTGTGGTAATGGGCATTGGTACTATCGCCTTAATGATTGCCGAATTCACCCCAATTTTTGAATACTTAGGAATGCCTTTCATTCCACTGCTTGAGCTATTACAAGTTCCTGAAGCAACAGCCGCGTCAAAGACGATTATGGTTGGCTTTGCAGATATGTTTATCCCTGCAATTTTAGCCAGTTCTATTGAATCAGATATGACGCGCTTTATTATCGCAACCTTGTCTGTGACTCAGCTTATCTACATGAGTGAAGTGGGTGCATTATTGATTGGTAGTAAAATTCCGGTCAACTTCCTTGAGTTGTTTGTCGTGTTCATTCTTAGAACATTAGTGACGCTACCTGTTATTGCAGGTGTGGCTCACCTTATTTTCTAACTCTCACGACATTAAGTAAAAAAGGAGCGAATTATCGCTCCTTTTTTTGTGCTTCACACCGTAGCCAATTCTTGTCATAAATTCGCCACAAATCGTTCATCAACCAGTCAATAAGCCGTTCTAGTCTAACTGCAAGTCATCGTTTACATGGCAAGCCAATGAGCAATAAGCCCAGAGAAAAAACACGCTTAACCTCCACCTCATCAATCAGCCCGATCCCCCCCGTAACGACTCAGCCGAGTTTCAATGCCGTATGGTTATCTGATGTGCACTTAGGCAGCAAAGACTGTAAAGCTGAGTACCTTTTACAGTTACTTAAACACATGCAGACTGAGTCTTTATACCTTGTTGGCGATATCTTTGATATTTGGGCATTGAAGCGACGGGTTTATTGGCCTGAATCCCATAATCTCGTGCTGCAACAACTGCTTAAAATGGCTAGAGATGGGGTCAACATTGTTTATATTCCAGGTAACCACGATGAAGTATTAAAGCCATATAATGGTTTTCACCTTTGGGATTTATCCATTGCGGCCGAATATATCCACACCGGAGTTACTGGCCGAAAGTTGCTTATGCTGCACGGCGATCAGTTTGACTCAGAAGTTTGCATAGGCCGCGCTTACGCAAAGCTGGGCGATCACCTATATGACCTCTTACTGCTTCTAAACCGTGGGCTACACAAGCTCCGCACGTGGTTTGGCTACCCATACTGGTCCTTAGCCAGTTACGTCAAGCTACGTATCAATAAAGCCCAGCAAGCCATTAACGACTATCAGGCTGCAGTTGTGCGCTACGCTAAACGCAAGCGTGTCGATGGTGTTATTTGTGGTCATATTCACCAACCTGCCCTGTGCATCAACCAGCAGCTCCTTTACGCCAATGATGGTGATTGGGTGGAGAACTGCACCTTAATAGCTGAATCCCTACAAGGCGACATTCAACTACTGAAATGGAATGAAACCACTGCAGAGGCTGAACTGATCCAGTCTTACTCTTTTGACGATAACCAGAAAGCCGCTACCCAGCAGCGTGTTGCTTAAGCCAGTTAAGCGAAGTTAATCAAGTGAACTCAATTTAGGTGAACTCATGATATTTACCGTCGACAATGTAGTAGAACAAAAGCTGCCAAAAATTAATAAAACCCCCTGGTTATCAACACCGACTAAAGCCATGCTGCGCTACCTATTAAACGAAAAAGAGTGTAACGCTATCGCTACACAGTTTTCTTATTTAACAGGGGTGGACTTTGTTGAGCAAGTACTTGCCAGCTTTAACTTTAATTACTCTGTACCAAACAGCGAGATTGAAAATATCCCCCATGAAGGTCGCGTAGTGATTTATGCCAACCACCCTATTGGATCCCTCGATGCCCTTGCCATGATAAAGCTCATCAGCAAGGTCAGACCCGATATTAAAGTGGTTGCCAACGAGTTATTAATGGCACTCGAACCCATGCATTCGATACTGCTTCCAGTACGCAATATGTCGGGCGGAACCCCAAAGCTACATCTAGATAATATCCATCAACACCTTAAAAATGAGGGAGCGGTATTAATTTTCCCCTCAGGTGAAGTGTCACGCTTACGCCCCCGTGGTGTAGTGGATCTTCACTGGCATTCTGGCTTTGTTAAAATAGCCAAAGCTTGCCAAGCGCCATTATTGCCCATGTATGCTGACGCTAAAAATTCGGCTGTTTTTTACGGTGCATCAATGATCTACAAACCGTTAGCAAGCTTACTCTTGATCAAAGAGATGTTTAAGCAAGCTAAGAAAACCATGCCCATTCGTATCGGCGAGCTAATCCCCAAAGAAGTCGTAAACAGCACCGACTTTCCGTTAAAAACCAAAGTGAAACTGCTGAAAAACCACCTCTATCGCATAGGCAAAAACCGTAGCCCTTTGTTTAGCACTCAAAATGCCATCGCCCATCCTGAACCACGTGCAGAACTGGTGGCGGCATTACATCAATGTGAGCTGCTCGGTGAAACTCAAGACAATAAAAAAATCTATCTGTATCAACATAAACAAAGCAGTCCAATTATGCGTGAAATTGGCCGCCTTAGAGAAATCGCCTTTCGTGCCGTTGGCGAAGGCAGTGGTAAGCGCCGTGATACCGACAAGTACGATGCCTATTATCAGCACTTAGTCTTGTGGGATCCGAGTGTACTCGAAATCGTAGGTTCCTATCGTTTTGCCGGCGCTAAAGAGGTGCATCAACTGCAAGGGGAAGATGCCCTATACAGTCAGTCTCTATTTAATTATCACGATAATTTCGCGCCCTACTTTGAGCAAGGATTAGAGCTTGGTCGCAGTTTTGTGCAGCCTAAATATTGGGGTAAGCGTAGCTTAGATTACCTATGGTTTGGCATTGGCGCATTTTTAGTTCGTAATCCACAATACCGCTATCTATTTGGACCGGTCTCCTTGAGCGATCAAATTCCGGAGCGCGCCAAAGAGCGTCTGATCCATTTTTATAAAACCCAGTTTGCCTGCGAGCAAGCACTCGCTCACTCCTACAGCCCATTTACTTTTGGTGTAAACCGCGAAATAGAGCTTGAACAAGGCTACTCTCATTTAGACTACACAGAAGGCTTTAAACAACTAAAGCTAACAATGGCAAGCATGGACAGCGCCATTCCAACACTTTTTAAACAATATGGTGAGCTGTGCACTCAAGGTGGGGTAACGTTTCTCGATTTTGGCATTGATGTCGAATTTGGTGATTGTATCGATGGTTTAGTGTTAGTTGACACTCACAAACTTACCGCTAAGAAACGTAGTCGCTACTTGGATTGCCACCGACCAGAGTTACAACTTGGCGATGAGATAAAATGAGTCTTAACTTAGCGATTAACTTAGCAGCCAATTTAACCTGTGAACTTAACCCACTAATTTAACTCTGTGGGGCTAACAAGAGACAAAAAAGCCAGTCAACAAGGACTGGCTTTTTGACGTCTGTTAATATGGAGGTTAACTCTATTTCGTTTAAGCTAGATAGCCCAGCCGCCCATATAAAATGCCACTAAACCAACGGTAATAGCCAGTACACCCGGCTTTATTTGACGCCATTCACCACTACATAGTCGGCCAATAACTAAGGTCACAAAACCCAGCATAATACCTGTCACAATGTTACAACTAAGAATGATAAATACCGCACAGGTTAATCCGGCCATAGCATCGACTTTGTCGTTAAAATCAAGCTTAGTCACGTTACTTAACATCAATAGTCCCACATACATTAGCGCTGGCGCTGTGGCGTATGCCGGTACTAAGTAGCTTAATGGTGCAAGAAACATCATCAGCAGAAATAACACACCTACAATCGTGGCCGTTAACCCCGTCTTGCCGCCAGCTGCGGTACCCGCAGCAGACTCGATATAAACAGCAGCTGGAGCGCCGCCAACGGCACCTGCAAAGATACTGCTTACAGAATCAGAGGTTAACGCCTTACCGCCACCAATAATATTGTCTTTGTCATCCAGCAGCTCTGCTTGACCAGCTACGGCGCGAATGGTACCTGTTGCATCAAAAATAGCGGTCATCACCAATGCCAGAACAATCGGTAACACGACTGGATTTAACGCGCCCATGATATCAAGCTGGCCTATAAGCGACTCATCAGACATCAGATCAGGAAAAGCAAAAAGCCCTTGATACTTAACACTTGGGTCGAATACTAATCCAAATACCGACAGTGCAATAATCACCAACAAAATACCGCCCGGCATGCCGCGGCGCTCAAGGCCTATGGTTGCTGCCAGACCGATAATGGTCGCGATAACGGGGAGACTATGGATATCACCTAGCGCAACAGGTAAACCTGTATCGTTGGCAACAATCAATTGCACGCTGTTGGTGGCAATCAGCAATAAGAATAAGCCGATACCAATGCCTGTACCGTGAGCAATGCCCTTAGGCAGATTAGTCAGTACCCACTGACGAACACCTGTGACACTCACAAGAGTGAACACTATACCCATCAAGAAGATAGCGCCCAACGTGACTGGGATTGAGATCCCCTGGCCAAGCACCATGCTAAAGGCGGTAAATGCCGTCAGTGAAATTGCGCAGCCGATAGCCATTGGCAGGTTTGCCCACAAGCCCATTAGCAAGGAACCAAATGCCGCAATTAAACAGGTGGCGATAAATACTGCACCAGTGTCGAATCCCGCAGCACCTAACATATTCGGTACGACAATCACCGAATACACCATAGCAAGAAACGTCGTTAAGCCCGCGATCACTTCACGTCTTAATGTGCTTCCACGGGCTGATATTTTGAAATAGCGATCCAAGACAGAATCGGTAGGAGTAGCAGAGCTTGCAAGAGTCTGTTCAGACTTCATAGTAGTGATACCTTTTGATCTCTTAAATAGGGTTAACCAATTGAGTTCAATTGGCCACTTGGCTATGGCAGGAAGAGCCCCGACTAAAAATGTCGGGTGAGAGATCCACCTTATGTATATTAAAACGAATATTTACACAAAGTGACCTGCGAGCAATATGCCTGGTAAAATTTACTTTTACCAACACAGCCGTTGTTGGCGCGGAGTTTACAGCAATCAACAACGGGGAAATAGTTCACAAAGAAGATTTTTGATTCGTATCAACAAAAAATATGCCAATCGCGATTCATATGAAGGCTTTTCAGGTCGAGGGCGCTAAAAGGTAAAAAGTAACACTAAAGACTTAATTGTTAGTGTTACTCATTCATGCCAAATAGCACGACTGCTTATCGGCGACGTTTATTAGCGCCTAACGCACGCTTCTTTGCTCTTTGGCGCTGAGCGGCTTTACTGTTCTTGCGCGTAATAGGCTCAAGCTTAGTTAAGTCGGGCTCAAACCCTTCTAACCATTGCTGCGGCAAGCGTTTATCTAATACAGACTCCACCTCTTCAAGCAGTAAGGCATCATCTTCACTGTAGAGGGTTATCGCTTTACCGGTGTTTCCCGCACGGCCGGTACGGCCAATACGGTGGACATAGTCTTCTGCCACAAATGGAATTTCATAATTAACAACGACCTTTAACTCAACAATATCCAAGCCACGGGCTGCCACATCGGTTGCCACCAGCGCTTTAACCTTACCTTGTTTAAAGTCATTAAGTACTTGCTCGCGGGCGCCTTGGCCTAAGTCACCATGAAACGCCTTAGCCTCAATCCCTGCCGCTATCATTTTTTGCGCGATAAGGTCAGCCGTTTGCTTTTTACGGCTAAAGATCAGCACCTGTTGCCACGCGTTCTTATTAATCAGATGGCACAAAAGCTCTGTTTTACGTTCACTATCAACAGCGAAAACCACTTGCTCGATACTACTTGCGGCACTATTGGCTTTATCGACCTCTATTCTAATCGGCTTTTGGAGTAACTTTTTACTCAAGTCAAAAATGGCCGAGCTAAAAGTGGCTGAAAATAATAGAGTCTGACGCTTGGCTGGCAGTTGCTTTAAAATCGCATTAATTTCATCCATAAATCCCATGTCTAACATGCGATCAGCTTCATCAAATACCAAGTATTCGATACAGGATAAATTGAGTGTCCCACGGCGCACATGATCCAGTAATCGCCCGGGAGTCGCGACAATAACATCTACACCTGCTGCAAGTTTTGTCGCCTGGGCATCAATACTCACACCGCCATATATCACCATGCTAGTAATATCGGTATTAACCGCATACTGACTAACGTTGGTATTAACCTGCACCGCAAGTTCACGAGTTGGCGCCAATACCAGCACCGAGGCCTGTTTGACTATACTCTGTTCCTCGCTGGAGGCTTTATCGATTAAGCGCTGCAGTAAAGGCAAGGTAAACGCCGCGGTTTTTCCGGTCCCAGTCTGGGCACTTGCCATTATGTCATGGCCAGCCAAAATAGCAGGAATAGCCTCAGCCTGGATGGCTGTTGGCTGCAGGTAACCTTTTTGTGCTATCACACTAAGCAGTTTTTCACTTAAAGGCAGAGATGAAAATGACACGTCGGTATTCCTTGATTTAAAACATAAATATTACAGTGCTGCAGGCTTCTCAGTGTTGAAACAAGCCAAAGCATTAAACATAGCAAACAATTTCTCGTAGGTGGCGACTTGCACTTACAAGTGCTATTGCATTCTAAAACAATTGTGCTCAATGAACGCCATCGGCCTAAGACCGAAAAGCTAGCCTCAAATTGCGACTTCAAGCCGTTACACCGAAAGCCCATATTAGCTATCGAGCAAAAGTGAGTCCGCTATTTTACCTTTGCCGCTTATTGATAAGCTATCAATTAACGTCCTATTTGAATATGACAGGTTTAGCCTGAACAGATTTTAAGCGATCTGGCTCACAAGTCGCTATAAAACTGCACCGATAAATCCGAGTAAGCCACTTGAGATCACAGTTTCCCTGCGCAAAAAAACGACAATAGCAATCCGTTTTTTAATGTCTTTTAGGTTTTGCAGTTTCGTGTTCGAATTATCACATCAAGGGTTACTTTGGGTCCAAGCTTTAGGTTTTATTTCAATGGCCATTGGTTGGTGGGCCAACTCTCAAAAAAATGATCAACAATTGCTATCAGGCAGCCTCATCGCATCTGGTCTCACAGCAATCCACTTAGGGTTACTTGGCAGCACATTGGGCATGCTCAATCAACTTGTTAATGCTGTGCGCTTTGCGACGTGTCGACATAGCTCAAGCCGGGATAGTTACTTTAAGATGATTCTGCCTGTGCTGTTTTCAAGCATTGCGATTCTACAAGGCGTTATATGGGCCGAACACTGGAGCGAATGGTGCACTGTTGCCAGCGCTGTAATGATGAGTTTTGCGCTATTTTATTCAAGCGGTACAAAATTACGCTGTGCTATTTTACTTAGCAACCTGCTTAACTTAACGCTTTCTGTGTACCTTTTGTCTTGGTCTGGAATGTTATACCAGCTAGTGACCGTAGCGATTTTAACACACGGCTTATTACCCCATAGACAACCTCAATATCGCAGTGAGCAAACGGCTTAAATACGTTAACTCACGAGTATTTAAAACCGCTAACGCTTAGTGTCCGCAAGTTTGTTGGCGACAAATTTGTACAAGAATAATCTTGTAGCTTATGATTACGCCCATAGATCATGAATACAAACATAGCAATATTCGCGTCGCAGCAACTCAATATGCTAAAGGATCAAGGATCGATATGGATGAAAGACGGTTATTTTCGCGGTTACTATTTACCACAGATGTTAAGCTCATTAGCCATGATTGCAGCTGGGGAACCAAGCTATTAGATATTAGCCTTAATGGCGCCCTCATCGAGCAGCCAACCCAGTGGGAGCCGAATATAAAGTGCGCGAAACTCGAGATTTTAATTCCTGACTCTGAAATCACATTGCAGATGCAAGTGCAGATAGTGCACCAAGAAAACCAACAGCTTGGGCTAGCTTGCAAGCACATTGATGTTGAGAGCATTAGCCATCTACGACGGTTGCTTGAGCTCAACCTTGGTGATGCCGCATTACTAGATAGAGAATTAGAACGATTATTCGTGCCAAATAACCCGTAATCCGTAATCCGTAATCCGTAATCCGTAATCCGTAATCCGTAATCCGTAATCCGTAATCCAGCGACTCTACACTCCAGCCACGACAAGGCAAGATACTGACTTTCATACCTAAAACACCGCAAATCATGCGGCGTTTTTTTGCTGTTTTTTATTTTAGTAGTTTAACGTACTAGTACTTTAATGTTTTAGTACTGGGGCAAAGACTCAGCCAAAATACTCTACTCAAATACGCTAATCAAAATCCGCTACTCAAAAAATCAGCCCCGCTAATTAATCAGCTCAAGCAGTTCATGGATAGTCTTCACCGGAATAATCTTAGCGCCAGAACCTTCCATTGATTTATGGTAATTACGAAATGGAATATAGATTTCTGTAAAGCCATGTTGAACCGCCTCTTTAACCCTTGGTACACCGCTATCAATGGGGCGAACGTCGCCGTTTAAACTGAGCTCCCCCATAATGCAGGTCGTTCGCGGGACAACAAAGTCATTCAAACTACTGAGTAAAGCCGTCACCAAAGCCAGATCAATACAGGTTTCTGACTCATCAATTTTAAGGCCACCTACCAAGTTAAAATAGGTATCGTGGAAAATTTTAGTCTTAGTATGTTTACGCAAGATCCCTGTCAGCATCTTAATGCGGTTCATATTCAAACCGACACAAACTCGCTGTGGAAACTCAGCTTCAGTTTCTGTCGTTAAGCACTGGATTTCAAGTAACAGATTTCGATTGCCTTTACGGATGCAGGTGATAGCAGCCCCTGGCGACTCGGTAGTTGAGCCTGAAAGAAAAATCTCACTTGGATTATCAACACTTATCATACCGCGCTCGGTCATTTTAAAAATACCGACGGTATCCACATCACCAAAACGGTTTTTATTCGCTCTCAGTGTGCGGATCTGTCCGTCGTTACACTCGATATGCGTTAAACAATCGACGATATGGATCAGTGTCTGTGGGCCGGCGGTTTCATTATTCTTATTGACGTGCGCGACTAAAAACATGGTCACGTTATTTTGCTTACAATACTGAGTTAGCGCTTGAGCGCTACTTTTAACCTGTGACGGTGAGCCTGGACTCCCGTTGGCTAAATCGGTAACCACTGCTTGAATTGAATCGATAACCGCAAACTTAATTTTTTTCTCTTCAAGCTCTGCAATAATGGCTTCAACGCTGGTTTCAGCCATTAAATATAAATTGTCTTCATTGCAATCTAACTTAAGACGATTAACACGGTTTTTAAACTGAGATAATGACTCTTCGGCAGTGCAGTAAAGTGACGGCATTAACTGCGACATACGCGAGACTAAATCCGACAAAATCGTGGTTTTACCGGCTCCCGGATCGCCAGAAATAATATTAACTGAGCCTGTGGTTAAACCGCCGCATAACACACGATCGAGCTCACCAATACCGGTCAGCATCTTCTGCGCTTCAAACTCTTCAATCTCTTTTAGCTTCTTTGAACCACCGCCAACAGAGCCCGCATAACCAGAGACGCTGCTACGCGCAGGCTTAGATGCAGAAATTTTAAGTTCACTAATGGTATTCCACTCCTGACAAGCGCTACACTGTCCTTGCCAACGAGGGAAATCTTGACCGCACTCATTACATACGTAAGCTGTTTTATTCTTTGCCATAACTCTTTTTAGATCGCATTTTTAGATCGTATAAAATCAGTAAAGTAACGCCAATATTGGCCGATACTTATTTAAGATAGCGGGAATAGAGAATATTCCCCTCAAATATTGGTCCATGAGCCTACCAGCCATTGGTCTTTTTAGCATCCCAAAAGAAGTGATTAATGACTTTAGATTTGCACAAAGCACTTGTTGAGCAGTTAAAACCCCTATTAATGGAACCGGAATTCTCAGAACTGTTCGAACAGCTTACTGTTGATGAAACCAATTCAACACGCTTTTTGCTCAAAATGGAGCTCAATAGACTCGCCTCCAGTTGTACTCGAAAAATCGACTTACGCAATAAAACTGAACTCGAATGTGAAATATTTAGTTTTGCACAGCAGCAGCACTACCTCGATGCGCCAGCGAAAGAAAGCTTTTTAGAAGCCCTCGCCCTTTATCGCGAACAGTACACCTTAGGAGTGTATGAGCAAGTCATTGATAGCCATAAACAACGAATTACTAAACAGCGACGATCGGGTCAAAATGAGCCCGTTGTAAATTCATCGCCGTTTGTCGCCGATGGTGTGGTATTAGGCAGCTACTTTGCCCGCAGTGAAGAGCGGATGAACTACAGCATGCGCATCAATGTGACTCAAGGCCACCTCAATCTTGATGGTATTACTGTCGATCTCTCTGTGGGCGGCGCACGCATCCGCCTGAAGGCAAAACATAGCCTACAAACCAATATGCCTATTCGGGTTAAGCTGCTTGAGCTAAGCGACGAGTACTATCATCAAGATCTGCAACAAGGCGTGGACTATCAAATTGTCGACGTAGAGCACAATCAAGAGTACAGCTGGCTTAGACTGAAACGGCTATCAGGCACAGATGCCTTAGCCGATATGCTAGAAAAGCTGATCCGAGGCTATAAGTTCCGTTACAAAGTCGATGTTAATGACGTATTAACGACCACTAAAGGGCTTGGCTTTGAGCGTCATTATCTACCGCACCTACCCCATCTGCCGTTATTTGTTGCAACGAAGGCAAACCCAGAGGCTAATCTCGACTCGCAATTGGTACTCAGCCATAAACTATTGAGCCGTGATAACCAGGCCATTAGCGAATATTTCAAAGATGAAGAGGACATTAGCCAACTAAGCAGCTTTCTCACGCCAGATAGACTAAAGCGCATTATAGATTCGGCTGATGATAACCAGCATAGCCAGTTCTTCTGCTTCACCTTCACTGTACAAGGCGCAAAATTCTTTTATTCAGCGAGCTTGGCAGAGCTTAATTCTCGTGGTCTGTTAGCGCTATTTTTAAGTTTTGCGGCGACTAAGCCTAGCTTTAAAATATTTAAAGTCAGCAAACAAACTATCGATCATCAACAATCTTATAAAGCCAGTATTTTACCCGGCGATGAAGGGCGCTACTCAGCGCTAACAGAAACGCAACTGAGTGCTTTTAGCCATGTATTACAGATCATTGATATGACGCCCAGTAAGGCGAGTGAATTATATCAGAGCTGGGCAAAAATCAACCAAGACACAGATAACCAAGCTAATGTTAATGAGTTAAAAATCTTTGGGCAAAAGAAAATATCTGCGCACACCATTAAACTTATCTCACTGCAATTTAGCGAACGACGTAATGAGTCACGCTTTGCCTTTAAAACCGCTGCACTGCTTAGCCAAGGCAAGCTGAATGTGGTGGCAAGTACCGATGACATTTCAAGCCGGGGTATGAAACTTAGCATCATAAAGCCTGTAAACTTCAATCTGGATGAGCCTATTTTAATCAGCTTTCCTAAGCTACAACCTCTGGCCGGCAAGATATCTTTAGCATCACTTCCTTATCGACTGATCCGTACTCGTAAAAACGGCATCACCTTGCACCTAGCAGCGCAAGTTGGCCATACACCTCATGTCGGCGTGGAGTTTTTAAACCGCTTGATTGAGCACAATCGGGACAAACTGCAAAAAATCACCGAAAATAACCAAAATGTGAAAGAGCTGGCCGATGGGATGAAAAATATCATCATGCGCAATCTGGTCTCTGTCCCCTTTTATCTTGAGCGCACGGTGAAGTCGGCTTATATCTCGACATTAGGGATAGGTAAACAGCAAAACCATATTGCTAACCTGTTTGCCTCTCAAAGCTACAATACACTCGCCTATGATTTAGCGCCGCTGCTAAATGACGGTAAATTAAGACGTGACTTTATTACGCCTATTCGCACGATGAAGCCTCAGCATGGTTTATCTCATTTTGAAGTCCTGGTGCAGATCTCACGTATGTCTCAAGGACAGATTAAAGTCCGCTGCATTAGCGATAGTGATATGCCTCAATACGCGCAGCAGCTTAGCTTTATTCAGCGCAGCCAACATCTAGGCGAGTTTTTAGCACTGCGAGTTTACCGCGGAGCCACGGGGAAACCCGACTTAAACTACATACGTCGCGAACTGGAATATATTGCGATTCACGCCCCTCACAAGGGCAAGAAACTCGAACAACAACTATGGAACATCATAGGCGTAGGCGAGCTTTTAGATATCACTCAAGAAGTGTTACTGCGGTTCCCAGAGCTGAGCGCTGAAAGTTAACCTCCAGTTTCATCTCAATCCAAATGTATCTTATTTCAGGTGCACCTTATTCCAAGTGCATCTTATTTCAGGTGCATTTGTTTAAGTGCACCCAATTCTAACCTTACGATATCAAGCTTTTAGGCTTAATCACTCGGTACATGTAACCCACAACCACAAGATTAATGACTAAAACTGCAGCGGTTAATAAACTGGGTTTAGTGAACATCTCGTAGGCCTCAAATGGTAGATAGATCCCGCCGCTAAGCAAGGCAAACCACTCTGTCCACACTAAACTGTGCCACAAGCCATAGGCTTCAATAAATCGCACAGCCCCATACAATAAAGCGCCGGCCATAACCAAACTAATATTACTTGCAGTCACCTTGCCCGCCTCGCTAATGGCCTCTTGTACTAAATGATTGGCAGGATTTAAGTGAGAGTGGCTGAGCAGCGCCTCAACAAAATGCTGAATATTGTCCCCGGCTAATGTATGCAGCCCAAATACAACCAGTACCGATAACAGGCCTTTTGAGGCTTCAAGTAGCGCGACAGCTTTTAGCCCCTTCTTTTTTGACGACATAGTGACTGCTCTTGATGACATAGTAACCTTTCTTGGTGACCTAATGACCCTAAGTACTGATGATGAATAAATGCCAGTTATTAAGGACTAGCGGTCATGGATAATAGAAAATTAGACTGTAATCTTACGCCATTTTAGTGCCTTTTGTGGCGGATGAATGATAATTCACTCACACCTCGCCAGTGCAGGTTAAAACCAACCTTTTATCACTCTATTCTTATAAAAATAGAACAATTAATCACTAATGATTAATTAATGATGAACTGAAGATGTATTTTTATTAATGAAGCTGAATAGTTAATTTGCGCCATTACATCCTGATGTATAGTGCTAACTCAGGCGAGTTGCGCATAAAGACTGGAGAAAACTCCACCCTTATCGTCCGCTAAAACGCCACACTAGTAATACACTTAAGTCACTTTTGAAAATCATTTTCGTCAGTCACTTTACAGAGTAATCTTAATGAACCACTCTAAGTAACCTACTCTAACGATTGCAATAATTGGCTGCCGCCTTGAGTACTTGGCCCATTTAGGAACACCGACAATGCTAGATTCATTTGTCTCAGTCATCACTGCCCTTTGGCAGCAAGACTTCGCTTTACTGCAAAGCCCTGGCAGTGCTGCCATGATATACCTCTGTATATTCACCTTAATTTGGCTAGAAAGCGCATTGCTTCCTGCAGCGCCTATGCCCTGTGACAGCGTAGTGATCCTGTCAGGCAGCTTGGCTGCTGCTGGCATTATTAGCCTGCCAATGGCGTTTGCCGCATTAGTTGTCGCTGGCGCAACGGGAAGCTGGGTCGCCTTCATTCAAGGTCGATGGCTACATAAACTACCAAAAATTCAACGCTGGATAGATGCCGTCCCAGAAAAGCGCATGAAAACGGTAGATAACTTGCTTAATAAGCATGGTTTATTAGCCCTATTTACCGCGCGCTTTATTCCTGTCGTTCGCCCTTTACTGCCGTTAATGATGGGGCTGCACATTAAAAAGGTGTCTCACTTTCATTACTTTGCATGGCTAAGCGCTGCAATTTGGAGTGCACTATTATTGGGCTTTGGCTACTCACTATCTTATCTACCTGAGAATATAGCGAGATTTGTAACTATGGCGCTCATTATCGCCCCTATGATTACCTTAGGCGTTGCAATCATCAGTCTATTAAGCAGCTTTTTAATTAAGAAAAGACGCGCTAAAAAGTCAGTAGTGACAGACGTGCTTCAAGAAAAAATCCACGAAAAGATCCAAGAAACGGTAATGGCAAAAAAATCATCTTTGTTGAAAAACCCGGTCGAATAACCCCGTTGCCCGATAAACTTTAACATAGGTGTGACAGAGTCCGCCTTCGCAGGAGGCAGATTGTTATTATTTGCCTTATAAGCAGCCAAAGCGCACTGATGTAAACAGCTCCCAAAAGGGAGCTGCTTGATATTTAAATACCAATCTAAGTACTAATCTAAGTACTAATCTAAGTACTAATCCTAAGTGCTAATCTAAGTACTAATCTAAGTACTAATCTAAGTACTAATCTAAGTACTAATCTAAGTAGCAATCTAAGTAGCAATCTAAGTACTAATCCTAAGTACTAATCTAAGTAGCAATCTAAGTAGCAATCTAAGTAGCAATCTAAGTAGCAATCTAAGTAGCAATCTAAGTAGCAATCTAAGTATTGACCTAATTACCAATCTAAGTGTTGTTGTAATGGTCAAATGTGTGACATGAAGCGTAATAATCCAAACTCACTCTTCTAACCCCAATGCTCCACCCCCTATGCCCCGCGATGGCTCCAAATACTCCTTCAACCGCCTTTAAAAGTACTCTTTCAACTTTTATTATTCATCTTTTCTTATGCACCCTTCCTTATTCAAAGCTTCTTGTTCAATCGTCCTTGTTAAAGTCCACTTTCAGTGAGGCCAGCCATTCTTATTTAAGATCAGCTATCCGTTTTGTCAGAGCCAAGCTAGAAGATAAAAGCTAGCCTTCAGGTGTTAGGTTTTGGCTGTTGTTTTTTGGTTATCGATGACAGGGGCTAAATTAAAAAGCCCAAACGAATGTTTGGGCTTGTGCGATTCAATTGGCCTAAGCAAATTGAAGGACAATTAACGACTTTGAGTTAGCTGATATAACTCTGGCCAGCGTAAACCACAAAGTGTCTCAGTGCTAATACGCCTAGAATGGTGCTGCACGATACCGTGATCAAGAAGCCTTTAGTATGTCGCCAAGCCTTAGGTGCTAATGTACTCGCAAGAACGGGGACCACAAGACCTAAGCCCACTACGCCAAGCCAGAACACACTCGCCCAAGTACCTGTTGTAATTGCTGCTGTTGCCGCTTGCGCCGCTGGGCCTGAAAAGTTAAGCCCGACAAACAGCAGTACCAAACAAAGTGCTTCGTTAAAGGCCACTGGGTACTCGATACGGTGCACCTGCTCGATACAATCTGATTCTTTCTTACTAAAGAACAAGGTCGCCACCAAAATGTTACCCGCAGAGCCCACTGATAAGGCGGATGCTAAAAACAGCGCAGGCAATACCGCCGTGTTTAAAATAGGGTAGCTAATCAAGGCTGAAAGTAAGAAACCGGTATAAACCCCAACACCTAGACCTAGGGCGAAAATCAGCTTATTAATGCTATTTTCCAACTGGCGACAAACTTTTAATGTTCCTGCAAGCCAAGGTGCGTAATGCAGCACTTGTTTTTCAAACACTATTGCTGCAAAAACAAACACTAACGGAATATAAACCAGCAGTGCTATCACCCCCCATGCCATCACTGACGTCAGGTTGTAGTTAAGCAGGATGTGATAAAACTCAAACGGTTTAGTCAGATCCAGTACCAGCAGCGCCATACCTAAACTGATCGCCACTGGGCCAATGACCGCTGCCGCCTTAATCACAGGTAAACCTTCGGTTGGTTGACCACGACTTTGCTTGTACCATTTAAGTCCAATGGCTACCAGCATAGAGCCAGCTGACAAACCCGCCATGAATAAGTACACCGCGATAATCCAGTTCCACACTACCGGATCGTATTGTTCCATCGAACCCCAGATATTGTTCATGCTTTGATCCCTCCTTTACGGCTAGGAATGCGGTAGACCCGCGGTTCAGTGCCTAGGTTTACCTTTTGTTGGTAGTGCGGTTTGGTGTCTAACACTTTACGCACTTCAGAGTTCATGTCATTGGCATCACCAAAGGTTAATGCTTGAGTTGGACAAACGGTGACACATGCAGGCTCTTCACCGCGGGCTAAACGTGTCTCTTTACAGAAATCACACTTATCTGGCACCCGAGTTTCTGGGTTAATAAAGCGAACCTTATAAGGGCAAGCCGCAACACAATATAGACAACCAACACACTTGCCTTCATTGATGGAAACAATGCCATCATCATTCACATAGGCCGCGCCCGTTGGGCAAACTTTAACGCAAGGTGCATTTTCACACTGCTCGCAAGACACACGATTATATTTAAAATGTAAGTGTGGGAAGTTACCGTACGGCCCCTCGATTCTGACCTGAATTCGAGTCACCGACTCAGGCACATTGTTTTCACTGCGGCAAGCCACGTTGCATGCTTGGCAGCCAATGCACTTGTTTTCATCGTGCACGAGAACATAACGCTTAGTCATAATTAACTCCGATTAAATCTTGGCAATCTTGACACCGGTAGTATGCAGATTCATACCTGTTACCGGAGACGTCACATGAGGAAGTAAGTTACCGCAATGCACACCTTTACCGGTTGCACGGGCAAGCTCTTTATTCTTTGAGCCGCAGCCCATATAAGCAAATACGGTGTCTGGGCGAATACCTGGTGTCACGAGGGCATGACCTTCTTCGCTACCTGTATCGTTATAGATCCGAATCTTGTCGCCACTTGAAATATTCAACAGACCCGCTGTGATCGGATGGATCCACACCGCATTGTCAGACATTAAATTTGCCAGCATGGGTACGTTTTGCGTACCCGCATTGGTATGTACAGCCACTTTGCCTTGAATAAAGAACAACTCGTCGGCTTTTTTCATGGTCACTTCGCGGTAGCGAATAACTCCGCGGCCCGGCGCCATCTTCTCCACTTTATCTGAGCTAAGCTCAATCTTGCCCGACGGCGTTTTAAAGCTTAACTGGCTGGCATATGTGCCATCAGCATCAACGGCTTTTGCATTGGGGTACGCAGCAACAAAGTCTCTGACCATGCCACGCTCACGCAGCATTAGTGGCTTACCGAAGCTAACAAAACCTTCATCTTTAATTTTTCTGAGTAAATTCACATCACGCTGTACTTGGAACAGCTGCAATGTTTCCATATTTTCCCATGGGAAGAACTGACCTTGACCTAACGCTGTCGCAAGCTCTTTCCAGATAAGCCAGCTAGGTTTAGTGTCACCAATGGTTTCAACCACACGCTGACGCACGTAGTAAGCAGGGTTCTTACTCGACTTATCGGCGATCTCTTCGTCACGCTCAAGGTAGGTTGATTCGGGTAAGAAAATGTCGGCGTAAGCGGCAGACTCGCTGATATAGATATCGCAGGCCACGATAAAGTCGAGCTTTTGCATTGTTTCAACAATACGGGCTCTGTCTGTCATGGTTTGCATTGGGTTAGTACGGCTCATTACCCACGCACGTAACTGGTATGGAACCGCATCTAGAGTAGAATCGAGAATCGTCTGGTAAATACCACCCGATGACCAGGTTAATGCATACTGTTCATCGACCATATCAATGCGCTTAGCATCAATTTTTGGCATACCATCAACACCTGGTTTCGCTAACGTCGGTGCGACTTTATCACCAGCAAACTTGTTATAACTAGATGCTTTCTTACCAAAGTAAAGACCGCCTTTACGCTCGATATTACCCACTAATACGTTAGCGGCATAAAGTGCCCGGCGCATCTCAAACTCTTCTGTTGTAAACGATGAACGGTGACCAAAATCGACTAACGCATGTGGCGCAGCGGCTGCGTATTCGTGAGTAATGCGGCGAATATCTTCAGCTGGCACATCACTAACAGATTCTGCCCACTCAGGTGTATAAGCCTTAACTTCTTTGGCAAACTCGTCAAAACCTGACACATATTGCGCCACGAAGGCTTTGTCGTATAAGTCATCTGCGATTAGGGTATGACAAATTGCCAGTGCAACCGCAACGTCAGTGCCCGGCTTAATCGCATACCACTCATCGGCTTTATCAGCCACAATCGAGAAGCGCGGTTCAAATACCACCAGCTTAGCGCCCTTTTCCATTTGTGCATTCATCATGCCTCTGGTCTCAGACATGTTAATGCCTTCGTAAAGGTTATGACCAAAGTTGATGATGTACTTAGAGTTGCTTAAATCGCGCTTGATTTTGCCGCCAAACATCGCTTTAGCCGCAATCACATAACTGCCCGGACAGGTAGACGCGTGAGTAAAGGTATTTGGGCTGCCAAAGGCTTTGGCTAGGTGAAACAGATGGCCTGATAGAGAGCCTGATTTTGATGAGAAGGCTACGGTTTCAGCGCCGTGCTCAGTTTTAATCTTATTGAGGTTTTTTGCAATGATACTGTAGGCTTCATCCCACTCAATCTCTTGCCAATTACCTTCTCCGCGCTCACCAACACGCTTAAGCGGCTTAACAATACGTTGCTTATCATAAAGTTGGCTGTGACCTGCACCACCACGGGCGCACACAGCTCCGCCAAATGATTTAGCGTTCTTATTACCAAGAATTGATACGTTCTTGCCATTTACGACTCGGGCAGAGATTGGACAGCGGGTTGAGCACATTTCACAAATACTTGCGATAGACTCTGCACTACCTTGCAGCTCAGAATGTCCAAGGGCAGCCAAAGAGCCTGGAAGCGATGCTAATGCGCAAGTCGCTGTGCCGGCTCCGGCCCCTTTAATGAAGGTTCGCCGATCTAGTTTCATGTTAAATCTCCCAATGACAATGATCCTTAGGAGAGCGATGAATTAAGCCCTGTGTTAATCGCTATTTGCAATCAACTCATTCCTAAGGTTTTCCTCATTGTTATTGAGCCTGCAGAGATTGAATATTGTGGTAAACCACATACCGACTATGTGGTGCTGGTGTTTGTGAGGCAATTCACAGTTCAATTTTACGCCAACACAGCGACTAAAAACTGTAAATTGTGGTAAACCACATACCGTAAAAAAGTTTACCTTTTTGCTGGTTACAACGTGTTTTTGATACAAAATGTGCGGCTCGCTTATATAAAGCCAAAGACCGCACATTGCTACTATTAGATAGGATTAACTGCTTATTTAACGTTTAAATAGTAACTGCCTGTTCACTGCCACGCTTTTTCAGGTGCACTCTTGCTACGCAGCCAGATTGTTCATCACAGCGATTAGCCAACACAAAATGCCCGTCATGCTCCTTAATCACCTCTCTGCAAATGGCTAAACCAAGCCCTAATCCATCCACTTTGGTGGTGTAGAAGGTTGCCATTAAGGTATCGGCTTCTAATGCTAAGCCAGGACCATTATCAAGGATGGAGATATTGACTTGAGACTCTTTAAAGTCGAGTTCTATGCTAATTTGTCCTGTGCGGGCATTATCAGAATCGGCTATCGCGTCTAAGCTGTTTTTTATTAAGTTAATCAACACTTGTAAAAGCCCAACTCGGTCAGCGGTAATAAAAAAGGGTTCGCCTTTAATTTGGGTAGCAACCTGGATCTCTCGCCTTGCAAGCTCAAGTCTCAATAGTGAGGCGCTCTCCTCCACTAAGGTGAGAATATTAACATCCTCCATCACCGCCTCGCGGCGCTTAAGTAACCCACGTATACGATGTACTACTTCCCCCGCGCGAGTCGATTGCTTATGGATTTTCTCTAACAGTTCAATACAAGCATCGACATCTGCTTGCTGCCGTCCCTGCAACCGCATAATACCGCCTTCGCTATAACTGGTAATGGCTGCAATAGGCTGATTAATCTCATGGGCAAGCCCTGCACCAATCTCACCAATAATCGATGCACTTTGCAGTCTTTCGAGGGCAATAGCTTGCTGCTTTAACTGGCGCTCAGATTCTATCAATGAGCTACTTTTTTGATGGAAACGATATTCAATCCACAGATGATATAGGGTTGCGATAATAAAAATTAAAACAGATAAAATGCCCCAATGACGGTTTTCTTCTAACCACTTTTTAACGGCATCCCAGCGGCTGCTATCCGGTGATTTTACGTGCAACTCTTTAAATAATTTAATCACCGCTAACTGGCTAATCGGCGAGGTCCACCCCTTTAGGTTCGCCTGAATTGCCGCGGGGTCATTGGCACTTAAATCCAGTAACGCTTGCGTGATCTCCTTACTGAGTTCAGTGCTGACACCTTCTGTCGCTGCAAACGACCAATTGGGATAAAGGTTAGTGCTGCATTGACACTCGATCCCCTCTGGGCGGCTAGGGTTCAACACTCGAAAGCTAGCCCGGTTAATCAAGCCACGTTCAACCATATCCTCTAAGGTACATAAAGGCGTAATCGCCGCATCGACATTGCCGTCTCGAACTTGATATAACAGCGGATCAAGAGGAAAGCCTAAAAACTTGGTTTGACCAAAATAAGTGTCTGGGTTCATCCCCAACTGATGCATTAAACCGACAGTGGCTTGATAGCCGCCCAGTGCGTGGGGGTCGCTAGCGGCGACAATCTTGCCCTTTAAGTCATATAAAGTGCGATAGTCGCTGTCTGCCTTGACGATAATTGCCGAGCCAATCGCCGAGGTGCTGCCGTTATGTCGCTTTGAGCGCATCGTTGCTAGCCATGACAAAGGGTATTGATTAGAGAGATACAGGTATTGGCCAGGGTTGGTAATAATAAACTGGATTTGCCCCAGTTCCATCGCTAAATTGAGTGCTTCAAAGTTACCTGGGTATACATGAAACTCAGCCTGAGGCACCTGTTCATTGAGGTACTCCATCATAGGTTTCCAGCGCTCAATTGCTTGCTGGTGCCCCCAATTTGAAAGCACGCCAACATAAAGCTGCTGAGGCTTAGACCAAGTGGCAGATGAGAAAAGCAGTACAAATAGACAGAACAAAATCTTAGGCAATTTCATTTCCTTAGGCTCCACTGACAAACTTATTCCCCTACCGAACATCTCCCGACATTAGTTAAAGAGATTGTTATCTAGCGGAAAATAAAAGCACGTTAATCGAATAGAGGAATTGTGTTGATTAGCGATAGCTTACGCTAGGTCCACTTTTTTGCTGCGTGATGCAATTCATGCTTTATGAAAAATAGTTCGCTAAAAACTGGGAACTGGGATATCTATCATTTATCCCCGTATAAATATGAGAAGACACTGTGCAACAGCAAATCCACGGCCCGGTCTATTTAGTTGACGATGACGAAGCAATTGTTGATTCCATCAGCTTTTTAATGGATGGCTACGGCTATAAGCTAAGCTGCTTTAGTAGTGGCGTGCGCTTTCTTGCAGAGATTGATTTAAGCCAGGCTGGCTGCGTGATCTTAGATGCCAGAATGCCAGGACTTACCGGCCCACAAGTGCAGCAACTGCTCACACAAGCTAAAAGCCCTTTATCTGTCATATTCTTAACGGGTCACGGCGATGTGCCTATGGCTGTGGATGCCTTTAAAAATGGGGCTTTCGACTTTTTCCAAAAACCGGTTCAAGGTCATTTATTGTCACAATCTATCGCTAAAGGCTTAGCGTACAGCGTCCGCCAACATTGGAAGTTAACCCATCAAGCCTTGATTGACACATTAACTGAACGAGAGGCGCAAATTTTTGATTTAGTCATTGCCGGTAATACCAATAAGCAGATGGCAAATGAACTCTGTGTGGCGCTAAGAACGATTGAGGTGCACCGCTCAAAACTGATGAGTAAACTCGGGGTCAGTAATCTAGCCGAGTTAGTCAAACTCGCGCCACTACTCTCCTCACAAAGTGACTAGAGCCGTTGACGTTGCGGCCATATCACAGCTCAAACTAACCGCTAGCTAACAGCAAACAGCAAACAGCAAACAGCAAACAGCAAACAGCAAACAGCAAACAGCAAAATCGTTAGCCGTTAAAGCTGTGGTACCAGTCTTTGATCCGAGGAAAGTGATCTGCGACAGCATCTTTGTGAGTTAACATGCCGCCGTGGTCATAATCATGTTTAAACCCCTGCTTCTTCGATAACAAGGTGTAGTCGACCTGCTTGATATGACATTCTTTTATCATTCGCTGCACATCACTTGGGTTACCTAATACCTTATCGCCCTTACCAGCGATAAACCAAGACTTAGGCCAGTTGGCCTGCTTGGCAGCACTGGCGTAATCAAAACCATCATCATTATCTATCCAATGCCCGCCAACCCACTCGATAGTTTGCCTTAATGATGCTCGAGACTCATTGTCCATCCCTATCTTAAGTTTGTCAGCTGGGAGGTAACCACTGCGCCAAGCAATCAAGGGCGCAAGTTTATTCCACACCAGATTAACCGTAAGCCATTTCTGTAATGACTTAACTTGTATGCGGCGCTTACTGCCAAAGGTCACCAGTGACGCTACAGATTGCTGTAAATGATCATAGCGAGCGATAGCACTCGCCATCAATACTCCCCCCCATGAATGGGCGCACCAATGTACGGTTTTAACATTTGGGTGAAGTGATAAAATATATTGCTGAATAAGAGGTAACTGCTCTCTAATGACCTCCCCCTGCCCCCCAGTAAAACCACGAGCCAGTTTAGGCTCACTGAGCCCCCGACCTTGTGTGTCGAGTACATAAACCACCACGCCAGAATCTGCTAAGTAGCAACCAAGCCCCTTACCTGAATCGCTATAAAACACTCGGCCATTAGACATTGCGCCATGTAACATTAACACTGGCGGCTTATTCATATCAGCTTGAACTGGCACTATCTGCCTAAGATGAAGGTGACCATGCTTATAGGGTACATAAAAGGATTTTTGTTGGATATTCAACGGCAAGTACTCATCTTTTTTTAGATAAGCTACTGAAGTCATAACACAAAGACAAGAGTAAACACTCTAATTAAATGGTCGTAAACAGGTTTAATTCGTCATTAAAACAGCTTTGAAGATGTATCAACTAAATGAATCAAGATGATAGCTGTGTTTTAAAACAAAAGCTCATAACGGAATAGTCATGAGCTTTTTAGTTAAACCGGCCTATGTAACAGCAAAAGGTTGCAGCAAGAGAGTACAACATGCGTGTTCAGGCAAGAGTCGCAACAACACCGAAGAGATCACTTAAGCTGAAACAGATAAGGCAGCGTCTTTAAATCTAACTTATTAATCTTTGCATCTGCCACCTGAGCTAGCTTAGGCTTAGCATGATAGGCGATACCAAAGTCTGCAGCATGGATCATCGGAATATCATTGGCACCATCACCAATAGCGACTTTTTGCCCAGCCTCTATTTGCCATTGCTGTGCACAGTTAAGCACGGTATCGGCCTTAAACTGCGCATCGACAACTTGACCCGATACACTACCAAGCAACCTCCCCTTAGCAATATCTAGCTCATTGGCAAAAGCGGCATCGAGTGCCAACAGCTGCTTAAGGTGGTTAACAAATGGAGTAAAGCCTCCAGATGCGACCACCGTACGCCAACCATGACTTTTCAGCTCAGCAATCATCTCTTTAAGTCCAGGCATGAGTGGTAACCGGTCACACAAGGCTTCGATAATTTGCGCATCGGCATCGTTAAGTTTCGCCACTCGCGCCCTGAGGCTTTGCTCAAAATCAAGCTCGCCTTGCATAGCAAGCTCTGTCACTTCTGCAACTTCGGCGCCCACTCCAGCCATAACAGCCAGTTCATCGATGCACTCAATCTCTATCGCTGTGGAGTCCATATCCATCACCAGCAAGCCTGGTTGATTAATAACAGGAGCATTGGCAAATAACTCGAATAACTCAACACCAGATAGCGCATTGCAAGCAGCCTGTTGCGCTACAGTGAGTGAAGGTTCAAGACAAACCTCAATACAGGTCAAGTCGCAGTCTCTCTTGATTATTGCAAGGCTTAAATCAACACTTAATGAAGTCAGCCAGTTCTCAACAGCAATCAACTGCGCTTGCCATGCTTTATCTACCGCTTTTTGCGCTGAAAAAAATACCACTCGATAGCGTGAAAAGCTTAACGGGTACTCAGCTTCATTATGGCGAGAAAATCTTTGTTTCCCAGCAATTAAAGACGTGCTACTTTCGGTGTTTAACCAAGCAAAAACAGTAGATTGACTCGCATTTTTCATTAGTTATGACTCTCCAACTATCGAGTACAGACATAATCAATTATGATTAAGTGAGTACACAACAAATTAAGGGTTTCAGTGTTCTATTTAAAAGGCCTAAAAAAGAGCCATCGAATAAGTCGATTATTGCAGATCATGGTTGCTATCGCATTATTCATCGGTCTCGATCAGTTGTGGGAAACTAGCCTACTACAAGGGCAGCAGCTTCTAAAGTCCCAAACAGAAAAGATGGCAAGATTACTGGTGCAGCAAACCGCTTATGGCGCTGCACCGGCATTACAGTTAGAAAATGACGAGCAGCTGCAATGGCTTGCTCAAGCGCTTGTTTTAGATCCTAAAGTCATGTCTGCCAGCATCTTTAGTGAAGATGGAGTGAGACTCTCCTTTGCCCAAAGCGTTATCGATGAGGACTTAGAGCCAGAATCAACAGAGCTAACCAATGCATTAGCACAATACCCGCCTTATGTTGAGGCTGTCTCTCAAGATGGTAAAAACTTGGGTTATGTTGAGGTGCGCCTAGAACCTAGGTATTTCTTCAATGAAATAAAAGAGGCTCACCAAATCAACATGGAGCAGCAACAGATGATGCTGCTTATTGCTGGTTTGATTGGTATGTTGCTATCTCGTGCCCTGTCGTTTAAACGTGCCGATTTTGATAGACGTAAAGCCAGAGTCAAACTCAGGCAAATACTCACAAAGAAAAATGAAAAAGCCGCCGCGAAGGCTGCCAAGAAACAAGCTGCGGAAGATAAAAAGCGCGCAAAAAGCACTGAGACAACTGAAGTCACTTCCAGTATCGAGCCTAAGACCAGTGAAGCTAACTTAATAGAAATCAGTTCATCTACATCTGAGCAAGTAGGGAGTGGAAATGGCAATGAAACCGAAGTCGTAAAACACACGCCTAAAACAGAAACAGTAAAACCAAGCAATGCTAATGCTCAAATCGAATCTGAGCCAAAGCGGCGCCCTGGATTTGAGTCGGAATTTGAGTCAGAATCAAGCTCAAAGTCACAATTAGCGCCAAAGCTAACGTTAGAGCCTGAGCCTTCAGCAACGTCAGCAACGTCAGCAACGTCAGCAACGTCAGCAACGTCAGCAACAATGCTAAAGCCAGTCTCGACACCAGTCCCAAAAAAGGCAGCTGCGACTAATACCAGCCAGTTAAAAAAGCAAAGTGCTGCAGAGGAAACCCCTGCGGTGAAACCTAGATCCAAGCCAAAGACGAAGGTAAAACCTAAGGCTAAGGCAGAATCTAAGACTGCAGAAAAGCCTAAAGCGCCTGCAAAACCAAAGACTAAAGCTGAGCCAGTAACAGAGGCCGAAGCTAAGCCAAAACCAAAGCCGAAGAGTGAGTAACAATAACTCTAGCGCTTTTTAAAAGCACCGGTACTTGCCTGTAGACTGAAAACAAAAACGGACGCATAAGCGTCCGTTTTTCACACTACAGTCAACGACTGCGAAGTTTAGCGATTACAGAGTAATAGCAGCTTCTAGTGTCATTTCGATCATTTCGTTGAAGGTTGATTGACGCTCATCAGAAGAGGTCTTTTCACCTGTACGGATATGATCAGATACAGTAACAACACACAAGGCTTTAGCACCGAACTCTTTCGCTACGCCGTATAGACCAGCAGCTTCCATTTCGACACCAAGAACGTCCATCTTTTCCATCACGTCAAACATTTCTGGATCTGGCGTGTAGAATAGGTCTGCTGAGAAAACGTTACCAACGCGGTACTTAGTACCTTTTGCATCAGCAGCTTTAACAACAGCAGCTAGTAGGCTGTAATCACAAATAGCTGCGAAATCTTGGCCTTTGAAACGTAAACGGTTAACTTGTGAGTCAGTACAAGCACCCATACCGATAATCACGTCACGTACTTTAACGTCAGTGCTGATCGCGCCACAAGTGCCAACGCGGATTAGGTTCTTAACGCCGTAGTCTTTAATCAATTCAGTTGCGTAGATTGAGCAAGAAGGAATACCCATGCCTGAGCCCATAACTGAAATACGAACGCCTTTGTAAGTACCAGTAAAGCCTAGCATGTTACGTACGTCAGTCACTTGCTCAACGTTTTCTAGAAACGTTTCAGCAATGTACTTAGCGCGTAATGGATCGCCTGGAAATAACACTGTATCGCCAAATGCACCGTCTACTGCATTAATGTGTGGTGTAGCCATCAGAATAACCCCTATTTATATTTTTAGACCGTCGTAATCAACTTAAGTCTTGTTTACTAGCGGCCCAATCTGAGCCGCCAAATTTAAATTCCGTAACCGTTTATAAGCGAATAAATGATTCGCCATATTCCATTGGTTCGAGCTTAAAGTAGCTGGCAATGGATTGCCCCATATCAGCAAAGCTGTTTCGCAGCCCTAATGAACCAGGCTCAAGGCCTGCACCATAGGCTAAAACTGGTACACGTTCGCGAGTATGATCACTGCCTGGCCAAGTTGGATCACAACCGTGATCTGCCGTTAGCAGCAAGAAATCATCTTCATCGAGTAACGCTAAAATCTCAGGTAAGCGAGAGTCAAAATACTCAAGGCTACGTGCGTAACCCGCTACGTCGCGACGATGACCATAATGCGAATCAAAGTCTACGAAGTTAGTAAATACAATAGTATTTTCACCCGCTTGTTTAACTTGCTCTAATGTCGCATCAAACAAGGCTTCAAGACCTGTCGCTTTAACTTTTTTGGTAATACCGCAATGTGCATAAATATCAGCAATCTTACCTACGCTGACCACTTCGCCACCGGCTGCTTTAAGTTTATCAAGCACTGTGGGTGCAGGTGGCTCAACCGCGTAATCGCGGCGATTACCTGTGCGCTCGAAATCACTTGCGCAAGTTCCCACAAATGGACGCGCAATAACACGACCGATGTTGTAATCGCTAAGCTCTTCACGGGCAATGATACAAAGCTCATAAAGCTTCTCAAGACCAAAGCTCTCTTCGTGACATGCAATCTGGAAAACAGAGTCAGCCGATGTATAGAAAATTGGCTTGCCGGTGCGCATATGCTCTTCGCCAAGCTCTTCTAAAATTATCGTACCTGAAGAGTGGCAGTTACCAAGAAACTCAGTTAGACCGGCTCTTGCAAGGATTCTATCAGTTAGCTCTTTTGGAAAAGAGTTCTGCTTATCGCCAAAGTAACCCCATTCATAAAGAACAGGTACGCCAGCCATTTCCCAGTGCCCACTTGGTGTATCTTTACCAGAACTTAACTCGTCAGCATGGCCATATGCCCCAATGATCTCTACATCATCACCAAAGCCAGCAGGAAACTCACCGGTGCTCTCTTTTGATGCATGACCAAGACCTAGTCGAGCTAGGTTAGGCAGTTTTAATGGGCCTTCACGACCATCATTTGCCTTACCTTCAGCACACGCTTTAGCGATATTGCCAAATGTGTTTGAACCCACATCACCAAAGGCATGCGCGTCGTGCGCTTCACCTATGCCGAATGAATCTAGCATCATGATTATAGTACGTTTCATAAACTGTGCTCCGTTACAGATCTGACTCGCGGATATAACGATAAATTTCCGGAGTTTTGTCTGGTTTGGTATCGCCAATATGAATCGCTTTTTTCACTGCAGCTTGTGCTTCAGCAAAGGCGTCTTCAGATTGAGCATGAATAAATGCAATAGGCTTATCAGCGTTAATCTCATCACCTAGTGCGCAAACTTTAGAAAGTCCGACGCTGTAATCGAGAGTATCCCCAGGTTTACGGCGACCACCGCCCAAGGTAACGACTGCAAGTCCAAGTTCTCGGGTATCCATTGCCGATGCAAAACCGGCTTTGTCTGCATACACTGGACGAATAATTTGAGAATCAGGTAGGTACTTGCTGTAGTTCTCAACAAAATCTGCTGGACCGCCTAAACCTGACACCATGCGACCAAAGATCTCTGCCGCTTTACCGTTATCCAGTACTGCGTTGAGTTTTACGCGCGCTTCAGCCTCAGTACTGGCGATCCCGCCTAGCACTAACATCTCAGCACATAGACCCATGGTCACTTCATACAGACGCGGGTTACGGTAAGCACCCGTCATAAAGTCGACCGCTTCTTTCACCTCTACAGCGTTACCGGCACATGAAGCCAGTACTTGGTTCATATCAGTTAGCAATGCAGTTGTCTTAGTGCCCGCTCCGTTTGCGACAGCGGTAATACTGCGTGCGAGCTCTTCAGAGGCTTCATAAGTCGGCATAAATGCGCCAGTACCGACTTTGACGTCCATCGCCAAAGCATCAAGACCTGCGGCAAGCTTTTTAGAAAGAATAGAAGCTGTGATTAAAGAGATAGACTCTACGGTCGCGGTATTATCACGAATAGAATAGAAACGCTTGTCAGCTGGAACGAGATCGCCTGTTTGACCAATAATGGCCACACCTGCTTCTTTTACAACTTTGCGGAACAGCGCACTATCAGGTTCGGTATTATAGCCAGGAATGGCATCGAATTTATCGAGCGTACCGCCTGTATGGCCTAGACCCCGGCCAGAAATCATCGGCACATAACCACCACAAGCAGCAGCCATTGGGCCTAACATCAAACTAATGACATCTCCCACACCACCGGTTGAGTGCTTATCAATAATTGGACCATTAAGGTCGAGCGATTTCCAGTCTAGTACTGTGCCAGAATCGCGCATCGCCGTAGTAAGCGCAATTCGTTCATCCATGTTCATGTCGTTGAAATAGACCGCCATGCCTAGGGCTGCGATCTGACCTTCTGAAACAGTATTGTTGGTGATACCGTTGACGAAGAATTGGATCTCTTCAGTCGAAAGAACTTCAGCATTACGTTTTTTACGAATAATTTCTTGAGCTAAAAACATGTACTACCTCCAAGAGTGTAACTGAGTTCCTAATAAATAGTGCTTTCAGTTAGCATTCCGCTAAAGGGAATCAAAAGTCGTAATATTGTTACATACTAACGAACTTTTGATACACCTAATTAGATTTAGATCACACTTAACAACAAGCTTAATCAGTAAAGATTAGTAACCTTGTGCACCTTGTGGTGCGTCACCTAGCTCGAGTGTATGAAGAAGGTTAGTCAACAGGCTTGAAGCGCCGAAACGGAATGTCGCAGGCGTCGCCCAGTCATCACCTAGAAGACGAGCCGCAACACCTAAAAACTCTGCAGCAGCTGCAGCATCTTTTACGCCGCCAGCTGGCTTAAAGCCAACTTTAGGGTTCTTTTCGCTGATCACTGTCATCATGATCTCAGCGGCTTCCAGTGTTGCGTTAACAGCAACTTTACCAGTAGATGTCTTGATAAAGTCAGCACCCGCATCGATTGATAGCTCAGATGCTTTACGGATAAGAGCTGGATCGGCTAATACGCCAGACTCGATGATAACTTTTAGAATTGCATCTTCACCACAAGCTTCTTTACAGGCTTTAACTAGCTCGAAACCGACCGTTTCGTTGCCAGCCATTAGTGCGCGGTATGGGAATACGACGTCAACTTCGTCTGCGCCGTAGGCAACTGCTGCGCGAGTCTCTAGTACTGCGATAGCGATATCGTCGTTACCGTGTGGGAAGTTAGTCACTGTTGCGATCTTGATATCGTCGCCATCAATTTCATTTAGGGTTTTACGCGCAATAGGAATAAAGCGAGGGTAAATACAGATAGCGGCAGTGTCGCCAGCAGGCGTCTTAGCTTTATGACAAAGGTCGATGACTTTTTGATCGGTATCGTCGTCATTAAGCGTTGTAAGGTCCATTAAACTAATGGCTTGTTGTGCTGCTTTTTTTAAGTCGCTCATAATAGCTCTCCGAGAAAGATTCAAATAATTAATTTAAAACAGAAAATTATCGCACGGCGATGCCTTGAACTGGCTTATTTTGATTATTGTTATGGGCCGGGCCTTCGGGCATTACCGAATTACATGTTAAGCATCATTTAACGCTTAACATCAAAATACTATTCAGGTATCCAACGTTGTAAACTCAATTGAGCGCAACCATCCTGACACTAGTGTCACGACTTGAATCCATGAAGACCGGGAAGGGAAATTGAAACTGCTTATTTCAGCCTTTCCGCGAAAAATCCATTTTAGCGCGTAGTAAAACTTTTAACTTTTATTATGACACCTCTCTTATACAACTTATTGTGTGAGAGAAGGACTTAATGCTTACCTAAACAAACTGACTTACCAGTGCCCATTAATAAGAGCTTAATAAATATAGCTGATGCTTAAGTAAAAATTAAGGCGTTTTTATTACCGTCTGCTGATTCTGTTACCCGATGTAGAAATAAAAATTAAAGATGTAGTTTGCGGTTGGTAGAAGTTAATTAGAGCCGCGAAATTCGCGGCTCTAACATATACTGAACCTGTTTTAAGCTTAGCTTAGAACTTGTAAGTAGCTGTGAAGTAGTGTGCGAAACCAGTTGATTCTAGACCTGTAGCACCATCATCTGTTAGCAAATAAACGTCGTTATAAGCTTTTAGACCATAACCAAGGGCGTAGTTATCTGAGTGCCAGTGTAGACCGAAATATGCAGCGCCACCACTTGAAGCTTTACCTTCACGAACAACACCTTCGATATCAGGGAAGTAAACTTTATCAGCACCAAATTGGTAATCAACATAACCCTGGAAAGAAATAAACGAACCATTATCGAAGTTCATTACAGGCTTGAACCAGTTCATAGAGAATTGGTAACCGTTCCACTCTTTAGCATTTAGGTCATAAAGGCCGTAGATATTCATGCCAGTTTTACCTAACCATGGAACCATAACATCAGCACCTAGACCCCAGAATGTGTTGTTAATACCTTCACCAACTGTACCATCCCAGTTGAATAGAGTAGAAACATACAGCTCTTGGATTGGGCCTACAGAAAGATCCATGCCAGTCATTGCATCGATAGAGAAACGTGGAGCAAACTTCATGAATAACTTGCTCGCGCCTTTACCTGCACCTTTGTCACCGTAGTCACGGTTAGTTACGTTGAACACGTCAACATAACCGTATAGGTCAACGATGCCAGCGCGGCCGCCGAATTCCATCTCTAGGTAATCGTGTCCACCGTCTGTAGAGCCATCACGTGGAAGCTCGTTTACAGCGTACATTGCGTTGAACTGCATCCAGCTGTAATCGCCAGCGCGTAGATCGGTGCGGTCAGCAGCGAAAGTAGGTGCAGTAAAAGTAGCGGCAACAGCAGTAGCAGCTAGTGCTAAAGTTTTAACGTTTTTCATCATCAACCCCATTTTTATTTATGGTTTGCTGCGCTTCTTTATTGAAGAGTCAGCGTTTCTTTTTTATGGCGCGCATTCTACTTTATTTACGTCAAACATCAACATGATTAATGTAAAAATGCGAACACTAAGTTTTAACATTCGAACAACTTTGTGATTTTAAGGCCGAATATGCTGCCTAATCACTATTATTGTCTTATTTAAGTCGAAATAATCCCTAACCCTAGTTATTGATCATTTCAAAGAACACTTAGTTTGGAAAACGATTGATTTAATATAGCGCTAGCCAAAAGGTGGATAGCGCTTAGACTGGGCAATGAATGCCCAGTCTAATAGAGGCTTACAACGCTAAGAATAAACCAGCGAGTGTTGCGCTCATTAAGTTAGCTAGAGAACCTGCGATAACCGCACGGATACCAAGCTTAGCTAGGTCATGACGACGAGTCGGAGCCATAGAACCTAGACCACCAAGTAGAATCGCAATTGAAGATAGGTTAGCGAAACCACATAGAGCGAAAGAGATAATCGCTTTAGTACGGTCAGACATTGCTACACCAGTCTCAGCAACAACCATACCGCCATCAGCAAGATCTTTTAGGTATGGAGCAAAGTTTAGGTAAGCAACAAATTCGTTAATGACAATCTTCTGACCGATGAAAGAACCAGCAACAAGTGCTTCGTTCCAAGGTACACCGATAAGGAATGCTAGAGGCATGAAGATATAACCTAAAATTAATTCTAGTGTTAAGCCTTCCATACCGAACCATCCACCGATGCCACCGATAATGCCGTTAACCATAGCAATCAAGCCAACGAATGCTAAAAGCATTGCACCAACGTTAAGTGCTAAATGCATACCAGATGAAGCACCTGCAGCCGCAGCGTCAAGAACGTTAGCTGGCTTATCAGGATCTTCTGGTAAATCGCTCATGTCGTTCTTTGCTTCTTCTGTTTCAGGGTGCATCAGCTTAGCCATTAATAGACCAGCAGGTGCTGCCATGAACGAAGCCGCAACTAGATACTCAATAGGTACACCCATCTGCGCGTAACCAGCCATTACTGAACCCGCAATAGATGCAAGACCACCCACCATTACGGCGAATAGTTCAGAGTTAGTCATAGTCGCGATAAACGGACGAACAACAAGTGGAGCTTCAGTTTGACCAACGAAGATGTTAGCAGTCGCAGACATAGACTCTGTACGACTTGTGCCCAATGCTTTTTGTAGCGCACCACCGATAATACGGATGATCCACTGCATAACGCCTAAGTAGTAAAGAACTGCGATTAAAGAAGAGAAGAAAACGATGATTGGTAGTACGTTAATGGCAAAAATAAAGCCAACTTTAAAGTTAGCTAAATCACCAAATAAGAAACCAATACCGCTTTGAGCGTATCCAATAACACTAGATACTGCATCTGACATTCCTTGCAAAATGTCTTTACCAACTGGAACGTACAAAACAAAACCACCGAAAGCGGCTTGAATTGCTAACGCACCAAAAACGGTACGCTTATTAACTGCTTTTCTATTGTTTGATAACCCGAAAGCTATCGCTAGTAAGGTGACCACCCCTACTAAACTCATTAAAATATCCATTAACCATCACCCTATTGTTAATACTTTTTAATTATGTTGTTAACCAACCTTTTTTTACGACTCCGATTATACCCGACCACGTCGGTAAAAGCGTCGTATTGATCAAGTTTTTGAGGTTTTATTTCAATGATTTCGTTGGAATTTCCGGTGCGCGGAACATCTGTTTGAACAGAAAAAAATTAAAGGTCAAAGAGTTGCGTGACATTGAAAAACATCTGTTCGGAAATAAGAACGGCTGATTTATTTTGTAAATTTGCTATTTTTTTGATTATTTCAGGCAAAATTAGCGGGGTATTACGATTCGTTTGACTGCGTTTAGGGGCCATAGCAGGTGAATCGGTTTCTAAAACGAATGATTCTAGCGGTAACTTTGCTACTGTTTGTTGCAGCTTAGGTGCATTATCATTGAGCAACAAACCCCCAATGCCTAGCTTGTAACCTAAATTAACATATTGCATTGCTAGTTCGGGGCCACCATAGAAACCATGAATGACGCCCGCTTTCACTAAGCTCTCGCTTCTAAGGCACTTAATCACTTCTTCATGTGCTCTTACCGCATGCATAATGAGAGGCAACTCAAATTCTTTTGCTAAGCTGATTTGAGCTTTAAACACCATCATTTGTGTTGCGAAATTACTTTTATGTAACTTATCTAGGCCACATTCACCGATTGCAACTAATCTAGGGTCATCTCTATAGTAAGTAAGTAAAGCACGTAACTTTTCAATGTCATTATCTGTTGTACTTTCGCAATACCAAGGATGGATCCCTAAACTAAAAAAACAGTTATATTGCTTAGCCACTTCGATTTGCCGTCCCCATCGCTCAGGAGAGACACCAGGGATAACAACCGTCTTAATACCTGCAGCTTGCATATCATCAAATAGCGAGCCCCTATCGCAATCAAACTCTGGAAAGTCGATATGGGCATGACTATCAATAATAGGCTGTACGTAAACACCCGCATTAGTCATCGCTTGAGCTCGCTTACGTTATCTGCTGACTGCTGATAAACGCCATGAAGCTGTTGCTTATCATGTTCAGTTTTAGACTCTGACTGCACTGTGGATAATTGAGCTGGAGTTAACTGCGCTGGGGGTAATGGTACTTGTTTTAAAGGTTTCCCATTGACCACTACTTTTGCTTCTACTTTAGCTGAACCGCAACTTTTTGAGACCGGCTTTGTTGTTCGCGGAAGCTCTGGTTCTGATAGCAGTGGTGCACAACAACGGCGATTTTCAAGCGTTAAGCCCATCCGATCACACCATTGAATGTATTTATGCCATAACCGTCTTATATATCGCATACACCCTCCTCAAAACGCTGATAGAGTCAATCACAAGCTGATAACTATTACATAATTAGTATACATAGCATAAGAGCCACTGAGCTTAAAAACAAAACCCCAAGCTAGGCTTGGGGTTAAAAATAACAGCTTAATATAAAAAGCGCGTATGACTGTTAGTTTTCGCGTGTCTTAGCGAACTCAATATCAGGATAACGTTCCATCGACAGATTAAGATTAACCATAGTCGGTGCAATGTAAGTCAAGTTATCACCACCATCCAACGCTAAGTTCATGCTGCACTTACGTTTGAATTCATCAAGCTTCTTGTGATCATCACAATAGACCCAACGAGCGGTAGCCACACTGATAGCCTCGTAAATAGCTTCTACTTTATACTCAGTCTTTAAACGACCGACAACAACTTCGAACTGAAGCACACCCACGGCGCCTACGATCAAGTCATTACTGTCCAGTGGTCTAAATACCTGTACGGCGCCCTCTTCTGAAAGCTGGACCAGTCCTTTAAGCAATTGCTTTTGCTTCAGAGGGTCACGTAAACGTATGCGTCTAAACATTTCTGGTGCAAAGTTTGGTACACCAGTAAAGCGAAGCTTCTCACCTTGGGTAAAAGTATCACCAATTCGAATCGTACCATGGTTATGTAAGCCGATAATATCACCAGGATATGCAGCCTCAGCACGGTTACGATCGCCGGCCATAAAGGTCAACGCGTCGCTCACGTTTACGTCTTTACCTAGACGTACGTGATGCATCTTCATGCCCTGCTCATAACGACCTGAACAAATTCGCATAAAGGCCACACGGTCACGATGCTTAGGATCCATGTTTGCCTGGATCTTAAACACGAAACCACTGAACTTTTCTTCATCAGGCAGCACGTCGCGCACTTCTGTTTCGCGGGGCTGAGGTGTTGGAGCCCACTCAACGATACCGTCAAGAATATGGTCAACACCGAAGTTGCCTAACGCTGTACCGAAGTAAACAGGTGTCAATTCGCCTTTTAAGAATAGTTCGTGGTCAAATTCATGTGAAGCGCCAACAACCAATTCCATCTCATCGCGAATTTCAGCGGCATAGCTACCAATCGCTTCATCAAGCTCTGGGTTATCCAAACCTTTAATGATACGAGAATCTTGAATGGTATGACCCATGCCACCTTTGTACAAGATCACTTCATCGCGCAATAGGTGATAAACACCTTTGAACTCTTTACCTGCACCGATTGGCCAAGTGATAGGGGCACACTTAATGTTCAGCACCTCTTCCACTTCATCCATCAATTCGATTGGATCGCGAATATCACGGTCAAGTTTGTTCATGAAGGTCACAATAGGCGTATCACGTAGGCGTGTAACTTCCATTAGCTTAATAGTACGTTGCTCTACACCTTTAGCAGAGTCAATCACCATCAGACATGAGTCAACCGCCGTTAATGTACGGTAGGTATCTTCAGAGAAGTCTTCGTGACCAGGCGTATCTAGCAGGTTCACCAGCGCATCGTGATAAGGAAACTGCATTACAGAAGTCGTAATTGAGATCCCGCGATCTTTTTCCATCTCCATCCAGTCAGACTTAGCGTGCTGACCTGATTTCTTGCCCTTTACGGTACCCGCTTTTTGTAACGCGTTGCCGAATAAAAGAACCTTTTCAGTAATGGTGGTTTTACCCGCATCTGGGTGAGAGATGATGGCGAAAGTGCGACGTTTGTCGACCTCAACTTTATTGCCTGACATGTTTACCTGTAATTCTGGGAGTTCACAAAGGCCGCAATTATAGCCGTTCACCTATATTTTGGCTACCAAACTAGAGCGTAAAATCAGTATGGGGAGGATTTGTAAATGACGGCCTATAAAAAAGCCTCCATCAGGAGGCTTATTTATAGGCAGCCCGCGCTAATTTGCCGCAGGCTGCAATATTTGGTTTATTCTGGCAAGCTCGAGTCGAGCGTACCTATGCTCAACAAAATCATAGATATTAGTGGCTAATGCTAATCTGAAATAGTTCGCGGCTTCGACGTTTTCGCCACGTTTTTGCGCTATTTTCGCCATATAAAAATACGCTTCACAAAGGCGCTCAGCATATTCATTCGGGTGTTTTAATCCCTCTTTTGCCAGGCTAAAGATCTGCTCTTTACTCTTTTGCCCTAAATAATAATCCACCAAGGCAGTTGACCAAGCATTAGCTTGCAGCTTAGTGCGATTATTCGCTAATTGCGTTTGAGCAGCCAGTTCATCCACTTCACGTTCGGCTAAGTATAACCACAACACTCGATAACCATCTGATGGATCACGAGCATAAAAGTCGTTCATATCAGAGACAGCAAGTTCCATCCTTTCGCCATAATAAAGTGAAATCCCTCTATTAAGGTAAGCATAGTCATAACCTGGTGACAGCTCTAAAACAGCGTCAAATGCTTCATAAGCGCTTTCAAATTCACTTTCTTGAGTGTAATAAATACCAAGGAAGTTATAGGCATCTGCGAGATTAGGTTGAAGTTTTAGCGCTTGATGAAAATCAATGCGGCTTAGTATACGCAGGCCCACGCGGTCATAGATAACACCACGGTCATAATGAAATCGTGCGCGTTGTTCAGGCGTTAGCTCAACAGATGCCAAAATCTCATTCAATTTTGCTAAGGTGATTTCTAATTTATAATCAGGAGAAACCGGCGCGACTTTAATCGAAGCTTGTTGTTCGCTTTCGGAAGTTGATACACATCCTGTTAGCAGCATACTCACGCTTGCCATAGCCACGACCACGGCAGTTCGCATCTTTTGATTCATCCATTTAACCTTTTGAGTTCACCAATAGCTCCAATCATAGCAACCCCTATTCACTACTGCTATCAAGGATTTGAAAATATTCCAATTAGTGTTGCTTATTTCATCAAGATATTTTTTACAGGCACAAAAAAGGAGGCCATAGGCCTCCTTTTATTTAAAGTGCTAGTGCTTACTCAGCAGCTGGCGCTTCAGCTTTAGGTGCAGCTTCTTTCATAGAAAGACGTACACGGCCTTGGCGGTCAACTTCCATCACTTTAACTTTAACGTCTTGACCTACTTCTAGGTAGTCTGACACATTCGCAACACGCTCTTCAGCGATTTGTGAAATATGAACTAGACCATCTTTACCAGGAAGAATCGTTACGAAAGCACCGAAGTCTACGATACGAACAACTTTACCGTTGTAAACTGTACCCACTTCAACTTCTGCAGTGATCTCTTCAATACGACGGATAGCTTCTTTAGTCGCATCACCGTTTGAAGAAGCAATTTTCACTGTACCATCGTCATCAAGTTCGATTGTAGTACCGGTTTCTTCAGTAAGTGCACGAATTGTCGCACCACCTTTACCAATAACATCACGAATTTTCTCTGGATTGATCTTGATTGTTGTAATACGTGGAGCATGCTCAGAAATATCACCACGGTGACCTGAGATAGCTTGGTCCATTACGTTTAGGATATGAACACGTGCGCCGTATGCTTGCTGTAGAGCAATCTGCATGATCTCTTTAGTGATACCTTCGATCTTGATATCCATCTGCAGCGCAGTAATACCGTCGCGAGTACCAGCAACTTTAAAGTCCATGTCACCTAAGTGATCTTCATCGCCTAGGATGTCAGAAAGAACAACGAAATCGTCGCCTTCTTTAACTAGACCCATTGCGATACCCGCAACAGAAGTCTTGATTGGAACACCTGCATCCATAAGAGCAAGAGACGTACCACAAACTGAAGCCATAGAGCTTGAACCGTTAGATTCAGTGATTTCAGATACAACGCGAACGCTGTATGGGAACTCTTCAGCTGTTGGCATAACAGCGTTAATACCACGCCATGCTAGCTTACCGTGACCAATTTCACGACGCTTTGGAGAACCAACCATGCCTGTTTCACCAACAGAGTATGGAGGGAAGTTGTAGTGAAGCATAAAGCGGTTAGTGTACTCGCCCATGATGCTATCAATCTTCTGTGCATCACGTTCTGTACCAAGAGTACAAGTTACTAGCGCTTGAGTTTCACCACGAGTGAATAGTGAGCTACCGTGAGTACGTGGAAGAACACCAGCCATCACGTTAAGTGCACGAACCATATCTGGTTCACGACCATCGATACGTGGGTTACCCGCGATAATACGGCTACGAACCACTTTCTTCTCTAGGCTAGCTAGAAGACCGTCGATTTCACGTGTATTAGCATCTGGATTTTCAGCCAACAATGCTTCTTTAGTTGCTGTTTTAACAACACCTACTTGAGCGTAACGATCTTGCTTAACTTCAATCTGGTAAGCTTCAGTTAAACCTGCTTCAGCCAAACCTTTGATCTTAGCAACAAGCTCTTGGTCTTGAACTGGTGCAGCCCATTCCCATACAGGCTTGTTCACTTCAGCTTGTAGCTCTTTGATAGCTTTGATAACAACTTGCTGCTGGTCGTGACCATAAACAACCGCACCTAACATGACTTCTTCAGGCAATGCGCTTGCTTCAGACTCAACCATCAATACTGCACTTTCAGTACCGGCAACAGATAGCTCAAGCTGGCTGTCAACTAACTGAGATACAGTTGGGTTTAAGATGTATTCGCCGTTTACATAACCAACACGAGCTGAACCTAGTGGACCGTTAAATGGAATACCAGAGATAGACAGTGCTGCAGAAGTACCAATCATAGAGATAACTTCTGGGCTGATTTCTGGATCAACTGAAACAACAGTAATGATAACCTGAACTTCGTTTTTAAAGCCGTTCGGGAATAGTGGGCGGATTGGACGGTCAATTAGACGTGCAGTCAGCGTTTCACCTTCAGATGGACGACCTTCACGCTTAAAGAATCCACCAGGGATCTTACCGGCTGCGTATGTTTTTTCCTGGTAATTAACGGTTAGCGGGAAAAAGTCACGGCCTGGCTCTTCAAACTTCTTGCCAACAACAGTTACTAAAACTGTTGTATCACCCATACTTGCCAAAACAGCTGCATCTGCTTGACGCGCGATAACCCCAGTCTCTAATGTGACTGTGTGCTGACCATATTCAAAACTCTTTACGATTGGATTCACGTGAACCATTCCTTAATATTTAATTACCTTAATTACGCGCGTAAGTATACTGCAAGTTTATTCAATAGATAAAGAGAATAGATTGATGACAAAGCGGAATCTTTTCTCTAAAGTGGTTTCATTCGGTAAAAAACATGTACAACGTAAACATAAAGCAATCAACACTACAAAAATAAGTCATTGATATAAAGGACAAGAGTTGATGGAGCAGCGCTTTAAATCCCTCACGTGGAAACAGACTATTTTGGTCGTATCTGCAACGCTATTTTTTGCCGTTGCCATCTTTCTTATTGAGATTTCTCTGCTCGTTATTAACGCCCGCCATGAGTTAACCGATACCCAGCGCGAACTACTGGATTCCGTCGAACAACCTGCAACAAATGCAGTCTGGGCGTTAGATGATGTACTTGCCGTGCAAACAATACAAGGGATCTTAAAAGTTGAGCATGTAAGCTCTGCAATAATGGATTTAGAAGACGGTAGTCGGTTCGTGTCAGTCAGTAACGGTCCCGGAGCGGCTAATGCTGAAGTGTATAGCGAAATTAGCGCTGCGCTTTTTGGTGATTTCAAACAGCTATCCCGCTCGCTGTATCGACCATTTTATGTTGACAGTAATGGTAACGAAGAACTGATTGGTACCTTAACGGTCTTTTATGACACCCAAGAGCTCACCAGTTCATTAATATCAACTTTGCGCTTCAGCCTTTGGGCTACCTTAGCGAGAGCATTTTTGCTCACACTGGTATTGTCGGTATTATTTCACCGATTTTTAACCCAACCTATTGCTCGCATCAGTGAGTCTATCGACAACATAGACCCGGAGTCTCCTGCGAGAAACCTACTACCCATAGACAGTGCTCACTGTAATGATGAACTCGGGCTCGTCACCTCTAAGCTAAATCAAATTTTGGTTCAATTTGATAATACTCAAAATAAATTACGCAAAATGGCAACCCGAGATCCCTTAACGGGCTTGCCGAACCGCACTTTGCTTTTAGAAACCATCGCGGTAACCATTGGGCGAGCAAAAAAACAGCAATGTCAATTCGTACTGCTATTTATTGACTTAGACCGATTCAAAAATGTAAATGACTCATTAGGCCATGAGATTGGCGATCAGTTTTTGATCCGTGTAGCCCGTACCTTAGAGCTTGCTGTTGGCCAAATGGGCACTGTTGCTAGATTAGGGGGCGATGAGTTTGTGGTACTCGCGGATGGTTTAGAGTCACCAAGCCAAGCGGCTGAGTTTGTCGATAAGCTGCTAATACAACTGAATAACCCTATGCAACTCAATGAGCATACTGTGCACCCGGCGGCCTCGGTAGGTATCGCCATCTACCCAGACGATGGCCTGCGGGCAGAAGATCTAATTCGCCATGCAGATATCGCCATGTACAGTGCAAAAGCTGCAGGGTCGAACCAGTGGGCTTTCTTTAAATCCCAAATGACCGAAAGAGCAGCCGTTCGCTTAAGAACCGAAGCATCCTTACATGATGCACTAAAAAACAATGAATTCTTACTCCATTTTCAGCCTAAACTCGATATAAAAACCGGAGAGGTTATTGGCTGTGAAGCACTGATCCGCTGGCAAAAAGATGGACGTTTAATCAGTCCAATATCTTTCATTCCTGTGGCTGAAGAGACTGGTATCATTATACCTATCGGGCGCTGGGTAATTGAGCAAACCTGTAAGACGATTAGAGATTGGCAAATGCGTTATAATTTCTCACTACCTATTGCAATTAATGTCGCTCCTCAGCAGTTTCTAGACGCCAGTATTGTGCCCGATATTAAGCAAGCGACACTACGCTATCAAATCGCTCCAGAGCTGTTAGAGATTGAGATAACTGAGACCTCTCTAATGAGTGATATCGAGTCGTCCATTATCAAACTTAGAGAGCTAAAGAGTGCGGGGTTTGGGATTGCGGTTGATGATTTTGGTACCGGGTATTCTTCGTTGTCGTACCTTCGTCGCCTGCCCATTACCACCATGAAAATTGATCGTTGTTTTGTGTCCGATCTACCAGAGGAAAGTGCTATCGCGTCAACCATCTTGATGCTCGGTAAGCAGCTTGACTTAAACATTGTGGCTGAGGGAATTGAAAGTGAGCAACAACTAGCCTGGTTGCAGGAGCGTGGCTGCCAAATAGGCCAAGGGTTTTACTTTAGTAAGCCTTTGCCAATAGAAGAGTTTGAAGAAAAATACATTGCAACCAATCGAACTTCACTTATCAGCTAAAACGTTCAGGATTAAAACCAACAGGTATATCTTCAGCTAAAGCACCCTGCATACCAACAGCTATAAACTGGCGAATGGCGGCTTATAGCCGAAAGTCAGGCACAAAAAAAGGAGGCTTGGCCTCCTTTTAATAGATCAGACGTTAAAATTAACGACGTAGACCTAACTTCTTGATTAGCTCTTGGTAGCGAACGTTTTCAGTACGCTTAAGGTATGCAAGAAGCTTACGACGTGTGCTAACCATACGTAGTAGACCACGACGTGAATGGTGATCGTGGATGTGCTCTTTGAAGTGACCTTGTAGGTGGTTGATCTGCGCAGTTAGCAGAGCAACTTGAACTTCAGAAGAACCAGTATCATTTTCACAACGACCAAATTCAGCTAGGATTTGAGCTTTAGCTTCAACACTTAGTGACATTTCTATCTCCAAAATATTACATTAAAAAATCTTTAGCCGATCACTAACTCAGCCAAAGGGGCGCGCCATTCTACCCATTTAGACTTTGGGTAGCAAGATTAATCTAGGAATAAGTCCTCAATTAATCTTGTTGCTCTCTTAGTACGATAAGTCTCTTAGGGGCAAGCTGTCCATCATCGTTCATTTGTCCGATACCAACAAACTGACGAGATTCGCCGATAGTGATACGAACTAACTCATCAACCGGTAAGTTGGCCACCTGTACAGGGTTACCGTTCATCAAGTAAGTAGCAAGTTCGTCAGAGACGTTTATCTCTTTGAAACCACTTACCGCGGTATCCATAGGTAACAAGAGTGGATCGAGCACTTCAGACAGTGATAAAGACTCATCTTCAGCTTTCGTCACAAGTTCTTCAAGCTGTTTAAGCGACACCATCTTATCGTATGGGTAACCGGCAACTTGTGTGCGACGTAGCATGATAACGTGAGCACCACAGCCTAGCATCTCGCCCAAATCGTCAGTGATTGTACGGATGTAAGTGCCTTTAGAGCAATGGATATCCAAGGTCAACTCATCACCTTCAAGGCTGATAAAATTTAACTCAAACACATTGATAGGGCGTGCTTCACGGGGGACTTCAATTCCCTCGCGAGCGTACTTATACAAAGGCTGACCTTGGTACTTGAGCGCCGAGAACATAGACGGGACTTGCATCGTCTCACCGCGAAAATAATCCAGTGCTGTATCAAGCTGTTGTTGAGTGAAGTTAACTTCTCTTGTTTGAACAACTTCACCATCAGAGTCGCTGGTATCGGTACGTTGCCCAAGCTTTGCAGTCACTAAGTAACGTTTATCCGCATCAAGTAGGTGCTGCGAAAACTTCGTCGCTTCACCTAAGCAAATAGGTAACATGCCCGTTGCTAGCGGATCAAGAGCACCGGTATGGCCAGCCTTATTTGCATTAAAAAAGCGTTTCACTCTTTGTAATGCAAAGTTAGAACTCATACCAGTATCTTTATCTAACAGTACAATACCGTCGATAAAACGACCGCGAGAACGACGTGCCATTACTTATCGCCCTCTTCCTTTGTATCATCTTTCGCAGCATCAGGTTCAATACCGTGTTGCTTCTGCTTTGCTTCGTCATTGCTGATAACGCGGCTAACTAAGTTAGACATGCGCATACCTTCAACAAGCGAGCTGTCGTAGATAAAGCGAAGTTCAGGCATAACGCGTAACTTCATACGGCCGGCAACCAATGAACGGATGTAGCCTGCAGCTGCATCTAACGCTTCAACTTTCTCTTGAACAAGCTTTTCGTCTTCTTCAAAGAAAGTGACATAGACTTTTGCATAGCTTAAATCGCGAGAAACATCGACATCATTAACCGTCACAAACCCGATTCGTGGGTCTTTCATATCACGTTGTAGCACTTGTGCTAGCTCTTGTTGAAGCTGCTGTGCAATACGACGTGTACGACTAAATTCTTTTGCCATAATATATTTGCCATAAATATTAAGGGCGGCTAACGCCGCCCTTATAAGTAACTAGTTGAATTACAAGGTACGTGCAATTTCTACCGTTTCGAAGACTTCAATCTGATCGCCAACTCTGACGTCATTATAGTTCTTCACACCGATACCACATTCCATACCGTTACGAACATCGCTAACATCGTCTTTAAATCGACGAAGTGATTCAAGCTCACCTTCGTAGATAACAATGTTGTCACGAAGAACGCGGATTGGAGCGCTACGCTTAATAGTACCTTCGGTCACCATACAACCGGCGATCGCGCCAATCTTAGGAGACTTAAATACATCACGAACTTCAGCAAGACCAATGATCTCTTGCTTAAATTCAGGAGCAAGCAGGCCACTCATTGCGTCTCTAACTTCATCAATCAATTGATAGATGATGCTGTAATAACGTAGGTCAACACTTTCGCTATCAACAACTTTACGCGCCTGTGCATCAGCACGAACGTTAAAGCCGACCATAATTGCATTAGATGCTGCAGCAAGAGTTGCATCAGTTTCAGTTAATCCACCCACACCACGTGCGATGATGTTAACTTTAACTTCGCCAGTTGAAAGCGCATTTAATGAATCACAAATAGCTTCAAGTGAACCTTGAACATCAGCCTTAAGCACGATATTCAACTCTTCGACTTCGCCTTCAGTCATGTTAGCAAACATGTTTTCAAGCTTAGACTTCTGCTGGCGAGCCAACTTAACATCACGGAACTTGCCTTGACGATATAGTGCAACTTCACGTGCTTTACGCTCATCACGTACTACCGTCGCTTCATCACCAGCCGATGGCACACCTGAAAGACCTAAGATCTCTACAGGAATAGATGGGCCAGCTTCAGTAATTGCTTTACCATTCTCATCTCTCATCGCACGGACTTTACCGTACTCAAGACCACATAGAACGATATCGCCCTGCTTCAATGTACCTTCTTGTACAAGAACTGTTGCAACTGGACCACGGCCTTTATCAAGCTTAGATTCAACAACAACACCAGCAGCCATACCTTCACGAACAGCTTTAAGTTCAAGTACTTCAGCTTCTAGAAGAATACCTTCTAATAGCTCATCGATACCATCGCCAGTCTTAGCAGAAACATTAACAAACATGTTGTTTCCGCCCCAATCTTCAGACATAACGCCATGCTGTGAAAGCTCAGACTTAACACGATCAGGATCTGCTTCAGGCTTATCCATCTTGTTAACTGCAACGATTAGCGGAACGCCACCGGCTTTAGCATGTTGAATCGCTTCGATTGTTTGAGGCATAACACCGTCATCAGCCGCAACCACTAGGATTACGATATCGGTAGCCTTAGCACCACGAGCACGCATAGCGGTAAACGCAGCGTGACCAGGAGTATCTAAGAAAGTGATCATGCCATTTTCAGTTTCAACGTGGTACGCACCGATGTGCTGAGTAATACCACCGGCTTCGCCTGAAGCAACTTTCGCGCGGCGAATGTAATCAAGTAGCGATGTCTTACCATGGTCAACGTGACCCATGATAGTGACTACTGGAGCACGAGATTCAGCTAATATATCGCCGTTACGATCAGCAAGTACTTGGTGCTCTAGTTCGTTTTCACGAGTAAGCACAACTTTATGACCCATTTCTTCAGCAACTAACTGCGCAGTTTCTTGATCTAGGACTTGGTTAATTGTAACCATAGAGCCCATCTTCATCATCTGCTTGATAATTTCAGTAGCTTTGATTGACATCTTAGAAGCCAATTCAGAAACTGAAACCGTTTCACCGATGCTGACATCAGCTTTAACCACTGCAGCAGGCTTAGTGAACGCGTGATCCATTGACTCTGGCGCAACGCTACGATTGTTGCTTCGTGAATTACGTGAGTTACGGCTATCACGACGGTTATCTTTACCGCGCTTACCTTTACCTGTTGGCTTACCCGCACCAGCGTTAGCATTCGCGTTAGGGTTATTACCCGCATTAGCAGAAGGCTTGCGTGGACGACGACCGCGCTTTTCAGCGTTCGCATCAGCTGTATCTTCAGCAGCACGTGCCTCAGTAGAGGTCGTCACGTGGTGATCAACTGACTTTTCAGCTTCTTTACGGGCTTTTTCTTCTTCAGCCCAACGCTTTTCGTTTTCTTCCGCTAAACGACGAGCAACTTCTGCAGCTGCTGCAACTTCTTCATCAGCTTTTGCTTTCGCAACTGCGTCTTGAGCGGCTAACAATTTTGCTTCTTCTGCTTTAGCTGCTTTATCTTCAGCACTTTCTTGAACTGGTTTTTCTGTTAACACTTTTGCTTTCGCCTTAGCTTCGGCATCAGCCTTAGCTTTTGCCTTTGCTTCTGCATCCGCTTTAGCTTTTGCTTCCGCGGCAGCCTTAACTTCTTCAGCAACTTTAGCTTCTTCTGCTTTAGCCGCAGCAGCTAGTTCTGCTTCTGCCGCTTCGTCACGTTTTACGAACGTACGCTTTTTACGCACTTCGACTTTAACGTCTTTAGACTGTCCGCCACTACCAGCAACACTAAGTGTTGAAACTGATTTGCGTTGTAATGTCATTTTAGTTGGGGCTGCATCGCCACCATGTTGCTTCTTAAGGAAATCAAGCAACTGCTGTTTTTCAGTTTCAGAAACCGTATCACTCGCCGACTTCTTAATACCAGCCTGAGAAAACTGCTCGACTAAACGATCAGTGCTTTTCCCAACTTCCTGGGCTAGCTTGTCTACTGTAGTATCTGCCATATATTAAAACTCCCCTCTGCTGATCGACTTATGCTTCTTCGCCAAACCAACAGATATTACGGGCAGCCATAATTAGCTCGCCTGCTTTTTCTTCTGTTAATTCTTCAATTTCGATCAAATCATCAATGCCTTGTTCGGCCAAATCTTCAAGCGTAATTACGCCTTTGCTTGCCATTACGAATGCCAAGTGTCTATCTAGACCTTCTAGAGCAAGAAGATCTTCACTTGGTTCAGCACCATCAAGTGCTTCTTCAGTCGCAAGTGCACGAGTAGAGATCGCCGCTTTTGCGCGTTCTCTTAATGACTCAACGGTATCTTCGTCGAATCCATCAATTTCTAATAGCTCTGATTCTGGAACGTAAGCAATCTCTTCTAAAGAAGTGAAACCTTCGTCAGATAGTAGTTGTGCAAAATCTTCATCCACATCTAATGCTTGAATGAATAGATTGACTACTTTTGCGCTTTCAGCTTGATGCTTAGCTTTCATGTCAGCAACAGTCATCACGTTAAGTTCCCAGCCTGATAGCTGAGTAGCTAAACGGATGTTCTGACCGTTACGACCGATTGCTTGTGCTAAGCTGTCAGCTTCAACTGCGATATCCATTGAGTGGTTATCTTCATCAACGATGATAGAAGCCACATCCGCTGGTGCCATACAGTTAATAACGTATTGCGCTGGATTATCGTCCCAAAGCACGATATCTACACGCTCACCACCAAGCTCGTTTGAAACAGCTTGAACACGTGCACCACGCATACCAACACACGCACCTATTGGGTCGATACGGCGGTCGTTAGACTTAACGGCGATCTTAGCGCGAGAACCTGGATCACGAGCAGCGCCCATGATTTCGATCATCTCGTCTGCAATCTCAGGTACTTCAACACGGAATAGCTCAATAAGCATGTCAGGTTTAGTACGCGTTAAGAACAGTTGTGCACCGCGAGCTTCCGGACGTACAGAGTAAAGCAATGCACGAACACGATCACCAGGACGGAAAGATTCACGTGAAATCAAATCTTCTTTAAACAGCACACCGTCAGCGTTATTACCAAGATCAACCACTACACTCTCGCGGTTACTCTTCTTAACAACACCTACAATCAACTCGCCTTCACGATCACGGAACTGATCAACGATTTGAGCACGCTCAGCTTCACGTACTTTTTGTACGATAACTTGCTTAGCGGTTTGAGTGGTAATACGGTCAAATGCAACTGACTCGATTTCATCTTCGATGTAACCGCCCAGCTCAATTTCTGGATCGTCATACTTTGCAGCTTCAAGTGTGATCTCACGGAACGGGTTTTCTAATGGAACGCCCGCATCTTCAACTACCATCCAACGACGGAAAGTTTCATAAGCACCTGTCTTACGGTCGATTGCAACACGAACTTCAATGTCACCTTCGTATTTTTTCTTGGTTGCTGTGGCTAGTGCAATTTCCAGCGCTTCAAAAATCTTTTCGCGCGGTACACCTTTCTCGTTTGAAACCGCCTCAGCGACTAGCAGAATCTCTTTATTCATTGTCTTGCCTCGTTCACCTTGAATTCATCAAAACTTAGCGATTAAGTTGCCTTTACGGATATTATCCAAAGCAACAATAAGTTCGTTCCCATCTACCGACAGATTAAGCATTTGCCCATCAACGCCAGTAACGGTGCCTTTTAAATTACGACTGCCTGCTACAGGCATCGTTAATTGTACTTTTACAGTCTCACCGATGTAGGCCTTATACTGCTCAGCGGTGAACAGCGGTCTATCTACACCAGGAGAAGAAACTTCTAGCGTGTATTCAGATGTGATTGGATCTTCAACATCCAGCACAGCACTTACTTGGCGGCTTGCTTCGGCGCAATCCTCGATGAAGATGCCCTTTTCGTTGTCTATATATAAACGCAAGATAGAATGCTTGCCTGCTTGAATATATTCCAGACCCCAAAGTTTGTGGCCTAATGCTTCAACTGGTGCGTTGAGCATTTCTACCAGTTTGCGTTCTAATGTAGCCAAGGTTACCCCCAGAAAAACAAAAAAGGGCCTAATAGCCCCAGTATACGTCACCTTGAGTGACCGTTTTATAAGTTCCAGATAACAAAAAACCCCGTAATGACGAGGTTGATATATCCAGAACCTGTAACAGTATAGAAATAAATTTCTTTACTGGGAAGCTGGTTGCGGGGGCCGGATTTGAACCGACGACCTTCGGGTTATGAGCCCGACGAGCTACCAAACTGCTCCACCCCGCGACAACTTGTGCAAGTATATTGAGAATCCTCTCCACTTGCAATAATAAAGGGCGTTTAAACCACTTTATTATCTTCGACTCCGTCGTTAACGAACTCAAAGATTTGGTGCGGATGGGGGGACTTGAACCCCCACGAGCTTTCGCTCACCAGCCCCTCAAGCTGGCGTGTCTACCAATTCCACCACATCCGCATAAATCGTTACATCTGACTGTTATCATTGTTTGCTACATTGAGAGGGCGTAGCAATCTAACAGTCGGTACCAATCAATCTAAGATTGATACCATTCATAAACATTCTTATGAATTAGTCAGGGATTTTATCTTCTGACTTTTCAGCTTCTTGCTGAACTTGCTCAACAACTTGCGCTGCGTTGCTTCCTAAATCGTCCCATGCACCTTCAGCTTTAGTGTGATTTGCACTTAAGTTACCAATGGTAAGACTTAGAGCAAAAAACGCGACTGCTAAAATTGCAGTTGAACGAGTCAAAAAGTTACCAGAACCAGATGAACCGAACAGAGTACCTGAAGCACCGGCGCCAAAAGAAGCACCCATGTCAGCACCTTTACCTTGCTGGATAAGGATAAGTCCTACTAGACCAATCGCAACCAACAAGTAAACAACCATTAGAACTTCATACATATTATGCGCTCATCGCTATCGTACATAAACTGAGAAATTCGGTAGCATTGAGGCTTACACCACCAATCAAACCACCGTCTACATCAGGTTGAGCAAACAAGTCTGCTGCATTACTCGGTGTTACGCTACCACCGTACAAAATCCTGATGTTTTCTCCGATAAATGGAGATACTTCAGAGAGACGCTTGCGAATAAACGCATGAACTTCTTGCGCCTGCTCTGGCGTAGCACTCTTACCGGTTCCTACTGCCCATAATGGCTCGTAGGCGATAATTGCGTTGTCAAAAGCCATGGTGCCATTCTTTTCAATGACCACATCTAACTCTTCAGCAATCACTTCAAAAGTGCGTCTTGCTTCACGAGCTGGACCCGACTCACCAACACAAAGTATTGGGGTCAAACCATGTTTCTGAGCTGCGGCAAATTTCTCTGCCACGATATCACTCGTCTCTCCGTACATACGGCGACGTTCTGAATGTCCGATAATAACATATCGACATCCTGAATCTTTTAACATCTGACCAGATATTTCACCAGTATAGGCGCCGAAGTCATGTTGACTTATATTCTGCGTTCCCATTCTGACCAAACAACCATTTAAGGCTTCTTTGTTTTCATCCAGTAGCTGTCGTACACTTTCTAAGTAAATAGAAGGTGGACACAATACCACTTCCGCTGAATCATCTTGGAGCTTGGTAGCGAATTTCTTGAAAAGCTCTTGTGCAAGTTGCGCACTGCCATTCATTTTCCAATTACCAGCAACCATGGGACGTCTGAGTGCCATTACTGTCTCCTTTGAAAGCGGCGTGAATAATAGCGAACCACTTGTTAACTTACAATACCTAAAGACGTTATTTTTACGAATTAAGGCGAGAACGCGTGTTTTTTATGCTAACAAGATGTTGGCAGTACGATTAATAACAGCTTTGCAGCAAATTCAACCACGACTGCCTATAACATCCTGTTTATTTAACTAAATACTAAACTAAATTACGAACAGCATCCGCAATATAATTAGCATATTTGGTGACCGCTTCTTGCTCATCACCTTCTACCATCACCCTCAATAGCGGTTCAGTTCCTGATTTACGCAGTAACACACGACCGCGTTCACCCAGTTTCTGTTCTACTTCTGCCTTTGCAGCTAACACAATATCAGCTGCTAACGGGTCGTTATTACCCTCGAAGCGAACGTTCACTAATACTTGTGGCAACATGGTGATATTGGCAGTTAGCTGCTCAAGGCTGGCGTTTTGACGCTGCATAGCCGCTAGCACCAAGATGCCGGCAACAATACCGTCACCGGTTGTGCCATGGTCGAGATTCAAAATATGACCTGAATTTTCACCACCGATACGCCAATCATGCTCTTTTAGAAGCTCCATGACGTAGCGATCTCCCACTTTAGAGCGTACAAAAGGAATATTGAGCGCTTGTAATGCGAGGTCTAACCCTAGATTTGACATCAAGGTACCGACAACACCACCACGAAGGACGCCGCTTTTTTGCGCATCACAGGCTAAGATATAAAGAATTTCATCGCCATCAATAACACGTCCATGACGGTTAACCATCATGATCCGGTCGCCGTCACCATCAAGAGCAATACCTAAATCAGCATTTTCGGCTAAAACGGTTTCACAAATCTTTGCCATCGAGGTGGCGCCAACTTTATCGTTGATATTCAAACCATTTGGCTTATCACCGATAGCGATAACCTCAGCGCCAAGCTCTCTAAACACACTCGGAGCGATATGGTAAGTTGCGCCATGAGCACAATCGACAACAATTTTAAGACCGCTTAACGTCTGCTCTGCTGGGAAATGACTCTTACAGTACTCAATGTAACGACCAGCGGCATCATCAATACGAGCCACTTTACCTAACAGGTGAGACTCAACACAGGTTAATGATTTTTCAAGCTCAGCTTCGATTTCAAGTTCAACGTCATCGTCGAGTTTACTGCCATCGTTAGCAAAGAACTTAATACCGTTATCGTAATACGGGTTATGGGAAGCGCTAATAACAATACCGGCTTCAGCACGGAAGGTGCGTGTCAAATAGGCAACTGCCGGTGTTGGCATTGGGCCAATAAGCATCACATCAATCCCTGCGGCAGAAAGCCCCGCTTCCAATGCAGATTCAAACAGGTAACCTGAAATGCGAGTGTCCTTACCGATAATAACTTTATGGGTGCCAGCACGAGATAATACGCGCCCCGCAGCCCAACCCAACTTAAGCGCTAATTCAGGGGTCATTTTGCCCGCGCCTACTTTGCCTCGAATACCGTCGGTTCCGAAAAATTGTCTTTGCTTCACTTGAACTCCAAACTCACTAATCACGTAGATCTAAATCCATCGATTCTACCGTAAAAATACTAACCCTAGCTGAACAGCTGGCATCAAAGCCAACGATTAAGCTAAAGCGATATAATTCTTTGTCGCTGCTAAAACAGCAAGCATATCACTGGTTTCTTGCACATCATGCACGCGCACAATATTCGCGCCAGCTTGGACTGCCAGCATATTACCAGTAAGTGTACCACTTAATCTTTGTGCTACTTCACGTCCAAGTAACTGCCCGAACATACTCTTACGTGATAAGCCAGCCAGGATAGGTAAGCCCATAGGTAAAAATTCTGCCATACGATTTAGCAGCTCATAATTATGTGCAAGGGTTTTACCAAAACCAAAACCGGGGTCGATCACTATCTGTTCACGTTTTATCCCAGCCGCAATACAGGCCTCAATACGTTGATTGAAGAACTCGGTGATATCGCTAATGATGTCACCATATTGCGGCGCATCTTGCATCGTCCTAGGCTGCCCCTGCATATGCATCAGGCACACAGGTACATTCAATGCCGCAGCGACAGCTAATGCACCCGGTTCTTGCAGTGCTCGCACGTCGTTAATCAGATGGGCACCCGCTTCTATTGCTGCCTGCATCACGGCGGCCTTGCTGGTATCTATTGAGATCCACACATTATGAGTACGGCTCACGTAATCGATTAAAGGCAGCACACGCGCCAGCTCGTCGTCAACAGATACATCTTTCGCACCAGGACGGGTGGACTCACCACCAATATCGATGATTTTGGCGCCATTAGCCACCATAAAATCGGCTTGTCTACAGGCTGTTTCGATTGAAGAATATTCGCCACCATCAGAAAATGAGTCGGGCGTGACATTGAGGATCCCCATCACAACTGGAGAACTTAAATCTAGAGATGCATTACCACTGATTAATTTAGACAAAATAAAGTTCCGTAAACAAGAAAACCCCTAGAAGGGGTTTTCTTTATCTAACTAAAGATTACTTAGCGGGTGATTCGTCAGCATCACTGACATCAGGCTTATCTTCTTTAGCTTCCTTGATCTCTTCTTTCTTTTCAGATGAAGCGTCATTGCTATCGTTATCATTTGACTGCAGATCTTTTTCCCACTCAGCAGGCATACGCACTTCACGACGAGCCATTAAGTCATCAATTTGGTTTGCATCGATGGTTTCATACTTCATCAACGCATCCTTCATTGCATGAAGAATATCCATATTTTCAGTTAGGTAAGTAACTGCTCGACTGTAGTTAGCATCAATCAGCATTTTAACTTCAGCATCAATAACACGTGCAGTATCATCAGACATATGCTGAGATTTACCCATGCTACGCCCCAAGAACACTTCGTTCTCATCTTCAGCATAAAGTACAGGACCTAGCTTTTCAGAGAAGCCCCACTGAGTCACCATGTTACGTGCAATCGACGTTGCGTACTTAATATCTTGTGACGCGCCAGTTGATACTTTCTCGCTACCGTAGATAATATCTTCAGCAATACGTCCACCGTAAGCCACAGAGATTTGACTCTCAAGCTTGCGACGACTCTGACTGATTGCATCTGCTTCTGGTAAGAAGAAGGTCACACCCAGTGCGCGGCCACGTGGAATAATTGTTACCTTATGCACAGGGTCGTGCTCCGGTACCAAACAACCCACAATAGCATGGCCCGCTTCATGGTAAGCGGTCATCTCTTTCTCTTCTTCCGACATCACCATAGTGCGACGTTCAGCGCCCATCATGATCTTGTCTTTAGCGCTTTCGAACTCTTCCATACCCACAACACGGCGGTTGTTACGAGCAGCGAATAACGCCGCTTCGTTAACAAGGTTAGCAAGATCTGCACCCGAGAAGCCTGGTGTACCACGAGCGATAACGCTTGCTTTAACACCGTCAGCCAAAGGTACTTTACGCATATGTACCTTAAGGATTTGCTCACGACCACGTACATCAGGCAAGCCAACAACCACTTGGCGGTCAAAACGACCAGGACGTAACAATGCAGCATCGAGTACGTCTGGACGGTTAGTCGCAGCGATAACAATAATACCTTCGTTACCTTCGAAACCATCCATCTCAACTAGCATCTGGTTCAATGTCTGCTCACGCTCATCGTGACCACCACCAACACCAGCGCCACGTTGGCGACCTACGGCATCGATTTCATCGATAAAGATGATACAAGGAGCTGATTTTTTAGCTTGTTCAAACATGTCACGTACACGAGATGCACCAACACCGACAAACATTTCTACGAAATCAGAACCTGAAATAGTAAAGAAAGGAACCTTTGCTTCACCAGCAATCGCCTTAGCAAGCAAAGTTTTACCTGTACCTGGCGGACCCACAAGCAATACGCCTGTTGGAATACGGCCACCCAGCTTTTGGAACCTAGTGGGTTCTTTCAGGTAATCAACCAATTCTTTAACGTCTTCTTTAGCTTCATCACAACCTGCAACGTCACCAAAAGTAGTTTTAATTTGGTCTTCGCTCATCAATTTGGCCTTACTCTTACCAAATGACATTGCGCCTTTACCGCCACCGCCTTGCATCTGACGCATGAAGAAAATCCACACACCGATAAGCAGTAACATTGGGAACCAAGAGATAAATATCTGAGTTAAGAACCCTGACTCTTCAGCTTCTTCTCCCTTGAATGTAATCCCCTTGCGATTTAGTTCATTAATTAGATCTAAGTCAGGTAACGGCATTACAGTGACAAACTTTTCACCAGTACGCGTTGTTCCCTCAATAGTGCGCTGGTCACTCTTAACCGTTGCAGTATTGACTTGACCGTCTTTAACGTTATCTAAAAATGTTGAATAATCCATCTTCTGCTTAGTCGAAGAAGAGGGGGAATAGCCCTGAAAAACTGACATCAACACAACGGCGATGACAACCCAGAGAATTAAATTTTTTGCCATGTCACTCAAATTACTCGACCTCTTTTAAAGTCTTTCGAAAACTAATGTTAGAGTACTTAGGGTAGATTACTACAACTTGTACCCAGTCGCCACAAGATAGACTTCACGCGAACGTGGACGTGAAGAATCGGGCTTACGTGTTTTAACCGTTTTGAACGCCTCTTTAACCGCTTTCATGTATTCATCAAAGCCCTCCCCCTGAAAGACTTTAACAGCAAAACAACCATTAGGCGCCAACACTTGATGACACATATCTAACGCAAGTTCTACTAAATACATAGCACGCGGCTGATCAACACCACCTGTACCACTCATATTCGGTGCCATATCAGATAGCACCACATCAACCTTGGCATCACCCACTCGGGTTAACAATGCGTCCAGCACTTTTTCCTCGCGAAAATCACCCTGTAGGAAATCAACGCCAACAATCGGGTCCATAGGTAGAATATCACAAGCGATAACTTTACCCTTATCACCTGCCAATTTAACGGCTACCTGAGACCAGCCACCAGGTGCGGCCCCTAAATCAACAACCGTCATTCCAGGTCGAATGAGTTTATCTTTTTCTTGGATCTCTTCAATCTTAAAAGCCGCACGCGACCTTAAACCACGCTTCTGCGCTAGTTTGACATAGTGATCATCGAAATGTTCCTGCATCCAGCGAGAAGAACTGGCTGTTCGTTTTTTTCCTGACATTTAAAATCCGCAACAAAATTGAGAGTTACACAAAGCCTATATAAGGGTAGAATAGCGGGTTTTCAACAGTAACTCAGCATAAAGTTGGTATAAATGAACTTAACAACCAAACAAAAACAGCACTTAAAGGGCTTAGCGCATAGTCTCAAGCCTGTAGTGATGCTTGGTGGTAACGGCTTGACTGAGGGAGTGCTGGCTGAAATTGATAATGCACTTTCACATCATGAATTGATTAAAGTGAAAGTAGCCTCTGGTGACAGAGAGCTTAAAAACGCTATCGTAGATGCCATTGTACGTGAAACTAAAGCTGAAAAAATACAGCTTATCGGTCACGTTTTAGTACTGTTCCGTCAGTCTGAAGAAATGAAAATTGCAGTGCCTAAGGCAAAGTAATTAACAAAGACGTCTTCATTAAGATAAAGAAGCCTTTGTAAGATAAATAAAAAGAGCCGCTGATTATTCAGCGGCTCTTTTTTTATGGGCCTTTTTTATGGCGTTTCGCTAATAGGTTCGACTTTATAGTGCTCGGCATTCACTTTCAAATACTCGGGTAAGCAAGTACCTACAGATACCGATGACACCGTTCCAATCATGATCCCGAGAAACATCGCAATTGAAAATCCCTGCAGCGGCGCACCGCCCATCACCCATAAGGCGCCAACGGTAAATAGTGTGGTACCGCTCGTGATCATGGTACGTGAAAACGTGGCTTTTACTGCGCTACTGCACACTTTATCAATCGCCATCTTAGGTTTAGCAATCAGCACTTCTCTTACCCTGTCAGCAATGACAATCGAGTCATTCAGTGAGTAACCTAAAATAGCCAGTACCGCTGCCAAAATGGTCAAGTTGAACTCCATCTGCGTTAACGAGAAAAATGCCAGCACGAAGATAACATCGTGAAATAGTGCCAATAATGCGCCACTGGCAAGACGCCACTCAAAACGAAAACTTAAATAAGCCAGAATACATAACATTGCCGCAAGCAGTGCCAACCCTCCTTGCTCTGCGAGCTCTTGACCAATTTGCGACCCAACTATGCTAGAGTTGAGTACTTCAACATCATTAGTCAACGGCGCCAATATGGTTTTGATATCACCAGCCCCAGCATTGTCTATTTTAGCGTAACGCAAAATCCAACGACCTGGCTCACCCGCCGAAATAACACTGACCTCCTGCTCCGAGGTTGCTGACAATAGCTTACTAATTTGCGTGGCCTTAATATTCGAATCGAGTTTTACCTCAGTAACAATCCCTCCGGTAAAATCTAGCCCCCAATTAAATCCATTGACGACAATAATGCCAATAGATGACAGCATGATCAGCACAGAGAAGACACTTGAGAGGTAACGTGCTTTTGTTAATTTACTCAACTTACTTAAATGATTAAAATTCATATTATACCTTCACGTTACGACTAAAATTACGACCATATGCCCAGTTAACTAATGCTCTGGATGCAAAAATCCCGGTGAACATACTGGTTAGCAGACCTAACCCTAGGGTTAACGCAAAGCCTTGAATTGGCCCGTTACCGATAGCATAAAGAACCACTGCAGTGATCATCGTGGTAATGTTGGCGTCAACAATGGTTGAAAAGGCACTATCAAAGCCTCGGTCAATGGCATGAGCAAAGCTCCTCCCCTCCTTTAACTTGTCCTTAATCCGCTCAAAAATAAGTACGTTAGTGTCTACTGCCATACCAACGGTTAGCACTAAACCTGCGATGCCAGGTAAGGTTAAAACCGCGCCAGGGATCAGTGCCATTAAGCCAAATATAAGGATCATGTTGGCTAAAAGTGCCACGTTCGCTATCCAACCTAAACGTCGGTACCAAAGCCCCATAAACAGCAATGTCACCGCCATACCTAAGGCAAGCGCAGAGAAACCGTTGGTGATGTTTTCTTCGCCTAAGCTTGGCCCAATAGTCCGTTCTTCAACAATAGTCACAGGTGCCGTCATTGAGCCCGCTCGAAGTAATAAAGCAAGCTGCTGCGCACTGGCATAATCCCTAGAGCCTGTTACGCTAAATCGGTCTCCCAGCTGAGATTGAATTGTCGCTACACTGATAACTTCAGTGGTTTGTCTAATTTGTCCATTATCACCGCGGCTATACTCACTATATGAAGTCGCCATCGGCTTACCAATATTGTCGCGAGAAAAAGCCGACATGATTCTGCCGCCTTCTCGGTCTAGATGAATAACCACTTCAGGCTGCCCCATCTCACCGAGCGATGCTCTTGCGTCGACAATATGCTCACCGCCGAGTACCGCGCGTCTAGCAACATAGACAGGAGCCCCCAGCTCATCTTTCAATACCTTGGCATTAACAGAACCCTGTTGCTTAACTTGATAGAAAGCAAGGCTGGCGGTAGCACCTATCACTGACTTTGCAGCAGCAGGATCTTGTACACCCGGTAATTCTATTCGAATTCGATGCTCACCTTGACGCTGAACGACAGCCTCACTGATCCCTAGTTGCTCGATACGGCTGCGCATGATCTGCAAGTTTTGCTTCACGGTTAGGTCGCGAATATTCATTTTTTCAGCTTCTGACAGATCAGCATTTAAAGATTGCTCACCAGAGTTTGAGACTTGCCAATTAGGATATTGCTTAGTAACAAACTGTCTTATCGCTGTTTTTTGTGCTAAATCCGTAGTTGTTATGTTCACATTACCGTCAGCCTGCTGCTGAATCGTGACACCATATAAGGACTGTTCACGCGCAAATTGCCTAACAGAGTCAATGAACGTGTTGGCGTGCAACTTATAGACAGGCTCAATTTCAACATCCAATAGAAATTGCACCCCACCTCGCAAATCCAATCCCAATTTAATCGGAGTAAAACCGAGCGATAATAGCCAGTTTGGCGCTGCAGGCGCTAGAGTAAGCGTTAGTTTTGATGGATCCTTTACCTGACTTGCAAGCAAGGTTTTCAGCTGGCTCTGTTGTGAATTGTCGTCAAGCACAATCAAGGTTTGTCCATTAGCTTGATCGATACGCTTAACGGTAACACCTTGGGACACGAGCAGCTGATGTAATTCCAAAGGGTTAACTTTCAACCCGGCCTCGTCGCTAATCTGCACCGCAGCATCTTCACCAAAAAAAGTCGGTAACGCACTCAGTAACATAATGCTGATGGTGACGACTAACACTATGTATTTCCAAGCAGCATAATGGTTCAAAATTGCTGATTTTTTCTGTTCTCTCATATTTTTGCTCTTTAAATTCACTAAAAGTGTGATAGCAACTCACCATTATTCAAAGGCCACAGAAGTGAAACTGGACTTATTATTAAAAGGCTAACCCCAGCAGGACTAATGCCTAATAACATTGGTGCCTAGGAATATTGGGCGAGTATGCTTTAGAGCTATCGAGGTAGACGTTCACCGTTTCAATCACATGCTTGTGACGGAAATAAGTAAGCGGCTTATAGGGAGTTCACCATTAGCGGAATCAACAACAAAGTGAATAAACACCGAGTACGTCAATGCATCAGGGGAAAGTTAGTAATAACTAACACTGCCGAGCTCAATAGCTGCTTTAAAAACCAACCGATAACGAAGCCAAATGGCTATCGGTCGTTAGCTTAAGGAGCGAGACTGAGAAAAGCGGTAGAGAAGATTAGACTCTTTCCACGCGCAAAGTCGGTGGGAGCGAGTATCAATGTGCAGTGACCAGTCTACTGCTGGCGCAAAATCCATGCGATAACCAACGGTTAAAGAAGGCACTGCGGGGGAAGTAAATTCAAAGGCCAGCAAATAGTCGGGACGACTTTGCAGGGGATCATGTTGAGAAAAACTGATAAAGCGCTGCGAAACAAGTGGCGCATATTCAGAGCCATCTTTGTCAGTTTGCTTTGCCTGCTTATCTTCAAGCGTTAAAGGAGTATGTTTAGGTAAGCCAGAGGATTGCGTGCTTGTCATATCTGCGAGCATATTCTTATGCGGTGCAGCCTGTATAACGGTTATAACAGCCCCTGCAGGTTCCACTGAGCGCATATCATTACTTTGAACATTTTCAGATGCACTTGCAGACATAGGTGTGAGAAATAATCCCCCTATGAACAACAAGATGAAGCCGAATCGCCAAAATGACAGCACTAATTACCTATTTTAAGTCTATTTACTATGTCGAATATACTAAACGTAGCACAGCCTCGATACAAACGATTATTCACTGTTTTGGCGCTACCGGTCACTGCGTCACATAAAAAAACCGCTAAAAAGCGGTTTTTTTAGTTCTAACGGGTTAGATTAGATATATTCAACTTTGATAATTTCAAAGTCAGTTGTGCCACCAGGTGTCACAATAGAGATCTCATCATCTAAGCTCTTACCAATTAGACCACGGGCAATTGGAGAACTCACTGACAACAAGTTTTCTCTAATGTTAGCTTCGTCTTCACCCACAATGCGGTAAGTCACTTCGTCTTCAGTATCTACATTTAAAATAGTCACTGTAGAACCGAAAATAACGCGGCCGTTATTTTCCATTGTGGTCACATCGATGATCTGTGCGTGAGACAACTTACCTTCGATATCTCTAACGCGCGCTTCGCTTAATCCCTGCTCTTCACGGGCAGCATGATATTCAGCGTTTTCTTTCAAATCGCCAAGCTCACGGGCTTCACCAATTGCAGCGGCAATTAGCGGACGGCGCTCAAACTTAAGAAAATCTAACTCTTTACGCAGTCTTGCAGCACCGACTATGGTCATTGGAACCGTACTCATAAGCTCTTTCGTCTCCTTTAAAACAAAAGCATGTCCCACTGAGAACAACATCAGTGAGGTAAAATCAGGTGGAATTACGTTATTGTAAACGCAGAGGGCATTCGATGCACTCTAATCTATACTTGCTCGCGATCTAGCTATCATTAAGGCTGAGTAAACCGCCTTTTTTTCGAAGCAAATCACGACTTGAGACCGTAGAGCTTACTTAACCTTTGCCAGACTTGCTAGCAATGGAAGATAAATTTTTATTTATCGCTGCCCTGCTCAATCAAAAGGTCAAGCCAATAAAAAAGGCCGCTTTAAGCGGCCTTCTGTTTTAGCTCAACTTATTTCGTAATACGCTTATGCAGCTCTTGCACTGATGTCACGTTCGAACGGTCATCCGCCGAGTGTGCCATACAAGTTGCAAATGCAGCATTCAGAGTCGTGGTGTAGTTCACTTTATAACGTAGTGCACCGCGGCGAAGTTGACGTGAGTCTTCAATCGCCTTACGACCTTCTGTGGTATTGACAATATAGGTGTACTCACCATTCTTGATACGGTCAAGAATGTGTGGGCGACCTTCATGTACCTTGTTCACTAGGCGTGGGTTAATACCCGCTTCGCCCAAGATAACTGCAGTGCCGTGAGTCGCATCGATTTCATAACCCAGTGCGATTAGCTGTGCCGCTAAATCTGCTACACGTGCTTTATCGCTGTTACGAACAGACAATAGCGCGCGGCCAGACTTAGGCACTTCAGATGTCGCACCAAGCTGTGCTTTAGCATAGGCTTCAGCAAACGTGTCACCGACACCCATCACTTCACCCGTTGAGCGCATTTCAGGGCCAAGCAGAGGGTCAACACCTGGGAATTTGTTAAACGGCAATACTACCTCTTTTACAGAGAAGAATGGCGGAATAACTTCCTTGGTGAAGTTCTGTGACTTAAGGCTTTGACCTGCCATCACTCGAGCTGCAATCTTAGCTAATGGAACGCCAGTCGCTTTTGATACGAATGGTACTGTTCGCGCAGCACGTGGGTTAACTTCAATCATGTAGATCTCGTTATCCTTCACCGCAAACTGCACGTTCATTAGACCAATTACACCAAGTTCCATTGCAAGCTTACCGACCTGCTCACGCATGCGGTCTTGGATTTCTTGGCTAAGGCTATATGGAGGTAATGAACAACCTGAGTCACCAGAGTGAACACCAGCCTGCTCGATATGCTCCATGATTGAACCAATAACAACGGTTTCGCCATCGCATACTGCATCGATGTCGATTTCAATCGCGTTATCTAGGAAACAATCCAATAGCACAGGAGATGCATTCGAAACACTTACCGCTTCGTTAAAGTAGCGACGTAAGTCTTGCTCGTCATAAACGATTTCCATCGCACGGCCACCAAGTACATATGATGGACGAACCACTAACGGATAACCGATACGCTCACCAGAAATCACTGCACCTTCAACCGTTGTAACGGTATCGTTTTCAGGCTGCTTCATGCCTAAACGCTGAATTGCTTGCTGGAAACGCTCACGGTCTTCAGCACGGTCAATCGCATCAGGACTTGTACCGATAATCGGTACGCCTGCGGCTTCTAGGTCGCGAGCAAGTTTAAGCGGCGTTTGACCACCGTACTGCACGATAACGCCTTTTGGCTTCTCGATACGTACGATTTCAAGCACGTCTTCAAATGTCACTGACTCGAAGTACAAACGATCTGACGTGTCGTAATCGGTAGAAACCGTTTCAGGGTTACAGTTAACCATGATGGTCTCGTACCCGTCTTCACGTAGCGCTAATGCCGCATGTACACAACAGTAATCAAACTCAATACCTTGGCCAATGCGGTTTGGACCACCACCTAAAATCATGATCTTGTCACGATTTGATGGGTTCGCTTCACACTCTTCTTCATACGTTGAGTACATGTAAGCAGTATCGGTTGAAAATTCTGCAGCGCAGGTATCAACGCGCTTATACACTGGGTGAATTTCAAAACGAGTACGTAGCTTACGTACTTCTGTTTCGCTCACACCTGCAAGTGCTGCTAAACGTGAATCAGCAAAGCCTTTGCGCTTAAGCTTACGTAGAACATCTTCATTTAGACCAGCAAGACCGATTTCAGCAACTTGCGCTTCAGACTTAAGCAAGTCTTCAATTTGTACCAAGAACCATGGGTCAATATTGGTTAGTGCGAAGATATCATCTACCGACAATCCCATACGGAACGCATCGGCAATATACCAAATACGTTCTGCGCCAGGCTCTTTAAGCTCGTGACGAATACGTGATAGCGCTTCAGGATCTGCCAAGTCGATTTCTGGGCACAAACCATTTTTGCCCACTTCAAGGCCACGAAGGGCTTTTTGCAGTGATTCTTGGAATGTACGTCCAATCGCCATCACTTCACCCACAGACTTCATCTGTGTGGTTAGGCGGTCATTGGCACCGGCAAACTTTTCAAAGTTAAAGCGCGGGATTTTAGTCACAACGTAATCGATGGCTGGCTCAAATGATGCTGGTGTTGCGCCGCCAGTAATGTCGTTGCTTAGCTCATCAAGAGTGAAACCTACCGCTAGCTTGGCGGCAATCTTAGCAATCGGGAAGCCGGTTGCTTTTGATGCTAATGCCGATGAGCGAGATACACGTGGATTCATCTCGATGATAACCATACGGCCATCTTTCGGGTTGATACCAAACTGTACGTTTGAACCGCCAGTTTCAACACCAATCTCACGTAATACAGCAAGAGATGCATTACGCATCAACTGGTATTCTTTATCGGTTAGTGTCTGCGCTGGCGCAACCGTAATCGAGTCACCCGTATGCACGCCCATAGGATCGAAGTTCTCAATCGCACAGACAATGATACAGTTATCATTACGGTCACGAACTACTTCCATCTCGTACTCTTTCCAACCAATCAAAGATTCGTCGATAAGGAGTTCGCTAGTCGGTGATAATTCAAGACCTTGAGAACAGATATCCTCAAACTCTTCTTTGTTATAAGCGATACCGCCACCACTACCGCCCATGGTAAATGAAGGACGGATAATACATGGATAGCCCACTTCAGCTTGAACAGCACGAGCTTCATCCATTGTATGAGCGATACCAGCACGAGGACACTCAAGGCCAATCGACTTCATTGCTTTGTCGAAACGGCTACGGTCTTCCGCTTTGTCGATTGCATCGGCTGTCGCGCCAATCATATCAACATTAAACTCTTTTAGTACGCCACGGCTTTCAAGCTCAAGTGCACAGTTAAGTGCAGTCTGGCCGCCCATTGTTGGCAAAATCGCATCTGGACGCTCTTTTGCAATAATGTTGCGCACGACTTCCCAATGAATTGGCTCGATGTATGTTGCATCGGCCATCTCAGGATCGGTCATAATGGTTGCAGGGTTAGAGTTAACAAGAATAACTCGATAACCTTCTTCGCGTAGGGCTTTACAGGCTTGTGCGCCTGAGTAGTCAAACTCACAGGCTTGACCAATGACAATTGGTCCAGCACCTAGGATAAGAATACTCTTTATATCTGTACGTTTTGGCATTGCTTAAATCTTCTCCCGGATGAGGTTACTACTTGGCGTTTTGACGGTACAAATCAATCAAGTCAATGAAGTGATTAAACAGTGGCGCCGCATCATGTGGTCCAGGACTCGCTTCAGGGTGTCCTTGGAAACTAAATGCAGGCTTATCTGTAAGGTGTATACCTTGCAGTGAACCATCAAATAGTGACTTATGTGTCACTTTAATATTGGCTGGTAAGCTTGTTTCATCCGCAGCAAAACCGTGGTTTTGGCTGGTGATCATCACATTACCTTGCTCAATATTGCTCACAGGGTGGTTAGCACCGTGATGACCAAACTTCATTTTCAGTGTTTTAGCACCTGAAGCTAATGCCAGCAGCTGGTGACCAAGACAGATACCAAAAACTGGAATGTCAGTCTTTAAAATCTCTTGAATCGCAGCAATTGCATAATCACATGGCTCTGGGTCACCAGGGCCATTTGATAGGAAAACCCCATCAGGATTCATTGCAAGTACTTCTGCAGCAGGAGTTTGAGCTGGTACAACAGTGACATCACAGCCACGGTCAACCAACATGCGTAAAATATTACGCTTCACGCCATAATCATAAGCAACGACTTTATATTTAAGCTCAGCTTCAGGCGTATCAGATGGCAAACCGCCAACTAAACGCCAGCTACCGCTGCGCCATGAATATGTTTCGTTTGTGGTGACTTCTTTAGCCAAATCCATGCCTTTAAGGCCTGGGAAGGCTTTAGCTGCAGCTAGCGCTTTAGCTTCATCTAAATCACCCACCATGATACAACCGGCTTGAGCGCCTTTTTCACGTAGGATACGAGTTAATTTACGAGTATCGATATCAGCAATACCAACAACGTTGTTAGCGATCAAATAATCGCTTAAAGATTGCTGATTACGAAAGTTACTTGCGATTAGCGGCAAGTCTCGAATGATAAGGCCACATGCATGAACAGAGCTAGACTCTGTATCTTCATCATTGGTACCAGTATTACCAATATGTGGATAAGTGAGGGTTACCATTTGACGTGAATATGATGGATCAGTCAAAATTTCTTGGTAACCGGTCATTGAAGTGTTAAAAACGACTTCACCAACAGACATCCCTTCAGCACCAATTGCAGTGCCAGAAAAAATGGTTCCATCTTCAAGTACGAGTAAGGCAGACTTTGTCAACGCGACCTCCGGAAAGAGCCAAATCATTGAAATTAATTGTTTTTTATATGTTTTTAAAATACCAACTTTCGCTAAAATGCAAAATTTTGACAAATTCCGCCGATTTTATATGTAAAAGCAAAACCTGTCTATAGATGAAGAAAGTATTTTATCAAAAAAATTTCAAGCAAAAAAAAACCGCTAATAGCGGTTTTAAATAATTATGCCTTCAAGCCTAAGACTTGCTGCATATCGTAAAGCCCTGCATTTTGCTCGACTAACCAGGTTGCGGCGCGCATAGCACCATTTGCAAAGGTCATTCGGCTCGATGCTTTATGGGTGATCTCTAGTCGTTCACCCATATCGGCAAATAATGCGGTATGCTCACCCACGATATCGCCAGCACGCACAGTAGCGAAACCTATGGTTTCTCTATCACGCTCACCAGTAATCCCCTCGCGGCCATACACTGCACACTTTTCCAGATCACGGCCTAAGGTTTCAGCGATCACTTCACCCATCTTCAGCGCGGTACCTGACGGTGCATCTTTCTTATATCTATGGTGAGCTTCTATGATCTCGATATCGCTGTATTGGCCCATCACCTCTGCGGCCACTTCAAGCAGTTTCCACATAAGATTAACGCCAACCGCCATATTTGGCGCCATGACAATCGGTATCTGATCAGAGTAGGCAGAAATTTGCTCTTTCTGAGCATGATTGAACCCGGTGGTGCCTATAACGATTGCTTTGCCATTCTTTGCACACCAGTCTGTATGCACAACACTGGCTTCAGGTGAGGTAAAATCGATAAGCACATCAAAATCATCAACCGCTTTATCGAGAGAGTCGGTAATGGCCACATTCATCGCCCCAACGCCTGCAAGTTCACCCGCATCGACGCCCATCAGAGTCGAACCAGCTCGTTCAATCGCCGCGCCCAACAAAATCATTTCATTTTGTTTTGCCGCTTCAATAAGAGTACGTCCCATACGGCCACTGCCGCCTGTTATTGCCACTCTTACTTGTTCAGTCATCTCAGTACTCCCTGCAAATGTCAAAAAAAAGCCTAAGTATTAACTTAGGCTTATTGTCTAACTTAGATAATGTCTAACAATTCAACTTCGAATACCAAAGTTGAATATGGCGGGATTGCAGCACCTGCGCCGCGTTCACCGTATGCTAGGTGCTGTGGTACAAATAGTCTCCACTTAGAACCTGTAGGCATAAGTTGCAATGCTTCAGTCCAACCAGCGATAACGCCAGATACTGGGAATTCTGCTGGCTCGCCACGAGCAACAGAACTATCGAATACGTCACCAGAGATGAAAGTACCGTGGTAGTGAGTACGTACTGTAGAGTCGTAACCAGGCTTATCACCGTTACCTTCAGTAATGATTTCGTACTGTAGACCTGAGTCCAAAGTCACAACACCTTCACGAGCACCATTATCAGTAAGGAATTTTTCACCTACTTCTGATGCAGCCGCAGCAGCAGCTTCTTGAACTTTCTGGATACGCTGGCTGATTTCGGTGAAAGCAACTTGCATATCTTGCATAGACACTAGGCTTTCTTTACCTTCGAATGCGTCAGATAGACCCAATTGAACAGCAGAAATATCGATACCTTCAAACGAGTTTGCAGCTAGTTGCTCACCTAGTTGACGACCAACACCGTAGCTTGCTTGCTCTTCAATTGTACTGAACTTATCAGACATAATGATTGTACTCTCATTGATTCAATTTAAATTTCGCGCGAAACTTTATCATAATTTCTGTGATATTGCCCTAAAAACCGTAGCTATTTTGGTCTTTGGCAAGAATTTTTCATACTCGCGTTACTGGCATTATATAGAGGTTGGGCTTTCGCCTGCATTTGTTGTAACTGTGCAATACGCTGCCCATGGGATGGATGAGTAGAAAGCAGCTCTGGCCCCTGCTCGCCGCCCGCTTTAGACATATTGCGCCACAGATCGACACTCTGAGCTGGATCAAATCCCGCTTTGGCCATCAATTCGACACCTATCATATCGGCTTCTGATTCTTGGTCACGACCATAGGGGAGTATGTATCCAACTTGTACACCTAAACCAAGGGCTGCCATATAAAGTTCTTTATCCGCAATCCCCCCCGCGCCTAAGGCAAGATCTGCCAGTTGCATGCCTGCACCTGTCATCTGTGCGCGCGACACTTGCTCGTTACTGTGGTTTGCCAGTACATGAGCCACCTCATGACCAATCACTGTGGCAAGCTGGTCAGGGTTGGTCGCCACGTTTAGCAGACCGGTATAAACCCCTATATGGCCACCAGGCAGCGCAAACGCGTTGACTTGCTCTGACTCAAATACCACGACCTCCCATGGCAAACTCTGATCGGGTAACGCTTGAGTAATACGCTGTGCAACGCAATTAACATAGCTGTTTATCGCTTTGTCTTGGCTAACTATCTCTTGCTGCTTGAGCTGAGCAAATGAAGTATCACCAAGCTGCGACATCTCTTCTGATGAAAACAGCAAGGTTTGCCCCCGCCCTGTTGGCGATTGATGAGTAGCGCAGCCCGTACACAATAATACAGCGCTAAGCAGTAATAGTATTCCTTTCATATAAGCTTAACTCCCTTCACGTAAAACATAATATATAGCTTTAGTGCAAATAACCTAAGTACAAATAGCTTCAGCACATATAACAAAAAGCCCCGCATTCGCGAGGCTTAAATTATATACTGAACGAGCTCAGATTTAGCTATTCAGATCTTGAAAAAACTTCTTCACGCCATCGAAGAAACCATCAGCCTTTGGACTGTGCTTCTTTGATTGACCCGTTAACGTATCTTCAAATTCACGTAGTAGCTCTTTTTGACGCTCATTAAGGTTGACAGGTGTTTCCATGACGACCTTACATAGCAAGTCACCCACTGCATGACTGCGAACAGACTTAACACCTTTACCGCGCATACGGAACATGCGTCCAGTTTGGGTTTCAGTTGGGATCTTAAGATTAACCTTACCATCAAGTGTTGGCACTTCAATCTCGCCGCCTAACGCCGCTTTGCTGAACGAAATAGGCACTTCACAATAAAGGTTGTTGCCATCACGCTGGAAGATGGCATGTTCACGAACACTCACCTGAACATATAAGTCACCTGGTGGTGCACCAAACTCGCCCGCTTCACCTTCGCCAGAAAGACGAATACGATCGCCTGTATCAACCCCAGCTGGGATCTTAACTGATAAGGTCTTGCTCTTTTCTACGCGACCTTCACCATGACACTTGTTACAAGGATCTTTAATGATTTTGCCACGGCCATGACAGGTTGGACAGGCTTGCTGCACTGCGAAGAAACCTTGACGCATCTGTACTTGGCCTTGGCCATGACAGGTACCACAAGTTGTTGGCGAGGAGCCTTTCTTAGCACCGCTGCCGTCACACACATCACAAGCCGCTAATGTTGGAATACGTAGCTCTTTGGTTAAGCCGCGAACCGCCTCTTCTAAAGACAACTCTAAGTTGTAACGTAAGTCACTTCCGCGCGCAGCTTGACGTTGACCACCGCGGCGTCCGCCGCCGAAGATATCGCCGAACACATCACCAAATACGTCGCCAAAATCACCGCCGCCGCCAAAACCACCGCCGCCACCACGATTAGGATCAACGCCAGCATGACCAAACTGGTCATAGGCCGCTTTCTTATCGCTGTCGGTTAGAATTTCGTAAGCTTCTTTAACTTCTTTAAAGCTTGCTTCAGCTTCTTTGTTACCCGGATTGCGGTCTGGGTGAAATTTCATTGCTAAACGCTTATAAGCTTTCTTTATTTCGCGTTCGCTGGCGTCACGTCCGACACCTAATACTTCGTAAAAATCGCGCTTTGACATAGTTTTTAATACTTTTTGGCTAAAGTTGCACAAACGGGCGTTAGAGTTTCCTCATAACGCCCGCTACAATAATTTAGGAATTACCCGTCATTATTTTTTGTCGTCTTTAACTTCTTCAAACTCAGCGTCAACTACGTCATCTTCAGGCTTAGAAGCTTGTGCTTCGCCTTGAGGTTGACCTTGCTCAGTTTGAGCCTTAGCTTGAGCGATTTCCATTAATTTAGAAGACGCTTCCATTAGCTCTTGAGTAGACTTTTCAATCGCTTCTTTGTCATTGCCTTTAACAGCAGTGTCAACGTTAGCCATTGCAGCTTCAATCTTCTCTTTCTCGTCCGCTGGTAGTGCCTCACCCGCTTCTTCGATCTGCTTCTTAGTTGCGTGAACCATGCCATCAGCCTGGTTACGAGCTGTAGCTAGCTCTTCGAACTTAGCATCTTCATCAGCATGTGCTTCAGCGTCACGAACCATAGCGTCCACTTCCTCATCACTTAGACCAGAAGAGGCTTTAATCGTGATGTTTTGTGCTTTGCCAGTCTTCTTGTCTGTAGCAGATACATGCAAGATACCGTCAGCATCGATGTCAAAAGTCACTTCGACCTGTGGCATGCCACGTGGTGCAGGCTCAATACCTTCTAGGTTAAATTGACCTAAAGACTTGTTACCGCTTGATTGCTTACGCTCACCTTGAAGTACGTGAATAGTCACAGCACTTTGGTTGTCGTCAGCAGTCGAGAATGTTTGTGACGCTTTAGTCGGGATAGTGGTGTTCTTCTCGATAAGCTTCGTCATGATGCTACCCATAGTCTCAATACCTAGAGACAGTGGCGTAACGTCTAGTAGCAGTACGTCTTTAACTTCACCTGATAGTACACCCGCTTGAACCGCTGCACCGATAGCAACCGCTTCATCAGGGTTAACATCTTGACGTAGCTCTTTGCCAAAGAATGCAGAAACTTCTTCACGCACTTTAGGCATACGAGTCTGGCCACCCACTAGAATCACTTCGTTGATGTCAGAAACTGAAAGGTCAGCATCTGCAAGTGCAACTTTTAGTGGCTCAAGTGAACGTTTAATCAAATCTTCAACAAGTGACTCAAGTTTTGCACGAGTGATTTTAACCACTAAGTGCTTAGGACCTGTTGCGTCAGCTGTGATGTAAGGCAGGTTAACTTCAGTTTGTGTTGTGCTCGATAGTTCGATCTTCGCTTTTTCTGCCGCTTCTTTTAGACGCTGCATCGCTAGTGGATCGTTACGTAGGTCAAGACCTTGCTCTTTTTTGAACTCGTCAGCAAGATACTTAATCATACGGTTATCAAAGTCTTCACCACCTAAGTGAGTGTCACCGTTAGTTGCAAGTACTTCGAACGTTTGCTCGCCATCAACACTGTCGATTTCGATGATAGAGATATCAAATGTACCACCACCTAAATCGTATACAGCAACGATATTGTCGCCTTGCTTCTTATCGATACCGTAAGCAAGTGCCGCCGCTGTTGGCTCGTTGATGATACGCTTAACTTCAAGACCTGCGATGCGACCCGCATCTTTAGTTGCTTGACGTTGTGAATCGTTAAAGTAAGCAGGAACGGTAATAACCGCTTCAGTCACTTCTTCACCTAAGAAATCTTCTGCCGTTTTCTTCATCTTCTTCAAGATTTCAGCAGAGATTTGTGGTGGAGCCATTTTCTTGCCTTGTGCTTCAACCCATGCATCGCCATTGTCAGCGCTGATGATTTTGAATGGCATGATGTCAACGTCACGCTGAACTTCGTCATCTTTAAAACGACGGCCAATTAGACGCTTAATAGCAAATACTGTGTTCGTTGGGTTTGTTACAGCCTGACGCTTTGCAGACTGGCCAACTAATGTTTCATCAGCAGTGTATGCGATGATTGAGGGTGTCGTACGATCGCCTTCAGCATTCTCCAATACGCGTGCTTTGCCGCCATCTAATACTGCAACACAAGAGTTAGTTGTGCCTAAATCGATACCAATAATTCTACCCATGGAGTCCTCCGAAAAACTTTTAAAAACTAAATTTGTTATCTGGTTTATGAAGTGGGGACAGACTTAATACTTTTCAAGTCTTTTTTATCACCCTAAATCTTCTCATAAACCCTATATTGGGACGTTTAGAATGAATACAAGGGATAAATTTAAATTTTATCTTAAGAGTGCATTAATTTGATCTAGGACGCGGTTAAAAAAACGGTAAAACGTATAATGAATACAATCTTAAAGATGGCGCACGATATCAGAGCTAAAACTGGATTATGCGCTTTGTCATCATCTTGTTGTATAGAGTAGTAAACATTGAAATCATCCCATCAAGCATACGTATTTGGCATTGGCGCCATTTTCTTGTGGTCCACTGTCGCAACGGCGTTTAAGTTAGCTTTGGCGCACTTTACACCCTTACAATTGGTGTTTATTGCCGTGACTACATCTATCTTTGCTTTAGGTGCGATATTAATCGCCCAAAAAAAGCTGTCACTCATTAAGCAGCAATTTTGGGGACGACCTTGGTTTTATTTGCAAACAGGCCTGCTCAACCCGTTTCTGTATTATCTAGTCCTGTTCAAAGCCTATGATCTTTTACCTGCTCAGCAAGCATTGTCCTTAAATTACACTTGGGCGATTTTGTTACCTTTATTATCAGTGCCATTACTGGGGCAAAAATTAAGAAAGAGTGACATTACGGCCGCACTGGTAGCGTACTGCGGTGTATTCTTTATTGCGACAAAAGGTAATATCACCAACGTTCACTTTGAAAGCATGACTGGTGTAGTGCTTGCGTTAACCAGTACCCTGCTTTGGTCGCTTTACTGGATAGTGAATACTAAAGATAAGGGCGATCCCGTTGTTAGCCTATTATTAAGCTTTTTGGTCGGGCTGCCTTTTATTGTGGTGGCGCTGTTATTGACTCAGTCATTACCCACTTGGGACATAAAAGCCATATTCGCTGGCGTATATGTTGGGCTGTTTGAAATGGGCGTTACTTTTGTGCTTTGGTTAATCGCCTTAAAGAAAGCAGAGCGCACTGCGAGTATCAGCACGCTAGTATTTATTACGCCAGTGATGTCGATAGGCTTTATCGCTTGGATTTTACAAGAGAGCATTGAAAAATCGACATACATAGGCTTAGGTTTGATTATATTCGCGCTGGCATTACAGCAAATATTGCCTAAAGTCGGTCAGTGGCGCGCAAAAAAGCGTATCCCTGTATAACATCTAGGCATAATATCTAGGCATGAAAGACTAACGCCAATCAAGGGAGGGCTGCACTAGTCCTTCCTCCCCGTTCTAACACCATGGATCTAATATCATGGCTTTAAAGCAATGCTTAGCACTATGGTTTCAAAACAAAGCCGACCTTGAGTCGGTTTTTTCATCTGTTTAATGTACATTGGACTAAACTAAATTCGAGATAAAATAGATTCGGTCTAAATAAAATTAGACTAAACAGAATCGGGCCAAACTAAAGCTGAACTAAAAATAGAACTGAACAAAATGGGGCTAAACACGAAGAGTTAGTAGCAGGTCAACACAGCTAACAATCATTCTTTTACCCATTTAATGTTATTCATCTACAACTTATGGACTTTTTTTCTATGGCCAATTGTAAATAAGTTCAAGCTTAGGTATAAGTGTAACAACTGCGTAACAATACGGAAATTAGTTATGTATTACAAATATATGGATGCATTAAAGTTTTTTAGGCAAGCTAAAGTCGTTAAGTTTATCAGGCTGAGCTCAATGGCATTTGCTATTGCTATGCTAATACATGAATTACAACAAGAGCGTTCGTACACTTGGTACTTCGCATTTTTGTATTGCTTTTTCTTGCTGCCATCACTCTATTTTACCCGGGAGATCCAATACCGTCATTTTTTCCATATGCGAGGTTTTCTCACCCCCTTTAGGATCTACACCTCGGTGATGGCAATCGTCTACTTGGTGCTATACCTGCACCAAGTCATCACTTATGAGCCGCTCGTATTCCCACCTTTACCCACTTATACCCATTAGTGTAAGAAAATATCAGCATAAAAAAGCCGCTCAATGCGGCTTTTTTATGCTGATACAGAAGCGAATTAATTTAACTTCGAATGGTATAATCGCCCCACGCTAACCACTTATAGGTTGTCAGTGCTTCTAGTCCCATAGGTCCACGAGCATGCAACTTTTGGGTGCTTACCGCCACTTCGGCACCTAGGCCAAATTCGCCACCATCGGTAAAGCGAGTGCTAGCATTAACATAGACGGCTGCCGAGTCGATAGCATTCATAAACTCACTGGCTATATGGATATTGTCAGTCAAAATCGACTCTGAATGTCCGCTTGAGAACGTACGAATATGTTCTACCGCTTGGCTTAAGTCAGCAACAACCTTAATCCCGAGTGTTAACGATAGCCATTCAGTGGCAAAACTTTCGTCGTTGGCAGCACAAACCTCAATCCCTTGCGTGTTTAACATCGCTTGCGTCTGGTCGCAGCCATAAAACTTAACCCCAAGGCTTGCAAGGTGCTTGCATAACTGAGGAATAAACTGCTTGGCATGGCTTTGATGAATAAGCACGGTATCAAGTGCATTACATACTGTAGGTCGTTGAACTTTAGCGTTTTCAATAACTGCAATCGCTTTTTCTAAGTTAGCCTCAGCATCGACATAGATATGACAAATACCAATCCCGCCCAAGATCACCGGAATCGTGGCTTGCTCGGCGCATAAACGTTGTAAATTTTGACCACCGCGCGGCACTATCATATCGACATATTTATCGAGTTTTAATAATCCAGATACCAAGCTTCTATCAGGGCTATCAATTAGCTGCACACAATCTTCTGATAAACCGTGCTCGACCATAGCGCTACGGATCACAGTGCATAGGGCTTTGTTCGACGCTAACGTTTCTTTACCGCCACGCAGAATCACCGCATTACCGGTTTTAAGGGCTAGCACTGCAATATCGACGGTAACATTTGGACGCGCTTCATAAATAACGCCAATAACCCCAAGCGGCACACGCCTGCGTGATAAGCGCAAACCGTTATCTAAAAGGCGGCTATCAATTTCGCTTCCGACTGGATCGGTCAGGCCAATCACGTTATCAATATCGCTAATCACGCCCATCAGTCTGGTTTCATCAAGCAACAAGCGATCGATCATCGCATCAGATAGGCCATTGGCTTTAGCGGCAGCAACATCTTGCAGGTTTGCATTGACTATGTCTGCTTTTGCGGCAGTCAGCTTTTGCGCGATGCACTTAAGCAGTGCAGATTTCTGGTTGCCAGAAAGTGTCGCTAATGCATAACTTGCCTGCTTAGCATTTTGCCCTAAAGCCGTTAAATATTCTTCGTTATTCATAACACCACCATGTCGTTGCGGTGAACTACTGCATCACCATAATCGTAGCCAAGCATCTCTTCGATGCTATCAGAGTGCTTACCAGCAATTTTACTGACATCTAGTGAGCCGTATCGACTCATGCCTTTGGCGTAAACCTTACCCTTTGTATCAACAAGCTCTATGGTATCACCGCGCTGAAAAAGACCGTTAACCTCGATGATCCCTTTAGAGAGCAAGCTTCTGCCTTTCTCGGTGACTGCGCCAATTGCGCCGCTATCAAGTACCAGCTGTCCACGAGCCTTAGGCCCTGCCAGAATCCACTGTTTACGACTCTCAAGCGGGTGCTCAAGCGCGGTAAAATGAGTACCGACAGGTTTTGAGCAGACCACGTTTTGAATCACATCTTTATGATGTCCTGACGCGATGACCACTTCAACACCAGCACGGCGTGCAATGTCTGCAGCCTCGAGCTTAGTCGCCATGCCACCAGTGCCCAGCCCAGAAACAGCGCCACCAGCCAGCATGCGTAAACTATCATCAATATTTTGAACTTCAGTGATCAGCTTTGCATCCGGATTTTTACGCGGATCAGCATCAAACAAACCTTTTTGGTCGGTCAATAAGATCAATAGGTCCGCATCACATAACAGTGCGGCTCTGGCTGATAAATTATCATTGTCGCCCACTTTAATCTCGGCCGTTGCTACGGCGTCATTTTCGTTAATAATGGGAATAATGCCATTGTTAAGCAGTGCATTAAGAGAGTCTCTCGCGTTTAAGTAGCGCTCTCTGTCATGCAGGTCGGCGCGGGTCAGCAATAGCTGGCCGACATGCAAACCATAAATACTGAATAACTGAGACCAAGCAAGAATAAGTTGGCTTTGCCCTACCGCAGCGAGCAGCTGTTTACTGGCTATGGTATCGGGTAGTTTGGGGTAGCCTAAATGCTCTTTACCCGCAGCGATTGCTCCCGAGGTGCACAAAACGACTTCTACGCCAGCTTTCATCAAGCAAGCCATCTGTCGTGCTAATTCAACCATGTGTGCTTTATCTAACTTTAAGCTGCCAGATGTCAGTACACTTGTTCCCAATTTAACCACTACGCGGCGGTAACTAATCTCACTTAAGTTCATTATTTGCTAACAAAATTACATTGAATAAAACCTTATACCCAATCTAGGTTTGAATTGGTAGTAAGCACCAACAAAGAAACTGAAAAAAAAGGCTGAATTAGGGGTTTCTCGTAAAAATGGCAGGAAATTTAGCAGAATATTGAAATTTAACGCGAGATTTTTTAACAGTCAGAGCTAATACCCATAAACACAAAAGCCACAGCGAGTGCGGCTTTTGTGTGTGCAGCTTAAGTCAATTAAGCGCTAGCCATAAATAAACTTAGCAATAAATAGAGCTGCTAATATCACCACGCCAACGCTTAAGTCCTTATAACGTCCACTCATCAACTTAATGACCGCATATGAGATAAAGCCCATCGCAATGCCTGTAGCGATTGAAAATGTCAGCGGCATTAAAATACACACCACAACGACTGGCGCTGCCTCGGTAATATCTTCCCACTCAATATGAACCAGCCCAGACATCATTAAGATTGCCACATAAAATAGCGTTCCAGCAGTCGCATACGCAGGCACCATAGCAGCCAAAGGAGAGATAAACAGCGAGCCGAGAAATAACAAGCCAACCACAATAGCCGTTAACCCTGTGCGCCCGCCCGCACTCACACCGGCGGTACTCTCAATATAACTGGTAGTGGTCGACGTACCGAGCATGGCACCGGCGATGGTGGCTGTGCTATCTGCAGTCAATGCACGATTAAGGCGTGGCAGGCGTCCTTTATCATCCAAGAAACCACCACGCTGAGCCACTGCAACTAAGGTGCCGGACGTATCGAACAGATCGACAAACAAAAAGGCAAACACCACCGACAACATACTGATCTCAAGCACACTCGATAGGTCCATCTTCATAAAAGTTGGTACTATTGAAGGTGGCATAGCAACCACGCCTTGATACTGCACATCACCCAATAATAGCCCTAATGCGGTAACGGCAAGAATACTAACAATAACTGCCGACTTCATACCTCGGTGCACCATGGCAATAATCAAGAAAAAACCCAGTACCGCCATAACGGCAGGAAATGCAGTCACATCTCCCATGGTGACTAAGGTTGCAGGACTCGCAACCACAATCCCCGCACTTTTCAGCCCGATAAGCGCTAAAAATAGGCCGATACCCGCTGCAATACCAAAACGCAAAGACATAGGGATGCTATTGACTATCCATTCACGGATCCGCACTAAAGACAGCACTAAGAAGCAGATCCCCGATAGGAAAACCGCACCCAGCGCGGTTTCCCACGAATAGCCCATCTCGCCAACAACCGTATAGGTAAAAAAAGCGTTTAATCCCATACCTGGTGCCAGCGCAATGGGATAGTTGGCAACGAAACCCATGATAAAGCAACCAATGGCGGCAGCTAAACAGGTCGCAACGAATACGGCGCCATGATCCATACCGGCATCAGCGAGCATCATAGGATTAACGAAAATAATGTAGGCCATGGTCAAAAATGTTGTTAGGCCCGCAACGACTTCTTGTTTTAACGAAGTTTGGTTTTGTTTTAATTTGAATATTTTCTCTAGCATGGAGCTGAGTCCCTTATTTTTTATTATATTGATTTGTAGGGTGTACTCATTGAGAGCACTTAAGTATGACTTTTCTTTTTATGAAACAATAATAGTTTTATTTACAGGGAGTCTAGGTTGATAAAGCACGCATATAGAGGTGTACAATAACTGTCCAACTTGTACATTTCGAAGCGATTATACGGAGGCTTTAGGCCAGAGGCTAGATATTTAAAACGCATGTTTATTTTTGAGTTTGGCAATTCGGGAGGCTACTCAGTTCAGTTTTAGCCTGCTTCAGTGATCTGATTGTTTTGTTGTTGATAACAATTGGCATGTCAGCGATTAACGTTAGACTTCGTCTAAAAATTAAAGCAATCAAACTTCGTTTGATAAAAGATCGTGAACTTCCAAATCACTGAAGGATTTCAAGTTAGATTGCGTCGAACAACTAAAGTCGCGGCGCTTCGCCCGCACCCGAGAGATTGTATAGCATAGCCATAATGTTATTTTTAGGCCAAGCATGACAATCAGCTAAAGTGGTTCCAATGGCCTGCGGCCAGCGCATATGCAGACACTGCCGTGACACGCAGCAAGTCCATCCCTGGAAGCTCGGCCATGACGTCTATGTCATGGACGGTCACGGCCGTATCTACACCGAGTTAGAAAAGCACAAGCTTTGACATTGGAAGTTAAGGTTGTCCTATCTTTTATGGGAATCACTCTTAAATGCTTTTTATACCAACTTTAGCTCAAATGACTCGACGGTTTTCTCAATTTCTACAGGGTTGGTAGTAGAAGCTTTATACTCTGGGTCTTCTAAATGAGATTGATTTAATATTCTGGTAATCTCTATTGAGAAAGTTTCTAAGTTAGTAGCATTTTCTAATAGCCCAAAGTCAAAGCCGGACTCCACTAACTTTTTATAAATACCAGCTAGTATCATTGAAATTGACACTTGGAACTTATTACCACGCTTTGAAGAAATACCATATATCTCTCTAGAAAAAGGGTATGGCGTTATGTTGGCTAGCGTGGATACAAATGCATTAAATCCATCGAGTAAACGCTCTGTTTTCTCAAAGTTTTGATCGCACGTATCATTTTCTGACTAGTAGTTTAATTCAAGCCACCCATGTTAAATCAACAAGATAGCCCCAACTTGCCAGATTGAGATTCCAAGCCACATAAAACTATCAAGTCATATTTCCAGATTGGCGATTAAAGATAAGACAGTATCAATTAGCGATGCTTTTGCTGAAAAGTAATGGATTTTAAACAAAGAGAGTTAGCTCATAGAATGATTCTATAAACTAAATAAGAAGATTGTGTGAATGCTTAACCTGCCTGGAGGAACTCGCAGCTGCGCGCGAAATGTCGTCGTCGCTTTTCTAGGTGTTCACAGTAGTCAGTTAACTCCTGTAACGAACCAACCGGCCCATGGAACAACTTACCAAAATCTGTAGCAAGCTTGACCCAGTTCTCACTAGCAATATTGAGTGTATTCAGAATCTTTTCTGCATTAGCAGAAATGGCTCCTCGCTTGTCATCCCTAATGATTCGACCCGTTTCATCAACAAGCGTTAGGTAATCTTCAAACGAGAAGTTAATGCCTTTCGGTTGATACTTTTTTTCATTACCAAGAAAGGGCAGTAACTTGGCAGGCTGCTTGCCCTTTAATGCAGCCTTCACTCTTAGTTGCAAGCTGGTATAGTCTGATTGTTCAGGTGTTTTAACCACCTTGGCGCGTATAGGATTAAGCTCAACATAGGCCATACAGGCAAGTACTGCGGCTTCATCAAGTAATGCTTGTGACTTAAAGCGTCCTTCCCAAAAATGCCCAGTACAGTTGTCTTCATAATTTGCTTGCCTTGCTATCGGTTCATTAAGGCAACGCATAAACCAACTGATATCACTTAAGCGTGAACGATAAGTCGCAATGAGTTTTTTTAATACTGCGACCATGCATGCTTCAATCACATCACCTTTAACAAACTTTTGAGTTAAGTCTGTACCGTTAAACAGCTTATGCCATTGTTCAACAACATCCCTATCCGTCCAGGTATTCACCGTTTCTAAGTCAATATAGAGTACGACATGTAGGTGGTTACTCATCACTGCATAGGCTGCGACATCAATCGCAAACACCTCTGTTAACTTCAGAATTTGCGACTCTACCCAACCACGGCGATGGTCATAGTTCTTGCCTGTGTATTTATCATCACCACACAAATAGGCGCGTCGAACTACACGGCTACAACAGTGATAATACGGCGTATCTTCAAGGCTAATTAAGGTACTTCTTGCCCGCGGCATACCAACCTCCTACTTCAGCATTCACTAAAGTTTAGTCAGAGGAAGTAGAACTTGCCATTTATATTGGGTGTCAAAGCTTGAATCATTACTCGACTTTTTTGCGGCCAAACTAAACACCACTGCAGTGTTGGCAATGCTTATAAAATGAGAGTTCTAAATCCAAAGCAGAAAAACAGCTCAAAGAGCTGGCAAAACATGTTTCAACTATCTCTAACAAAGCGCTATAAGGAAATCGGCATAATGTTGCTGGCGTTAATTCATTGCAATATCGGTATTGACGCCCACCAGCCTTTAGCATCCATTAAAATTTAGGCAAAAAAAACCAGCTCAAAGAGCTGGTAAGACATGTTTCAAGTGTTCCATAAGGAAATCGGTTAGCGCGCCAGCGTTAATCAATGGCATATCAACTGTGTCAATATACAACTTGAGGTCTAAACACACCCAAAGGGTGTTATAAGGTTGATGGATGATGGATGATGGAACTACTTTTAAGGAGGGTTAGCCCTTAAAAGTCATGGCGTATAAACCGCCACGCAAAACATTTGAATTAAACCAAGTGTTTTGCCAGTAAATCGTAGTTTGCCCTGTATAAGGCATAGTCAGTACTCCTAACAAAGTTGTTAATATCATCTCAAATTAAATTAGCCAATGGGGTTGAGCCAAACTAATTTAATGAGTCAACTTGTCGCTCGATTCCTTGGAGAATGATCCGTCCTGGATAGACTTACAAACTGGAAAGCTCTGCTTAACCAGTGAGAGCAATTATAAGCCCGCGTAATTTTATTACAAGTATTTATTGTAAATAATGCTCAAAAACTGTCACAGCGGTAATTTTACGACACAGTGTAGTGACACATATCACAAAACACCCGTGTATAATGTGAAGCTTCACAACCCGCTATCTTTCGCGATCAAAAATACTACAACTATCGAACAAGATTTAAGCGCTTAGCAGGTAAAAGTGCAAGTTTAAGCTAAAAAAAAGCCCGCTCAATGAGCGGGCAAGACATTTCAAGTGTTCCTAGTGGAAATTGGTTAGCGCGCTAGCGATAATCAATGGCAAACAGCGGAAGTATACTAACTCGGGCTATCTGCGACTTGGTCTATAAGTATCTAAAAGATACAATAAAGGTTGATGGAAACTGATGCGACTTTATATAAGGAGGGTTAGCCCTTAAAAGTCATGGCGTATAAACCGCCACGCATACTCTCAGTGTTTAACCAAAAGCTTTGCGAATAAATAGTGTTACTAAAATACATAATTAATACTCCAAACAAAGTTGAATTCCTAATGCTCTACTTTCGTAAAAGCCGTTCGCTGGCTTGTAGAGTCAACTTGTCGCTCGATTCCTTGGAGAATTATCCATCCTGGATAGACTAAGTGTCGTTAAGCACCATTGCTTATCCGACGAAAGCAATTATAGGTATTTGTAGTTTTATTACAAGCTTTTTTATTAAATAAGCGTAAAAAAGCCACTTTACGTTATTTTATTACAAAACCTAACTGTAACTCTGCTCTATTTGAGTCATTTTGTACCTTTATCTACAGCTATCGCAGAGGCTGAACGAAAAGATCTGAAATTAAGGGAGCTAAATCGAGCGGGGCTAAATAGAGGTAGCTCAATTTGTGCTTATTTCAGGCCTAAAATAAAAAAGCTGGCACTTGAGCGCCAGCTTTAAGCAAACTATCAAGCGCAGTTAAGCGCTAGACAGTTAGAGGTTGTTGCTTGAGAGCAATCTTGCTCGGTTTAACTTTCCGTTATGTATTTAAACAATCCAACTAATGGTGTGGCGGTTGGTGATCCATATTGTGGATGACCTTCCGTTGCACTACCGGCAATATCTAAATGTGTGTAAGCAATCGGCAGAGCCGCATTTAAACCATGACCACTCAATCCAGAAGCTTCAATCAAAAATGCTGCTGGATACTGATGGCCACGCGCGGTGACAGAAGATGGCGCGTTGTTAGACGACAACATGTCTGCGGCTGCCGACGGGTCGACAATTTTACTAAAGTCATCACGGCGTAACTGAGATACCTCGATAGGCTCCCCCCAAAGTGCGGCCTGTTGCTGCATAACAGATGCGACATTAGCCTGCTTGGCAACACTGTTTTCCACCGCTGCGGTATATCCGCCGAAACAGCGAACCACATGGCCGGTCAATGTGGCCACTGAAAACATTTGTGGCTTGACGGCATTCACGGCTTTTAAACGTAAATGTGATAATAGATCGGCTAACACCAAACGCCCTTCTGCGTCGGTATTACCAATACGCACCCGCTTGCCTGCGTGGCTGGTGATAATTTCATCGGTAACAAACGCCTCACTACCTATGCTATTTCTAACGAGCCCCAGCTCAGCAACGATGCGTATACCTTTAGGTTTTAGCATACCAATAGTTTTCATTAGTCCAGCTACTGCTGCCGCACCACCTTTATCGCGACTCATGCCAGCCATACCACCAGCAATTTTTAAGTCTGCTCCACCAGTATCATAAACCACACCTTTTCCAGCGAAGAAATAGCTACGCTCAATTGGGCCTTCACCAACATATTCAAGCTTAACTACGCGAGGCTGATGCCTTAGTACGGCAAACGAAGAGCGACCAACGGCACTTAATAGCGGGTAGTCTCGCTCAAGAATATCTCGGTCTTCAACCACGCTGATTGCCAGCCCAAGATCGTTTAACGCATCTAGACAATAATCCGCAAAGGCTGGCGCTGACATACGCTCAGGCTCTGTACCACATAAGTCACGAGCCAGGCTACGACCAGCCTCAATCGCCGTTAACATTTCACCTGTGTGTTCGCTGCCTAATAAGCCAATTGCCTCTAACGGCTCATCGGCTCCACCGGCTTCTCTAAGCTCTAGTGCTTGCCAAAGTTCCTGCCCACAAGCGAGCGCTGCAACCTGCTCGGCATGTTGATAACGATGCTCAGCTAAGCCATTAACGAGTAACAGCGGTCGTCTTGCCCCCGCCTCTTTAGCAAGCTTGATCCCTTGCCTTGCTGCATCAGCAAACACCCGCACATCTTGATAGTCATCATCAGCCTTTGTAACCGGTGCAACAATAAGACGTCCACCCGCCATGCCTGGCGCAAAAAGCAGAGTGGCTGATTTGCCAACTCGCTTATCCACCTTCTGGCCATGATTAGCCAGCAAGGATATCTCTTCAAATTGTATCGAGTCCAAGTCCGGTGTAACCACCACCAGCGCATCCCAACCATGACCTTCAAAAATAGCATCTTGTTCAACTACATCAATAAACTTAACTGACCCCATAACCCTTCCTTATTATATTTTATATTGCCATTTTGCCTCATAACCCATTTGGCAAAACGACTCATTTGCTCAGGCATTATTCCTCTATTGTGCTTAGATTACCAACGACTTTAATGTGCATGAAAATGATTATGGAAACTTTGCCTGCCACGTAAGATTTAAAGCCATTGCAAACGACTCCGCGGCGCCCAAAGACTATGCTAGACTGTGTGCATTTTCCGCCACACCCGCACCAGCGCGCTATCGATTTAAATAAAATCGACGACTTAATAGCACTTGGGTGATTTTATTAGAACAGGGGATTTTTAAGTGACCACTTTAAACCAATTACAACCACAAGCACTTTGGCAATGGTTCGAGCAGATCTGTGCTATTCCACACCCATCTAAACATGAACAAGCATTGAGTGCGCATATTCAAGCTTGGGCTAAAGATAAGCAGCTGAGCGTTGTCGAAGATAAAGTTGGCAACCTGATCATCAAAAAGCCCGCAACCGCCGGCATGGAAAACCGCAAAATCGTAGTGTTACAAGCCCATATTGATATGGTGCCACAAAAGAACGCAGACAAAGTTCACGACTTTGAAACAGATCCTATTGAAGCGTATGTTGATGGTGACTGGGTCAAAGCAAATGGTACAACTTTAGGTGCTGATAACGGTATTGGTATGGCATCTGCTCTGGCTATTTTAGGCGCCGATGACATTGTTCACGGCCCACTAGAAGTACTGCTGACAATTGATGAAGAAGCAGGCATGACTGGGGCGTTTGGTCTAGAAGCTGGCATGTTAGATGCTGAAATCTTGATCAACACCGACTCAGAGCAAGAAGGTGAGATTTACATGGGCTGCGCTGGCGGTGTTGACGCACAGTTATCAGTACCTATGGTTTGGCAATCGCCAGAACCGACCAATGCCAGCTATAAGTTGTCAATCTCGGGCCTAAAAGGGGGCCACTCAGGGGTTAACATCCATTTAGGTCGTGGTAATGCTAACAAGCTTTTAGCCCGCTTCCTGTTTGACCATGGCGATGAACTGGCTATTGAGTTAACTCAGTTTACTGGCGGCTCACTGCGCAATGCCATTCCACGTGAAGCAGACGTTAATTTTATGCTTCCTCCTGAAAACTTGGCTTTACTGCAAGAGCGTGTTTCAGCGTTTCAAGCCTTAGTTCGTCAAGAGTTAGCCATCGCCGATCCAGGTACGATTCTAACGCTAGAAGAGATCCCAGCAGAAAAACAGGTCATGAGTGAAGAGTCACAACAGATCTTAATTGACGTGCTTAATGCTTGCCCTAATGGCGTCATTCGCATGAGTGACGAAGTAGAAGGTGTTACAGAGACATCACTTAACGTGGGTGTGATCAGTACCGATGACAATAGCGTGCAAATCTTATGCTTAATTCGCTCTCTTATTGATTCAGGTCGCGAAGAAGTTGAAGGCGTATTGAGCTCACTGGCTAACCTTGCTGGAGCGAATGTTGAATTTAGTGGTGCATACCCAGGCTGGAAGCCAGACAATAGCTCACCAGTTATGGCAAGCGTACGCGAAACCTACGAGGCAATTTATAACAAAGAGCCGACGATTATGGTGATCCATGCAGGTCTTGAATGTGGTCTATTTAAGAAGCCTTACCCTGAAATGGATATGGTTTCTATTGGCCCAACCATTCGCTACCCACACAGCCCTGATGAAAAAGTTAACATTACTACTGTTGGCCAATACTGGAAGCTATTGTTAGCGGTACTGGAGCGTACACTAGTTAAAGGCTAATCAATAAAACAGCTTTATAAGAATAAGGCCACTTAGTCATAAGTGGCCTTTACTATCTATAGCAGAGGATAAGGTATCAATTGGCGCTTTAGTCCTAAGTAATTGTTACCCACACAGCCCTGATGAAAAAATTAACATTACCGTTAACATCACAACTGTTGGCCAATATTGGCAGCTATTATTAGCCTTTAACGTCGAAGTAAAACTAAAATATGAGCTATTTCTGACGGTGTGCTTAAAAACCTAAATCCATCTGCGAGCTATCTATATCATCATGCTCAGAAGCGACACTATTCGAGGCGAGACCGACCGATACACCCAATAAGCGAATACCTCGCTCATTTTGCCTTTCCATCGCTTGCTCCAGTAGCTGATAAAACAGATTCACCGAGATCTCATCGCTGCGATGCTCAATCGTGGTCTGCTTAAAATCTTCAAATTTTAGCTTAACCACTTGCTTGTTGATCACTCTATCCTTAGCGCTACGGCTCACCCGCCCTGCGAGCTCTTGAATAAGTTGTGGCATCACCGCACGGCATTGCTCAAGGGTATGGATATCTTTAGCCAGTGTAGTTTCAACGCCGACTGATTTTCTCTCACGATTGGGCGAAATCGCTCGCTTGTCTATCCCTTTAGCGCGCTCAATCAGCACTGCTCCAAATTTACCAAACCCTTCTATTAGCTTAGCTTCAGGATAAAGCTGAATGTCGCTGCAGGTATGCAGCCCCAGATCGGCTAACTTTTTAGCGGTCACCTTGCCAACACCGGGAATTTTTATCAGTGGTAAGGTTTTTATAAACTCATCAATCATGTCTGGGCGGATCACATATTGTCCATTCGGTTTATTTAAATCGGATGCTATCTTGGCAAGAAACTTAACTGGCGCGATGCCTGCCGAAGCAGTTAAACCGGTCTCGGCTAAAATATCGGCTCGAATAGCCTCGGCCATCAAGGTCGCAGAGCCTTTACAATGGGGACTCTCTGTCACATCAAGATAAGCCTCATCAAGGGATAAAGGCTCTATCAAGTCAGTATATCGTTCAAATACAGCCCTAATCTGGCTAGAAACCTCTTTATATACCTGCATACGCCCAGGGACTAATATCAAGTCAGGACAAAGCTTTAGCGCTGAGCCTGACGCCATGGCTGAACGAACCCCAAATTCTCGAGCTTCGTAATTACAGGTACTGATCACGCCACGGCGATCACTGCGTCCTCCCACAGCAATAGGTTTGCCTCTTAACTCAGGAAAGTCACGCATCTCCACCGCTGCATAGAAGCAGTCCATGTCGACGTGAATAATTTTTTGCAAGCCAATATCCTCCGTACAGAATATTACTGTATATAAAAACAGTATTCAATAAAAAGCATACCTTTAGCCTGTTTTAAGCTAACCATTCGCCCTTGTTGATCAGGGCGATCGATTAATCCTAGGCAATAAAAAGGGAAGCCGTTTGGCTTCCCATTTCAACACTCAGTCACATGTAAACTCAGTCAGATTTCAAAATGCTGTCATTTTAAGTCTAGATCTTAAACTGCTTAATGTTGTCACCGAGGGATCGACTCACCTGTGCAAATTCGTCAAAGTTATTTGATAGTGCCTCACTCGCTGCTAACGACTCATCCGATAACGCGCGAACATTTTCAACATTACAAGCAACCTCTTCGGCCACAATCGCTTGCTGACCTACAGCGGTGGAGATCTCTATGGTTTGCTGCTGAATCGCTTCGATGGCACTCGTGATGCTATCCAGTGCCACTTCAACTTTAGCGGTAAGATCTTGCCCCATATTGGCTTGCTCAACCCCTGACTCCATCACTTGCTCAGCCTCATTGGCATTTTGTTGTAGTGTCTGGATGATCTCTTGAATGTTTGCGGTCGAGTCTTGCGTACGAGATGCTAAGGTTCTTACCTCATCCGCCACAACGGCAAAGCCTCGGCCTTGTTCACCCGCTCTCGCCGCTTCAATCGCTGCGTTAAGTGCTAACAGGTTTGTTTGCTCTGCGATACCACGAATAACATTAAGTACCTCGCCAATCTGCTCAGAACGGGTTCTAAGTTGCTTAACGACCTTTGCCGCATCAATCACCTGTTTAGATAACGCCTGCATGCCTTGAGTCGCTTGAGCGACAATCTCACTGCCTTCACTCGACTGAATCTGCGCCTTATCAGCAAATTCACTGGCTCTTTGGGCACTTGCGGCCATCTCTTGGCTAGTGTGTGCCATTTCGGTTGCGGCCGTGGCCACAGAAGCTATCTCTTGTTTTTGCTGACTCACCGACTGCAATGCTTGACGACTCACAGCAGACGCATCATTCACACCTTGCTCTACTTGCAGCGTTAGCTCACGAGTCTCCTGCAGCATGCCCTGCACCTTCGCCGCAAAACGGTTAAATGCATCACCGAGCTTACCCAGCTCATCTTCTCTATTCATGTCGATGCGCTTAGCAAGATCGCTATCTCCCTCGGCAATGTCTTCCATCGCTAACAATAAATTATTTACCTGCTTTCTAAAGGGTAATAACGTGGCCCAAACTGTCATCCCAACTAATGCCATAATCAAAAATGACAATAATATCGAGCTGACAATCGCATCGGTAACAGGTGCTTCTATAACTGCGGTTGGCAGCATGAAGGCTAGGTGCCATTTTTGCTCAGGATAACTCCCGCCGACCTCTATAAAGCTGACCCGCTGAGCCTCGCCGTTAAATATAACCTCGCCAAATCCCGACGCCTGTGTCTGCATCTGTTGACTCAACTTGGCAAAGCCTTGGGTATCATTAAACTGGCTATCGACTAAAGCAGCGTTAGAGCCTGGGGGGAAACCCTCAGAAAAGCCTGGGAAGTAGACCAACTTGCCTGCATTGGTCATTAAGAAAGCTTGGCCCGCATCCTGATACTTAATCGGTGCTAACAACTCACTGCCGATGGTATCGATGAGAATATCCATACCACCAATACCAATAAAGCGGCCAGACTCATCTTTAACAACGGTTTTTATGGTCGCCGATATAGAACCATCATTAGCATCTACGGCTGGATCGCCGACGAACATGCCGTTTTTATCTATGGCTTCTTGCCACCAAGGGCGCTTATTGGTGAAGTACTCACTATCGTTGTAGCGCCCATTAAGATCAAAGTACTCAAAGGTATTGGCTGAGCCAAAGAACACTGACTTAATATCGCTATCCTGAATTGAAAAATACTTAAAATAATCGATGATAGATTGATAATCTTGATCAGCTGAAACATCACTTAAGCGGCTGTTATATTGGCTAAACCAATCTACAACTGTTGGGTTAGCAAACACCGCGTGAATAAGTTGACCTTTGGCCGCAAAGTAACTGCGTACTTCGTTAGACTTTAATTGGACTAGGCTGGTTAAGTCATTATCGATTTGTTGACGTGTGCTGGCGCTTTCATTTTTGACCAGTAAAAGCGCAACGACGGTAAATAACACTGCAAGTGCACCCACTATCGTAACCACCAGCTGTAGACTCAATGAACGTTTAAACCACTGCATCGACTCCCCTCTTTGTTATATTTTATGAGTAGATTTTGTTATCAGGCAGTCATAAATCTAACAGAAAAAGATGTAGATTAAAGGGGGAAATAAGCACTGAAGCGTATCGACAGGCTATCGAAGAAAGTGGCATAAGTTAACTAGGTAACGATATAAAGCTAAAGCCTTTCATTTACGCAAGATATTAGGTGAGATCGACTACATAGAAAGGCAAAAGGCAAAATAAATCGCTAGCCAATTTTAGCGTAACTTAAATAAGCCTGTGAGCATCGTTATCTCGTCGCTAGATAGAATATTTTGCACACTATAAACGCTCGACTTTTTACTTGAAGCTTTTGAGTTGAGCTCATTGTCATTTTGCTGTTTTTCAAATATCTCAATGCATTTAACGAGATACTCAACCTGGATAAGACTTTGCGCATCGAGGTCAAACCGAGGTGATTTTGCAGAAATAAACATAAGTTCGCCCCTTAATCATTCACTAACATGGCTATACAACAGTGATACAGAGAGTGGCTTGATCCTTGTCTGTCGTTATATGAAAATTAAAACGACGAATGCAACTAGCATAGACTGCACTAGCTGAATATGGGCTGTACAAACGTCCCTGTACAAAAATCATCCGAAACAATATGTAATCCTAGTCTATAAATAAAAGTTTGCACAAAAAAAGAGACGTATATAAACGTCTCTTTTTTTGTGCAAACTCGAAGGGTTACATTTTACTTTGCAGGTAATTTTGTAAGCCCACTTTATCAATTAATCCTAGCTGTTTTTCAAGCCAATACATATGGTCTGCCTCTGTTTCTTCAAGCAGCACCTCTAAGATTTCACGACTCTCATAATCACTTTTTAGCTCACATAAAGCAATTGCACTGCGTAAGTTATCGGCAACTTGATATTCATAGGCTAAGTCATTCTTGAGCATCTCTTGAGTGTCTTTACCAATATTGAGTGCTTCACGGCTAGCAACGTCAGGCGTGCCTTCTAGAAACAGTATTCTTTGCACCAACTTTTTAGCATGCTCACGTTCATCGTCTGACTCATGGGAGATCCGCTCGTGTAACTCGTTTAGCCCCCAGTCTTCATACATTAAACCATGTACAAAATACTGATCCATTGCAGATAGCTCGCCGGTGAGCAATTTATTGAGTGTGTCGATGACTTCTTGGTTACCTTTCATAATGCTCTCCAGTTAGCCCATCTTAGACTGCAAGTAATTTTGAATACCGGTTAATGAAATAAGCTCTAATTGAGCCTCTAGCCAATCTAAATGCTCTTCCTCGTCTTCCAATAGATCTTCTAGGATATCGCGACTAACGTAATCAGCCATTGATTCACACAGTGCAATCGCTTCACGAAGAACCACTAACTCTTCTTCAAGCATCACTTTGTCACACTCAAGTATTTCCTGGCTGTGCTCACCGATACGGATCTTGTCTAACTGTTGTAGATTAGGCAGCCCTTCCAGAAACAACACCCGCTCAATCAGTTTATCGGCATGCTTCATATCTTGAATCGATTTCTTATAGGCTTTTTCATCGAGCTCACCTAAGCCCCAATTCTTATACATACGCGCATGAAGAAAGTATTGATTGATAGCTGTAAGCTCGCTGGTCAGTACTTTGTTTAACTGACTAATGACCTTAGGTTGTCCTTTCATCTATTCATCCTTAGTTAAATTGATCTATATCAATCTTTATAAGCTAGAACAAAAAACAACCAAGTTCAAATAAACATTATATTTCAACAATTTATTAAGAAAAACAATTCTCATTAGCACTACAATTCTTAACAAGTGGGTAGCGCGATTAAATCGCTAATTTCTACTGTGAAACGAGGGGCTTAGTCGGGAGAGAAATAAAAAAACTCAAATACAATGTAAGATACATAACTCATAAGCTGCCATGCGGGATGTAACAGAGGAAAGCTTTAGATAAAAAAGATATAAAAAAGGCCCCTACCAAGGAGCCTTAATCACCGAACCATCAACAGAACTAGATAATACGGTTCTGCTCTAACTTTTCTCGGCGTTCTTGTTCTGCCATTCTAGCTTTACGCTTATCACATGGATCATCACAATCACATGCTTTCTCAATTCCGAGCGCACCTAGACCACCGCAGCTTCCAGCAACAGCTTGTCGTTTGACTAAATAGCCTATCGACATTAAGAAAAAGAAACCTAATAACACGACAAAAGCCGCAATAAATGTGCTCATATTCGACTCCAACTACTGAGTAACGAAAGGTTTAAAGGCTTCACTATAGAAAACTTTAAAGCCATCATCCTGCTTTTCAATAAGCATTATCGCTAGATGCTCACGTTTAGCAAGTTCTAGTGATGCTTGAGTACCTAATACCATCATAGCGGTTGCGTAGCCATCTGCAATCATAGACTCTTCATGCAGTACTGTCACAGATGCTAATCTATGGTTTATTGGGTAGCCAGTGCGCGGATCGATCAGGTGTGAAAAACGCTGTCCGTCTTCCTCGTAATAATTACGATAATCACCGGATGTTGCCATCGCCATATTTTTGGGGGCTATGACCTGCTGGATCCCATTACCGTTATCACCAGGCTGCTCAATCGCAATACGCCATAATGAACCATCAGCTTTAGTACCACGCAGGCTAATTTCACCGCCAATCTCGACCAAATATCCGGTCGGATTATACTTATCTAACAAGGCGGCTATTTTATCAACACCGAAGCCTTTTGCAATCGAAGAAAGATCAACGTAGATATCAGGGTCTTGCTTGCTGATCTTATTACCGTCAACAGCAATATCCTTAATACCAGTACGCTCCATCGCTGCATCTATCTGTTGCTTTGATGGAATTTGCGTCGGTCGTTTATCTGGGCCAAAGCCCCACAAGTTAACTAAAGGTCCCAGTGTTATATCTAGGGCGCCATCGGTTGTTTTATATAATGCTAATCCTTCAGCAATTACCTTGGCTGTATCAGCCGATACTTCAACCTTATCTTGACGAGTCATCTGGTTAAACTTAGATAACTCAGAATTGGGTCGATAGGTCGACATCTGATCGTTCACCTGCTCTAAAGCTAGGTCGATCTCAGCTTGCAGTAACTGGGGATCTGGCATCTTCTCGTTAGGCACAACTTTAATGTGATAAGTCGTTCCCATCGTGTTGCCAGACAGTGAAATCACTTCAGCTTGTTTAGTACAAGCTGAAATAAAAAAGGCTAACCCGATAAGGGCCAGCCAGTTTACTAAGGTCTTAAACATATTGACCTAGATCTCCAATAAGAGAAGGGTTAGCCACCGAAGTCATCCAATAAGATGTTTTCATCTTCGACACCAAGATCTTTTAGCATAGCAATTACTGCAGCATTCATCATTGGTGGGCCACACATATAATACTCACAGTCTTCTGGCGCTTCATGATCACGTAAGTAGTTTTCATACAGTACGTTATGAATAAAGCCTGTGTATCCATCCCAGTTATCTTCAGGCTGTGGATCAGACAGAGCTACATGCCATTGGAAGTTCGCGTTATCAGCCGCTAAGCCATCAAAATCTTCAACATAGAACATTTCACGGCTAGAACGAGCACCATACCAGAAGCTCATCTTACGCTTAGAGTGAAGGCGCTTAAGTTGGTCGAAGATATGCGAACGCATTGGCGCCATACCTGCACCACCACCGATAAATACCATTTCCGCATCGGTTTCTTTCGCGAAGAACTCACCGAATGGACCAGAAATCGTTACCTTGTCACCCGCTTTTAGGCTAAAGATGTACGATGACATCTTACCACAAGGCAGAGATAGGTTACGTGGAGGTGGCGACGCAATACGTACGTTCAACATGATGATACCTTCCTCAAGAGGATAGTTCGCCATAGAGTATGCACGGATTGTTTCGTCTTCAACAGTTGATTCAAGATTGAAGAAGCCAAAGTGTTCCCAGTCGCCACGGTATTCTGCAGGAATATCATAATCTGCATATTTAACATGGTGCGCAGGTGCTTCAATCTGAATATAACCACCGGCACGGAAAGGCACAGAGTCACCATCAGGAATTTGCAGCTTAAGCTCTTTAATGAAAGTGGCTTTGCTATCGTTAGAGATAACTTCACATTCCCACTTCTTAACACCAAAGATCTCTTCTTCCAGCTCAATCTCCATGTCGTTTTTAACGTTTACCTGACAAGATAAACGGCAACCGCCACGAGCTTCACCTTTGCTGATATGGTCCATTTCAGTTGGTAAAATATCACCACCGCCTGACTTAACATGGACTTTACACTGACCGCAAGTACCACCACCACCACATGCAGACGATACGAAAATACCGCTCTCTGCTAATGCGCCTAGTAGCTTGCCACCTGCGGCTGTTTTAATTGCTTTACTCGCATCATCATTGATGCCGATAGTGACATCGCCGCTTGCAACTAGCTTTGACTTGGCAAATAAAATTACCAAAACCAAGACTAATACAATCGCGGTAAACATACTCACACCGAGATATACATCGATTGGAGTAGATTCAAGAATACCCATTAAATTATCCTTAAAGGTTCAAATTAAGACGTCGTTATGGTGCCTCTTTACAGAGACACACCTGAGAACGACATGAAACCTAGAGCCATCAAACCAGCGGTAACAAAGGTAATACCTAAACCGCGAAGCCCATCAGGAACATCAGCATATTTTAACTTCTCACGGATACCAGCAAGCAGCACAAGTGCTAATGCCCAACCGATACCAGAACCGATACCAAACACCAAGCTTTCACTAAGGTTGTAGTCACGCTCAACCATGAAAGACACTGCACCAAAAATTGCACAGTTTACGGTGATTAGCGGTAGGAAGATCCCCAATGCGTTATATAGCGGTGGGAAATACTTATCCAATGCCATCTCAAGGATCTGAACCAAAGCTGCGATAACACCAATGAAGGTAATGAACTTCAAGAAGCTCAAGTCAGCATCTGGAACACCTGCCCACGCTAATGCGCCTGGAGCAAGAATGCCTTGATAGATAATTTGGTTAACAGGTACTGAAATCGCCAGTACCACGATAACTGCAACACCTAGACCCATGGCTGTTTTTACTTTCTTAGATACCGCAAGAAATGTACACATACCAAGGAAAAAGGATAGCGCCATGTTTTCAATGAAAACAGAACGAATTAATAGACTAATATAATGTTCCATTATGCTTATCCTTTCGCTTCAACTTGCTCTGGCTTCATCACACGAATAATCCAGATCAATGCACCGATCAAGAAGAACGCACTAGGAGGCAGCAGCAATAGGCCGTTAGGCTGATACCAGCCACCGTCAGAAATCTTGCTTAAGATCTCAACGCCGAATAATGAACCATTACCAAACAATTCACGTACGAAGCCAACTGACAACAAGATTGCACCGTAGCCTAAACCATTACCGATACCGTCCATGAAGCTCATCATAGGAGGCGTCTTCATCGCATAAGCTTCAGCGCGGCCCATTACGATACAGTTAGTAATAATCAGACCAACAAATACCGATAGCTGCTTAGCAACATCATATGCATAAGCTTGCAGTACTTGGTCAACCACGATTACTAATGAAGCAATAATCGTCATCTGCACAATAATACGTACACTACTAGGAATGTGATTACGTAACATTGAGATAAACAGATTCGATAATGCCGTTACCGCCGTTAACGCAATTGTCATTACCAAAGCTGTTTCCATCTTACTGGTTACAGCCAAGGCGCTACATACACCCAAAATTTGTAGTGCAATTGGGTTATTGCTGACGATAGGTCCGATTAGAACCTGTTTAAGTTCTTTAGCATCAGCCATTAGCTCAGTCCTCCATCTCGGGCTTTGTCGATAAAGCGTTCAAAACCTTCTTTACCTAACCAAAACTCTAACGAATACTGCACACCGTTACTGGTTAATGTTGCACCTGAAAGGGCATCAACACCATAAACTGTCTCTGCAATAGCAGGGTTTTTAGTGATAGTAATCGCTAATTCACCCTTGTCGTTGTATAACTTTTTACCTTGCCACTTAGCGACCCATTGTGGGTTTTGTACTTCACCGCCTAGACCAGGTGTTTCACCTGAGCCAGAAAAGTCGTAATACACCAAGTTCTGGATAGTATTTAGATCAGGATCCAATGCTAAAAATGCATACATGGTTGACCACAGACCATAACCTTTAATCGGTAAAATAACGCTAACCAGATTACCTGCATCGTCTTTAACCAGATAGATAACAGCATCATTTGCTACACGCTTTACTGATGCAATATCGTTTTTAGGTACAAAAGATAACTTAGGGTCACGAGCGGCTTTATTCATGTCGAACGTATCGCCATCGACACCATCAACAAAATCACCGGTGCTTAATGAAACAACTTTTGCTTCAACATTTTTGTCGTAAAGCGCCAAGATCTCAGCCTTAGAGACTTCACCATCTTTGGTCGAAATCAAATTAGCCGCTTCAAGAATATACTTTTGCTTATCAAGTAATTTGTTTTCTTGTTGGATAGGTTTCAACAATACTGCAGCCGTCGAAACGAACATAGAGCAGATGAAACATAAGCCAACAACAACAAACAGTGTTCTTCCGAACGAATCTTTATTACTAGCCACGAGCAATCCTCCGCTTGATATTCGACTGAACCACGAAATGGTCAAATAATGGAGCAAATAGGTTAGCGAACAAGATGGCCAACATCATGCCTTCTGGGAAAGCAGGGTTGATAACACGAATGAATACCGCCATAGCACCAATTAAGATACCGTAAGCCCATTTCGCATTATTAGTGAAAGACGCTGAAACAGGGTCTGTCGCCATAAACATCATACCGAACGCAAAGCCACCTAATACAAGGTGCCAGTACCAAGGCATTGCAAACATTGGATTCGTGTCACTACCGATGAAGTTAAGTAGGTAAGAAACTGCAATCATACCAACCATAACACCACTGACGATACGCCATGAAGCGATGCGGGTGTAGATGATAACTGCGCCACCAATCAAGATAGCCAGTGTCGATACTTCACCAACAGAACCTGGAATGAAACCAAAGAATGCATTCCACCAGTCAGTTGTTAGACCGTACTCTAATGTGCCCTGCGCCGCCTGACTCAGTGCTGTTGCACCAGAGAAGCCGTCAGCCACAACCCAAGTTGTGTCACCAGACATATTTAGCGGGTAAGCAAAGAATAGGAAAGCACGACCGGCCAACGCTGGGTTGAGGAAGTTACGGCCCGTACCACCAAAGATCTCTTTCGCCACAACCACACCAAAGGTAATACCTAAGGCAACCATCCAAAGTGGAATCGTTGCGGGCAGTGTTAGTGCAAAAAGGATTGAGGTAACAAAGAAGCCTTCGTTAACTTCGTGGCCGCGAACCGATGCAAATAGCACCTCCCATATACCACCGACAGCAAATGTCACTGCATATATGGGTAAGAACCAACAAGCGCCATACCACAATAATGCGGCAACACCTGAACTTGCAGTCAACTCAGTACCAAACATACCGAATAAAGCAACTTGCCACGTATCAGGAGCAGCAAAACCTGCCACTAACGCGTCTTGTGCTTGCAAACCTACGTTGTACATACCCATAAACATTGCCGGGAATGCACATGCCCAAACCGTAATCATCATACGTTTTAGGTCCAAGTTATCACGAACGTGGGTACGCCCCTTGTTCACGTGACCTGGAGTATAAAAGACAGTATATGCAGCTTCAAAAAGCGCATAAAACTTCTCATATTTACCGCCTTTTTCAAACTGCGGTTCAATATTTTCGAAAAACTGTTTTAAGCCCATTAGCCTTCCCTCACAATCGTATCTAAGCAGTCACGTAGATATGACGCATAGTCATATTTACCAGGACATACGAAAGTACACAGTGCCAAATCTTCTTCATCCAACTCCAATGCACCAAGTGTTGCAGCGCCATCGTAGTCGCCTGACACTAGGTCACGAAGAAGCATGGTAGGAAGAATATCCAGCGGCATTACACGCTCATAGTTACCAATAGGTACCATGGCGCGATCTGAGCCACCTGTACTCGTTGTCATGTTGAACAAGCGAGAAGATGAAAGGTGTCCAAGGAATGCACGAGTAATAGAGAACTTATCGCTGCCTGGCATAGCCCAGCCAAATAGTTCTTTCTCAGTGCCTTCTTCCAACAAGCTTACTTGATTATGGTAACGACCAAGGTAAGCGTGAGGACCCGTAGCCTTGCGACCGTTTAACACTGAGCCTGAGATAATGCGAACATTACCTTCACTTGCTTCACCCTCAGTCAACTGCGCCATTGCTGCACCCATTTGGGTACGGACTAGACGAGGTTTAACAGCCTTAGGGCCAGCAATAGCAACTACTCGTTGAGTATGTAGCTCACCAGTCACAAACAACTGACCAATCGCTATCACGTCTTGGTAGTTGATATGCCATACGGTTCTTGTTGCAGACGCTGCTAATAGGTTATGAATGTGTGTGCCAGGCAATCCTGCAGGATGTGGACCGGCAAACTCTTCAACCTGAGCATTAGCACTTGGAATATCAGCGCCAGCAGCCTTACAAAGGTAAACCTTACCTTCGGTTAACTTTGAAAGCACCTTTAGGCCGATTTCAAAATCAGCTTTATGCTCTGCAATCACGACAACAGGATCTGCTGCTAATGGTTGAGTATCAATAGCGGTGACGAATATACCAGCAGCGGTAGAATCAACGCCTGGTATTCGACTGAAAGGACGCGTTCGCAAAGCCGTCCACAAGCCTGATTGGATCAGGTTGTCACGTACTTGCTGAGTTTCAAGCGTGTCGATAGCAGTGGCGTCATATTTAGCAAAAGAGATGCTTTCATCCCCTTCCACTTCGATGACAACAGACTGCAGAACACGCTGAGCGCCCCGGTTAACTTCGGAAATTGTACCACTGGCTAAAGCAGTATATATCACGCCAAGATTCTTCTTATCTTCAAAAAGAATCTGACCTTTTTTAACTTTATCCCCTACCTTAATTTTCATGGTAGGACGTAAGCCAATATACTCTTCACCCAAAGTAGCTACATATTTGATGGCTTTACCATCATGAATAACTTGCTCTGGCCCACCTGCTATAGGTAGGTCTAATCCTTTCTTTATTGTAATCATATCCACAAGCACTACGTTATGAAGGAAAGACAATGCGCCGCGTTCCTGCTAAACACACAAGTTTTTAAACAAACCTCTAATTCGTGTTGAGCTAGCGCAGATTTATCGTCGAAATGCGATCGTAATCACGCTGGTCGCGCGCATTTTACCCCAAATATCACAAGCTCGCCATGAAAAATGTGACTGTTTTAAAAGGTTGCAAATGTTTTGAGAACAAACAGGTTAAATGTCAGTGAAAATTAAGATTTTATTAATATAGCTACAGGCCACATTCTCCATACAATTAAAGAGCTTAATTAACTTTTACCACAGATACTCCACCAAAAAATGGCTAGATATAATAAAAATTAAACATTTATCTAAGTGCTGATTAATTAGGCTTGCGAGGATAGCGTTGCAAAACACTGTTTCATACAGATAACAGGCTTAAATCTATAATTTTAGGCATATTTAAGCTTGTTTTGGTCAAAAATAGAGTTGAATAAAGCGAAGTGAACTTGCCCTTTTGCGCTAGAAAAGCACAACAGAAAAACAATGAAATTGACCATCTAAGCATAAATAGCGCTAAAGCTTTCAAAATACAGACTTAACTCAAACATAAAAAAGACGGCTGCTGCCGTCATTTTTGTGTTTGAGTAACCCATTCTTGTCCGTTACAGCCCTTTTAAGATTGCCTCGCTCAGACTTAAATCATCATTGCGGTTAACATTGATACCGGCTGCGATAATATTGCGGGCGATCTCTTTAGCTTGCTCAAGAGAATGCATTTCAAAGGTGCCACATTGATATTCATTAAGCTCTGGAATATCTGATTGAGATGCGACCTTTAGCACATCTTGCATCGCAGCAAGCCACGAATCAGCAACGGTCGACTCCGTCGGTGTGCCGATTAAGCTCATGTAAAAGCCTGTACGACATCCCATCGGTGAAATATCAATAATCTCGACGCCATCGCCATTTAAATGCTGACGCATAAACCCTGCAAACAAGTGTTCAAGGGTATGAATACCTCGTTCACTTAGGATCTCTTTATTCGGAATACAGAAACGTAAATCGAATACCGTTATCGTATCGCCATTTGGTGTGACCATAGATTTAGCGACGCGCACAGCGGGTGCATTCATACGTGTATGATCAACGGTAAAACTATCTAATAACGGCATGTTAATTCTCCAAATTCGGCCTAATCGCTCATAAGCATAATGTTCGTTACTGCCTTAATCGACTGTAAGCTTGTACTGATCTAAAGTGATACTTACGTACTGCAGCTGCGTAGTCAATAAAAGCACCATAAACTTTTTTCATTGTTGCATCACTTTTCGCACACTTAACCAAATAACACAACAAACCGCCCAAAGGCATTAGCCGCCAACACTTAGACTCCACCTTATTAAAGAAGGTCGTTTGGACTAGAAACAAAAAAGCCACAGCGATATGCCGTGGCTTTAATTACATCAACTCACCGATAATAGTGATGCTAACTTAGTATGGCTTACCCTTTACACTTTGGTGACGCGGGTACATCTACTTCAACCGCCCACTCTTGTGGAGTAAAAGTGTGCATAGACAGCGCGTGTAAGCCTTGAGCAAACTCTTCAGCCAATGCCTCATTAACTGCACGGTGACGACCAATAAGGCGCTTGCCTTCAAACTCGCTACTAGTGATGATCACTTTAAAGTGGGTTTCAGAGTTTGGCGGTACGTGATGGTTATGACTTTCGTTAATCACTTCTAGGTGAGATGGTGAAAGTGCTGCGGTGAGTTTTTCGGTAATGATCTGTTCAACTGACATAACGATGTTCTCAATAGGCATAAATGCGATTGCGGCAGGTTACTGCGATAATCTTTAAAGATCAACTGGCAGCACTATCGATATCGATTAGAACTAAATTTGTCCCCCCCCCCCTCTGCTACCTATTTATTAAGCTATCTGATGAAAACCGACAATTAAGCGTCTAAAGGTCAGATTTAATCTTGGCTCTGTCACCTTTAATCGCTTAGGGAGTGAATGTTGCCACTCTTTTTGCATGGGCCAATGCATAATAAGTAAGTCCCCACTATCAAGAGATAAACTTATTTTTTGTTGAGTCTTTTTATGGCGAATAAAAAAGTCACGGCTTGCACCTAAGGTGACCGACGCAATATCACTTCCGGGTTCTATCTCCTTTTCGTCATCACTGTGCCAGCCCATCGACTCATGACCATCGGCATAACGGTTCACTAATACACCATTACTATTAAGCTCGAACTCTCGCGCTAACTTCTGCCGCAACTTATAGGCATATTTAGGCCACGGCTCAGCCTGTATAAACAAGCCTGAATAAAAATAGTCACACCCTTTATCGGCAAACCATACCTGGCTACGGGGAATTGGGTAACGCTTACCATAAACAACCACTTCAGGACGATTGAGCGGGTAAGTCGCAGACTCGTCTAGCAACGCCTTTTGCTGCGCGCTATTGAGATAGCCCTTAATTAAGGTGTAAGGCACTGCAATTCTAGGCTCACATTCAGAGCGGGGTCTAGCAATTGCTGTCGATAATGCCTGTTGAGAAGGTTTAATATCGGACAAAACTGGCCGATTAAGCCCTAAATCACCCTGTTTCATCGTTAAACCTCCTAACCTACAGCAGATATCATAATTCACATCATATACCTGAGATCATAAATCTGCGATAATATGCGCCCTAATTTATTTGGTACTTATTGGCATATGACGACACATTTTTCTGTATCGGGTATTGAACTCGAACTCCTCCGTTACCCTAGCAGACAAGAGTCTAATCTGCAGGCATGGGACGCTGCCGATGAGCACCTAATAAAGCATTTAATCGATACAGAACAAACAAGCATTAACACTGCGATTGTCAATGATAGCTTCGGTGCGTTGACCGCCGGTCTAATATCAATCGACCCTAGCTGGCCGCTGACACTGGAAACAGATGCAAAAACCAGCTTACTGGGCACGACGCAGAACCTTAGCCGTAATCAGTTACCGAATGAGTCGCTTACCTGGGTAAATAGTCGTGATGAGCTCCCTCAAGGACTTGAGCTCGTGCTAATGAAACTGCCAAAAAACCTAAACTACTTTGCCCACCAGCTAAATAGATTGTCACATGTCTTACCCGCTGGAACACAGATATTGATTGGTGCTAAAGCCAAGTCAATTAATAAGTCATTATTAGAAACCATTAGCCAAAATCTTGGGCCTGCAAGTGCGAGTCTGACATGGAAAAAGACCCGCGTTATCACTTGTATTAGCGATGGTAAAATACGTGCTTTACCAAAAGCGACAACTTGGTCGGTACCTGAGTTTAACTTGCAGATCACCAACCTGAGCAATGTCTTTGCTGCCAATAAACTCGATATTGGTGCACGGATCATGCTCGATAACATGCCTAAAGGTGAATTCAAATCGATAGTCGATTTAGGCTGTGGTAACGGTATTTTAGGCTTACATGCCAAACAGGTATTCCCAGAAGCCTACGTCCACTTTATTGATGACTCTGAAATGGCCGTTGCCTCTGCTAGAGAAAACTGGGCACTCAATAAGTTAGATAATCCAGCACTGATAGGCGAGCAAGCAACCTTTGGTTGGGATGATTGCTTAACGAATATGAGTGAAGGCTTCCGCCCGGACTTAGTTCTATGTAACCCGCCGTTTCACCAAGGTGAAGCCATTACTGACCATATCGCTTGGCAGATGTTCTTAGATGCCTTTAGACGTTTAAAAAATGGCGGGATTTTACATGTGGTCGGTAACCGTCACTTGGCCTATCACGTTAAGTTACAGCGGATTTTTAAGAATTGCACCACGGTTGCATCGAACGGCAAGTTTGTTATTTTGCAGGCACAAAAAATCAGCAAGAAGAGCCAAGAAACTGAACTTGAAGCAGAACAAGGCTCAGAAATTGACGCGAGCCCCCAAGCTCCGCACCCTCAAAGCGCTTTGTACGGTAAGCCAAGAGCCTAACCAAAGAAATATTCTGATGTAAACATAAAACGGTGAGCCTGTTGCTCACCGTTTTTTTATCCTATCAATCTGCTCTCAGCTCAATTAAGTCTCAGCTCTATCAGGTCCTAGCTAACCGAGCTCACGATTTAACGTCTACAACCTGTTCATCATGTTTAGGATCTTGTTTACCAAGTTCTTGCTTACTAGGGATTGGCTCGCTTATCTGCGAGACTGCTGTTGCTGGCGGGGCAAATAACACCTTAAACCTTTGCATAGGGGTCAAATTAGCCGCAAACGCCTCTTTAAACATATCTCGCCATTCAGTAAAGGTCACCACTAGCGGGTTAAAACTGTTAATGGGCTTAGTGATCCCGTACTCAACAGTCTCATCTTCCTTGGCAAACGTGCCAAACATGCGATCCCAGATAATCAAAACCCCCGCATAGTTCTTATCTATGTACTGTGGGTTACGCCCATGATGCACTCGATGATGGGAAGGCGTATTAATGACCCACTCTAAAATACCTAAAGACTTGATCGCCTGTGTGTGAACAAAGAACTGCAGCCCCAAATTCAACAACACAACAAACACCACCCAATTAGGGTCAAAACCCACGATGACTAACGGCAGCCAGAATATCCACATCCCTGCCATTGGATACATTAAGCTTTGACGAAATGCGGTGCTAAAGTTCATATTCTCCGAACTATGGTGGGCAACATGAGCCGCCCACATCCAACGAATGCGGTGACTGGCACGATGGAACCAGTAATAACAGAAATCTTGCGCCACCATTAGCGCAATAAACGTGGCGCCATTCATTTCAATATCAAATAAACGCCAACCAAAGAACATCAGATATAACTTAGCAACTAACAGCCCAGTTAGGATGTCGGTTAGCTGATGCATTGCAGCTAAAGCAAAGTTACACATTACCTCAGGCAAGTGATAGCGGGCATTAAGAGGTAAGCGGTTTTGCCTATCGCCCATATACCACTCAAGTAAAATACAGATGAAGAAAATAGGGGCGAGTACGAGTAGTAGTACTTCGGGGTGTGCGATCAGTGAATTAAAATCCATCTTATATATCCTTTTATCCTTTGTTTCCCTTATATCAGGGGTTTGCCTCGCCGTTTTTATTGTCGCGGTAAATCCATTGCTAATACCTAAAAGTCATTAATCCTGCTGGCGTAGCAAAGTTACCAACGTGCAAAATGGTCTTCTGTTAGCCCTAGAACATTATCGAGTTGATGTCTCTGACCCAAATTATCAATAATACAGCCATCAAAATGGCCTAAATACTGCCTAAAATTACTTTTTAATAGCCATAAGTTTAGTTTCTCTTGACGGCAGTTTTTCGGTGTAAAAGTCAGCTCCACTTGACCATTATCTGAATACACTCGCCAGCTTCCCGCAACGTCTGTTTTATTTCGTTGACGGATAAAGTCAAAATGCACAGCCCCAAGAAGGTGCCTTTCGCCGTTATGCCAAAACACGTTCTCATGACAGCCAGTCTCATTGACTCCAGCAGCTAAATTTAACCCCAAACTTCCACTTTCAGTTAAACAGTTAATACTTGCCCAGCGCCAACTGGTTTCTCGGCGCATAAAGCCTGCACTAAAATCGTATCCGGCCGTGACTCTTTGTAATGGTTGCGGCTCATGATTAATGATTAGGCTACCCGCTACCTTTAAGGCGTTATGTTTTTGGGTATATGTCCAGCCGCTATAGCCCGTTGGGTTACACATCGCCATGGGGAGGCTTAATGGCTCTGGCTGTAAACTTAAATCCGCTTCAATCCCTAACGTATTGATCCTGATGCGCCAAAGCCCTTGTTCAATATCAAACTCAACTTGCCCCTTACCACTCTTTATCTTCGCCTTACCTTGCATCGGAGAGTCAGACATCTGATAACCTAGGCCCAAAGGCTTAAGCCAACTCGTTTCTATCAGCTGATCAGTGTTGATGTCGTAGAGGTAACAGAAGGCACTGCCCACATAGCGAATATCGGCCAGTGCGACCCCTATAACGTAATGTGGCGTAACGATGCTAGCAAACTGGAACTGCTTATAGGCAAAATGCTTTGACCGACTTGAAGCGAGCTTGTCCATCTCATCAAAGTACTTGAACTGCTCCACACCCAAGTGAGGCACCGGACCATCGAAATGCCCGTAGATAGCGCGACCATGCTCATCAGTCAAACTTGGCGGAGCCGCTGAGCTGGTCAATATATTAGGCGCCCATGGCACATTATTCTCAGACATAAAGCTTGAGTTCCAGAATTAAATTCGACCTTTTACTCTAACTGGAACTGACTCAGGTTAAAAGCTGCTTAACCACTTTTTGTTAATAAAGTGTAACCACAAACACCTTGCTATTTAATCGATAATTGAAAAGTATACTGAAGACAACTAAGCACAAAAACATCGCCTAAGCACTTTAGAAGCCTGCGACGGACAGCGACGGAAACTTAATCTACTTGCGGTTAAAAGCGATAACTCAAGCCAATATTGAGGTTTTGCACCTCTAACGCCTGCACCGGCACATATTGATACTCGACATTCATTCCTAAGCCAGAATTAAACCTAATTCCCCAGCCAACTGCGGCATAAACATCCGTTCCATCGTCTTCAAAATAATTAACCTTATCACTGCCCCAGTTGCCTACATGGTAGGAAAGCTCATTCGCACTCGCGCCTAATTTTGCGTATAAGCGATTACTGTCAGATAGCATGTATTCTCCATAAAGCGCAGCCCTGTATCCTGAATACTCGATATTGTTAATACGAGTGATTACTCCGGTAAAAATACTCGCCACACCACCACTTCCGGTAAAATACCCCGCCTCAAGACCAACATTTTCGTGCCACATATAGCGGTAGTAAATATCCACGACAAAGTTATCACCAGCACTGCTATCGTGATTATCTGATTGTTCTAAATCTTGGAAACCATAGCCAGCACTGACACCAAAAATATGAGGAGCCTCCGTGGCTATAGCATTACAGCTGAGTAAACCTGCAACAAGCATTGTTAAAATACGCATATCATTCCCTTCATACACTCTTATCCTTCAGTGATTTACACTGCCATTAAAACTAAAAACAGTTAAAACCATTACCACTGCATACTACAATAGCCTTGCTTGGGTTATCCAGCCGCTATAACAGTAAAAACCACCTAAATTGCAAAAGTTTAGGCTTGCTCTGGAATCACCTACATCTTCTGGTATGCTGATGCCATTAAAAACTTGTTTATGAAAGTCAAAATGAAACGTTTACTTATATTGATCACTGCAGCTCTTGCGGCTGCTGGTTGCGCTAGTCAAGGGCCATCACATATCGCTTTAAATCCTGAGGTTCCTAGCATTAGCCAACAAACAGAAGCCGAGCTTCCTGTCGCCCTAGAAACGATTGATACTCGTTCGGCCAACTTTATCGTGCGCTTTAACGATGGTGATAAAGCCGCGCGCCTTATCAGCCCGAGTGAAGCGCCTCGAGTGCAAATGGATCAAGTCTTTAGAGAGGGATTTACCCAGGCTGGATACCGAATTGACCCAAGCTCAGTCAATCATATGCAAATACAGTTGGAGCAATTATTAACCGATGTTGATGAAGGCACCTTTGGCTTTGAAGCTAATAGCCAAATTATCATCAATGTGATCGCTAAGAATGCCAATCAAGAACTGACCAAACGTTATCGTGCTAAAGGTCTATTGAAAGGCCCATTTAGCGCCGACTTTGCTACGCTTGAACTAGAAATGAACAAACTACTGGGCGAGCTAACCCGCGACATTATTAACGATCCAGAGCTTAACCAGTTTATTCAGCAATAAATATAACTCAAGGCTTGCTGTATTCAACTTGCCATTAAAAGGAACACTATGAAAACTTGGATAACAAAGGCACTAACATCACTTGTCTTATTAACTGCAAGCCAACTGTCCTATGCGGTGGACATTCAGCCTAATACGCTTTATCCCCAGGTAGAACTTGATACCAGCATGGGGAAAATTGTGGTTGAGCTCGATAGAACCCGCGCCCCAATTACCGTTGATAACTTTCTCACCTATGTCGTAAAAGGTCATTACGACAACACTTTGTTCCACCGCGTGATTAGCGATTTCGTTGTACAAGGTGGGGGCTTAGATTTAAACAAAGAAGAGAAACCCACCGATAAGCCAATCGTTAATGAATCTGGCAATGGCCTATCTAACTTAACGGGCACTATCGCAATGGCCCGTGAAGCCGAACCACATACAGCCACCAGCCAATTCTATTTCAATATCGTCGACAATGAGAAGTTAGATCCCTCTTCTCGCCGTTGGGGTTATGCCGTTTTTGGTGAAGTGACCTCTGGCATGGAAGTGCTACAAGCAATGTCACTCGTGCCAACTGAGTTTAACACCAAGATAGAGTGGCCTGACTTTCCGGTTAAAGATGTAGTACTTAAGAATGCGACACTGTTACCGCGCGACTAACGTAAGTATGATTTACCAATATTAATTTTGAAATAATTTGAATTTATTTGAATTTATTTGAGCTAAAAACCTAATTTCGTGCCTATACTTATTTTGTTAAGTAAAGGAGGCGGCTCAATGACAGCGGATGAGTTCATTGATGGTAAGGCGCCCCAACTGGCTTTCTATGGAAAAGCGTTTTTGAGTGATCAACTCGATTTCAATGAAATCCAGTTATACCTATGGGACACCCTTGAAGAATGGCAGATGTACAATCATCAGGGTGATGCGCAGACAGATATGGAACGTGTGTTTTGGCACCTATTACACGCCTTTGACAGATGGCCTAGTTGGGCTATTCGAGGTAATCAGTTTTTGCGAAAGCAGATCCATGATTGCTGTGACTACTTGAGCATTGGTGGTCAAATACCTCAAGGCTGTATCGGCATCAGACCTTAGTATCTATACTATTGAATATCCACAAAAGAGCTTATTAAGCTCTACCAAAGCCCAAGCCACTATTGTCGGTTTGGGTTTTTTATTGCCATCTCACTAAATCACCGATTAATCTCTTGAACCTAATCTCGCTCAGCCGTAAGCTAAGCGAATCTATTCCAGCAAAGATCCCTTATGTCTTCTGCACCCGTGCCCTCTTTCTTTCAGCGCTTTAAAGACGCCGCCTCAATTTATTGCCATAAACGCGTTCTCGTTTTGTTGTTACTTGGTTTTTCGGCCGGTTTACCCTTGATGCTGGTTTTCTCTACCCTGTCATTCTGGCTCAGAGAAGCCGGGGTTGACCGAACTGCCATTGGCTATTTTAGTTGGATAGCACTAGCTTATGGTTTCAAATGGGCTTGGTCACCGCTAGTGGATCGGATGTCGCTGCCGATATTTACTCGGCTACTAGGTCGTAGGCGTGGCTGGATGATGTTCGCGCAGCTACTCCTTGTGGCAGCGATTATCGGGATGAGTCAAAGCGATCCCCTAGCCGATTTAGAGCGACTGGCTCTGTTTGCCTTAATGGTCGCCTTTGCCTCAGCCACTCAAGATATTGTTATCGATGCATTTCGAATAGAATCTGCGCCGGTAAAAATGCAGGCAGCACTCGCAGCGGCTTATCAAGTAGGCTATCGCAGCGCCATGATTATAGCGACAGCAGGTGCACTGACCATAGCTGCATGGATAGAACCTAATAGCGAGGCCTACAGTTTAGTGTCATGGCAAACAGCCTACTTAGTCATGGCTGGGCTCATGTCTATCGGTATTTTAACTACGCTATTTAGTAAAGAGCCGATTGTTGAAACCAAAGAGGCTGATGAAAAAGAAGCTGAATTAAAAGTTAAGTTTGCAGCCCGCTACCCCAAAGCCATCGCCGCTAGTTTGTCTTGGATTTATACCGCGAGTGTACTGCCGTTTATCGATTTCTTTAAGCGTTATGGCCGCAGTGCAATCCTTATCTTATTACTGATCTCTTGCTACCGTATATCCGATATCGTCATGGGGATCATGGCTAACGTGTTTTACGTGGATATGGGCTTTTCGAAAACGGAAATTGCCACATTAAGTAAAATCTATGGCCTGATCATGACATTAGTCGGCGCGGGAGCTGGCGGTCTATTAATCGCTCGCTATGGCACAATGAAGATTCTATTTTTAGGCGCATTTCTGGTTGCGGTGACTAACTTATTATTTGCCTACCAGGCTATGATTGGTTACAACGTGTCTTTCTTAACCTTTGCGATTTCGGTAGACAATTTCAGTGCAGGTATCGCAACAGCGGCATTTATCGCTTACCTATCGAGTTTGACCAGTAGTGGTTACAGCGCGACTCAATATGCATTATTGTCATCGATTATGTTGCTGTTCCCTAAGTTTATTGCGGGCTTCTCTGGTGCTTATATCGATGCTTATGATTATGTCAGCTTCTTTATCGCTGCAAGTTTGATTGGCTTCCCAGTGCTGGGGCTTATTATGCTAGTACAGAAATATGCGCCAAACCCAAGACTTACAGAGCAAGATGAAGCTAAGCCGGATGATGCAAGTAAAGAGTCCAGCATCTAAAGAAGCTTGTACTCGTTACTGGGAGCTGAACTGATGGCCATATCTACTAACCATATTTAATAGCCATATCGATTAGCAAAGAGCATTTGCTCTGAAGTAGATAGTTTTGATCTGAAATAGGTAGTTTCGAGCTAAAACGAAAGAGTAAAAACAAAAGACGCTTAAAATACAATTTTTTAAGCGTCTTCATATTAATTCTGTCGTAAAAAATAAAGTTTACTCGCGAAGAGCAAAAACCATTAATTAACGAGCAACTAAGGAGTAATTACCGAATAATTAATCACGGAAGTTATTAAACTGGAATGGCTGACCAAGCTCTGCTTCGCGAGCAAGTGCCATAACCTGTTGCAGATCATCACGCTTCTTGCCAGTCACACGAACCGAGTCACCTTGAATAGAAGACTGCACCTTAAGTTTGCTGTCTTTAATCAGCTTAACCAGCTTTTTAGCCACTAAGGTTTCGATACCTTCTTTAAACTTCACTTTTAAAGAGAAGGTTTTACCGCTGTGTACCGCTTTTTCATCAACATCCATCGATTTAGGATCCACATCGCGCTTACTCATCTGCATACGTAGGATATCGACCAACTGACGGCACTGAAAATCATCTTCGGCTGTTAAGGTCACAATATGATCTTTATATTCGATGCAGGCTTCTTTGCCACGAAAGTCAAAACGTCCTTTCAATTCACGCACTGAATTATCAACCGCGTTACGCAGTTCAACTTCATTTACTTCTGAAACAATATCCATTGAAGGCATAAGTTTGGTCCTTAAAAAATGTTTGTAGCCATATTTTACGCACAGAGCACCCGAACTTGAAGTAAATAAACCATAAAAGCTGATGAATTTGCGGGTTATTGATGACTTTATCTACGGGTTTTCTTATGATTGATGCAAATGACAAAAATACATTCGACGTGATAAATAGACAAACAATATTTAAGTGTGCGCTTGCGTTAACATTAATCTTGGTCAGTTACTTGGTTTTTTCTAAGCCAAACTACTATCAAACTGGGATCCCCAATTTCGATAAAGTTGGCCACGTTGGCAGCTTCTTTATCTTATCCTATTTAACTTACTTAGCGTTTAGACCCAAATGGTACATTCTTGCGGTGATCTTAGCTGGCTACGCTGTGTTTATTGAACTGGTGCAATCACAGTTATCCTACCGTAGCGCCTCTATTGCAGATTTTATTGCCGATATGATCGGAATATCACTGTTCTATTTTACTCACTGGATTTACTGTCGATACTTTAAAGCCGCCAAACTCATTGATCCCGATAGCGAATAACGCAGTAATTTACATGCCAACATCATCACCGATAAACTCAGGCGCCAAACAGATCACCATCTTGGGGGCGGGTGCCATTGGACAGCTTATTTTTCACCAGCTCAGTAATGGCCTACCAGAGCTGACTACAGCGCCAACTTCACCGCAAGCTAAATCGCTATACCCTAAATCACTAAGTCATAAACCTGAGTACGAGTTAAGTTTTATCAGCCGAGAGGCGCATTCGCATGTTCAGCCAGTCAGTTTTACTGCACTTGATGGACAAAAGCTTACCCGTAGTGCCCAGTTCATTGGCCAAGATGATTACCGCCAAAGCTTAACCCGCACAACATTATTAATCGTCTGTGTAAAAGCCTATCAAGTGACTGCTGCTGTGACAGCTGTTTTACCTTACCTGCCCAACAACACGCATATTTTATTACTGCACAATGGCATGGGCCCTCACTTAGACGTTAAGCCCTACCTTGGCAAGCGAGGCTTAAGCCTTGGTACAACCTCTCAAGGGGCGTTAAAACTGGCTAAGTGGCACGTAAAACAGACCGGAGCGGGCCTCACTCAATTAGGTTCATATAAAGCGCCAACTCTTGATTGTGAGCAAAGTACTGAGCCTAATTCAGAGAAAAATGCAGAGCTAGAACCTGAGAAAAGTGCAGAGCTAAGCGCAGATCGAAGAACAGAGCTAAGTACAGAGCTAAGTACAGAGCTAAGTACAGAGCTAAGTACAGAGCTAAGTACAGAGCTTAAAGCGATATTACTCAGCACCATCCCCCAAAGTCGTTGGTATGATGATATCTTGCCTCTACTATGGCAAAAGCTCGCCATCAATGTGGCGATAAACCCGTTAACAGCAATCCACAGCTGCCCTAACGGCCAACTTGCCAATCTTGAGTATCGCGACACTATCTTCAATGCCGTAAGTGAGCTGGTAAAAGTAGCTTCTGCCGATGGTATCAACTTAGACTTGGAGTATTTGCTTGACCGTGTTTATCAAGTCATTGAATTAACTGCGCAGAATTACTCTTCCATGCAGCAAGATGTGAGCCACCAGCGAGCAACTGAAATTAACGCGATTAACGGCTTTGTTTTAGAGCGAGCCAAGTTACACAAATTGAATGTGCCCTATAACCAGTCACTTGTTGACCAGGTAAAACAGTGTGAAGCCGCTTACCAAGGTTAAATTAGTAATAGAGAAGCAAATTTAAGGAGCACGGGATAAGGGAGGCTAGTTAAGTCATCAGTAATGAGGATTTAGTAATTGATGTTTGGTGTTTGATATGAGTATTCAGCGTTAAAAACATGACCACACCGCTTCCCCTTTTCATCTACCGCACTCTCTCTAAAAAAGTAGTGATTTCATAACCTACAATCCTTTTGCCTAAGCAAGATCCATAAACCTGACTAAAATTAATTCTGTTGTCCCAATTTACAATAATGTAGTTGGAGAATTGACAGGCGCGTTCAATGCAAAGAGAGCAATGGAACTCAAGAACAGGCTTTATTCTGGCTGCTGTAGGCTCTGCCATCGGTCTGGGCAATATTTGGCGCTTTCCCTACATGGCATACGAAAATGGCGGCGGCGCTTTCTTCATTCCCTATCTGTTTGCCATGGTTACAGCCGGTATTCCATTTATGATCATGGAGTTTAGCCTAGGTCATAAATACCGCAGCGCCGCACCAAAAATATTCGCCAAACTCGGGGCCTCATTAGGCTTTAGGCTTGAATGGCTGGGCTGGTTTCAGGTCTTTATTGCCGCAGTGATCGCTATCTACTACGTCGCAATTATTGGCTGGGCTATCTCCTATTTAATCTTCTCCATTAGCCAAAGCTGGGGCACTGACACTAACGCTTTCTTTTTTAATGAATACCTACAAGTTAAAGACAACTCCCCAACAAAGTTAGGCTCGATCCAATTTCATATCGCAATTCCAATGGCTATCGCCTGGAGCATCACAACCTTTGCTGTTTATAGTGGAGTAAAAGGCGGTATTGAGCGAGCCAGTAAGATTATGATGCCATTGTTGTTTATTATGGTGCTGCTCTTTATTGGCCGCATCGTCTTTCTTCCTGGAGCAATGGAAGGGCTCAACTACCTATTTAAACCCGACTTCAGCATGATTTTAGATGCGAATGTTTGGTCGGCAGCTTACGGACAGATATTTTTCTCTTTGAGTGTCGGCTTTGCGATCATGCTAGCCTACTCAAGCTATCTACCTAAAAAATCAGATATTAATAATAACGCTTTTATGACCGTTTTGATTAACTGTGGTTTCTCAACATTGAGCGGTATTATGATCTTTGCCGTACTTGGCTATATGGCACAAGAACAAGCTAAGCCCATTACAGATGTTGTTTCATCCGGAGTAGGTTTAGCCTTTGTCACCATACCCGCAGCGATTAATATACTGCCCATCCCTTATATTCTTGGACCACTGTTTTTCCTCGCCTTGGTCGTAGCAGGCATAAGCTCGCATATCTCTATTATTGAAGCAGTGGTGTCAGCGGTCATCGATAAGCTGGCCATATCGAGAAAAAAAGCCGCGCTACTGGTTTGCGGAACAGGCTTTGTTATCTCGATGGTGTTTTCAAGTCACGGCGGTTTATTACTGCTCGACCTTGTAGATTACTTTATTAATAACATTGCCTTACTCTCAAGTTGTCTGGTCGAGCTAATCATTGTTGCATGGTTATTTAACATTGCCGATATCCGTGAGTATGCCAACCAGTGTAGTGAGTTTAGTATTGGCCATTGGCTGGTTATTTGTCTACGCTTTATCAGCCCTATCATGTTGGCAATTTTATTAGTTAAAAACCTCACGAATACGCTTACTAATGGCTATGGTGATTATCCTATTGCTGACCAACTACTTCTCGGGTGGGGACTTATCGCAGTAATGTTGTTCGCCGCCATTTTTATCAGTTTAATTTCAAGTGCTAACCAAGAAAAGGAGCCAAAAGAATGAGTGCAGGGGCGATAATAATGATGGTATTGGCGCTACTCATTACTTGGGGCGGCGCGGGTGTTTGCATTGCGATAGCGATGAGAGCCTCAAAAAACAATGACAGTGAACAATGAACATCTTTAATATGTAGTGACTCGCAGTTAGTTACAGTCTCAGGATATTGGCGTTAATCATTTTAATACCCTTTATCCCACTTAACATCGGTAAGTATCTGAGAATGTAAAAACATAAGTTAACTTGCTAGCGAACCAATATCCCTCTGCATGAGCTTGTAGTTAACTCTAGTAGCTCATACACTCTCAACTCTCCTATACAATGCCCTTTGAATTAATGAACCAAGCAGATAAACAGCCAGCAGCCATTAATAGCGTGTCACTCCCCCAGCGCCAAGCACTTACATTACGTAGCAGCGTATGGCTATACTTTGCTGCAATAAGTGGCGTTATATTTAGCGTGCTGTTTTTAGACCGCCCTGTATCAACTTGGGTGCACCACAATGTTGATGCTAGCGCTATCTTTAAGCCTCTCAGTCAAATGCCGCTATTTTTCGAATGTCTCGCAGCTATCATTATTCTTGCTTGCTTAAATCCAGCCTGGCGTAAAAAACTGGCCAGGATGGCGCTCACTTTGGTGCTAACCTTAATTTTTGCCAGCATCATCAGAGTCAGCGCTAAATTTATATTTGGCCGCACTTGGCCGGAAACCTGGATTTATGCTCAAGCTGGCACTAACCCTTCCTGGATCCATAATGGCGTCGAAGGGTTTTATCCTTTTACTCTGGGGGCGGCCTATAACTCTTTTCCATCAGGACACGCCCTATTCACTTTCGCATTAGTCAGCGTATTTTGGTGGCGCTTGCCAAAACTATATTGGTTATGGTTATTAGCTATGTTTGGGGCGATTGCTGGGCAATTAGGGCAAAATTACCACTTTCTTGGCGACCTTATTGCCGGCGCAACCCTTGGGGTATTATGCGCCCAGTTATCTATCGCTCTGAGCAAATATGCTTTCGCATATAAAGCGCGAGAGTAACGCTTATCTATATCACTTTTTTGTATCACTTAAATGTAGAAAACACTGCTAGCATTTAAAGACTATTAAAGAGTTAGCACCTAACTCCACATAACCAGCATCGCAGCGAGGGCAATAAGAAGAAGCCCCATCATATCTTTGATTTTCACCTTATCCTTTAACCAGAATGTAGCTATGAGCAACGTAAAAAACACCTCTATTTGGCCTAAGGTTTTAACGTATGGCACAGCTTGTAAAGACATAGCGCTAAACCAACCGATTGACCCCAAACAACTCGTGGCACTGGTCAGCAGTGTTAGCTTTGGTCTTTGCAGTAAACCGTCAATGGTATTTTTATCTACGGCATAAGAGTAAATCAATAACACGGTTGTCTGAATAGCAACCACAAATAGCAACACCCATGCGGCTCTATGAGGAAAAGGCAGATCTAAGCTAAGGCTGGCTTCTCGTACCCATAGAGATGTCAGCGCAAAAGCGGTGCCACAAGCAAGGCCAAGTAAGACGGTTGATAACGAAAGTTGCTTAAAGCCTTGCTTACTACTCATCATAAACACGGCAATACCGCCGATCATCACGCCTATCCAACCAAGTGGTGATAAATGAGTACCGAAAAAAAGCACGCCTAGCATCGCAGCAACTAACGCTTCACTCTTAGCAAGCCCTGCACCCACGGCAAAGTTCTTCATCTTGAACAACTTGACCATCAAGGCGGTCGCTAGAATTTGCATCGCAGACGCGCCTAATACATAAGCACTAAATTTAAGCGTAATAAAGGGTAAGCCTACCGGCTGCCAGAGATATAGCCCTACCAAATAGACAATGGCGATAGGCGTCGCCCAGATAAATCGCGCTAAGGTGACACCTGCAATATTAACATCTCTACTCAGCTGGCTTTGAAAGGCATTGCGCCACGCCTGCATAAAGGCAGCAAGAAAGGTAAAAAAGATCCAAGCCATCAACATTCCAACGCATAAGGAATTAACGGAAAAGTGGCGTTAGTATGCCCTTTATTAGCAATAAAATCTTAGCCTTAGTTAAATAATCAATATCTATAAATCTAATAGTCATTGCTAGGGCTCAATCAAAAGGCTAACAATAGCTCGCCACGGAAAACTCAAATTATGTGTTAATCAGCTTATACTGGTGTTACAAGTCGCAATAACTCGCCGCAAATCCAAGCCATATAAGTTGCTAATGCATACCCCAAAACAGAGAGCAACACTGCGACTGGCGCAAAACCTTTATGAAAAGCGATAGCAACCACGGGCGATGATGCCGCGCCACCTAAATTACATTGACTGGCAATCGCCATATATGCAACAGGAGAGCGGGTCATTAAGCCAATAAAGATAACCATAGCGGCATGGATCAGCAGCCATAAAAAACCAATAATAAAATAAATGGGAAAATCGGCGATTGCGGTAATATCCATCTGTAATCCCATAATGGCGATTAAAAAGTACAACATCACCGACGCGACCTTAGATGCACCAGCGTCCTCTAACAGCCGTACTTTAGTGTATGACAACATCACACTAACGCATGTCACTATAATCACAATCCAAAAGAACTCTGACGTTAAACTAAACTTTGCCAGCTCAGGGTATTCGCGCTGAAAAAATGGCACCAGTAAATCAGCGCCAGCATGTCCAAGCCCCATAACCCCAAAGCCTACAGCAAAAATCAACATAAAATCAGTTAACTGTGGCATCTGCTTAACCTGTTTATCAAGCGATGCCGCTGACTGTTGCAAGATCTGCAAGCCTTCAGTATTTGCTCCGGTTTTTTGATCAATAACAGCCGCATGTTTAGCGCAAAAAAGCAGGAAAGACATCCAGATTGCAGAAAACACCACATTGACGGTGATCATAATCGAGAAAATAGCATCCCCGACTGAAAACACTTCTTTCATTGCTAACTGATTAGCTGTGCCACCGACCCAGTTTCCAGCGAGCGTCGCCATTCCACGCCACGCCGCGTCACTGCCAGACCAAGTTATTGAATCAGGCACCAGAGTAGCAAAACAGTACAACACAATGGGTCCGCCTAAAATCACCCCTACACCACCAACAAGAAACAAAATGATGAGTTTAGGACCAAGCTGAATAATCGCCTTTAAATCAACGCTTATAATCAATAAACAAAGACATGCAGGCATAAGGTAACGCGAAGAGATAGCCGCCAACTGGCTATCTTGAGGATCAACAAAACCGGTCGCATTGAACAGTGACGGCAAAAAATAGCACATCACCATCACAGGCATAAATCGATACAGCTTTTGCCAAAACGGCTTCTTTAACTTACTGGTATAAAATATCGCACCAAGTAATAGTGCAATGAGTCCAAAAATAACGGGGTCAGCGGTGATCACTAAAATTCTCCGGCAGTGCTCCCCTTATCGTGATAAAAGTCGCGCCACTAACAGTCTGTATTACAAAATGCTAAAAACTTACTCGCCAGCTCTCCAAGAGCCTCATTTTCCCGAGTGATTGACCAGTACTGACGCTGATGTTCCCAGCACGCTAAATCGAGTTCAACCAGCTCTCCACGCTCAACTTCTTCAACTACGGCTAACCAAGGTAAAATGCTGACGCCTATTCCAGTACCAATTGCACGCTTAATCGCACCCATTGTGGTCATGGTAAGCTCTTGCTCAATGTTTACTTTGGCACTCTTTAATAACTGCACCGCTCGAATACGCGAAATAGAGTTAGTTTCATCAAGCACCCACAGCTCTTGCGACAAACGTTCAGCAGTTATTGGCTCAGCAACAATGGGATTGCTTCGGCCCGTTACAATACAAATCTTGTCTTTCAACCACTTAGTGCTATTCAGGTTTTGGCAGCCCGGTTTAGCATCAATAAAACCTAAATCGAACTCTTTCTCACTAACCATCTGCTCAATAGTAATACTATTACCAATAACTAGCTTAATATCTACCCAAGGAAACTCTTTCTTAAATAACGGAATTTTACGCGACAACACATAGTTACCTGCAGTTTTACTGCTACCCACTTTCAAGCTGCCACGGATCCCATTCGATTGGTCACAAAACATCTGCTCAAGCTGCATCCCTTTAGAGAGCATTTCATTAGCATAAGGCAAGATCACTTTACCGTTATCATTAATAACTAAGCCATTACTGTTGCGATCAAATAAACGACTGCCTAGCGCACCCTCGAGCTCTTTCAATGCCATACTGACAGCAGGTACAGACATGTGCAGATCTTTGGATGCTTTAGAGATCTGTCCGTTATGGTGAATAGCTTTAAATATTGTGAGTTGCTTTAGCGTAATTCTCATATTTTCATCTTATTTTTTGGAATCAACTAAAGTATATCGAAACCAAAATTTAAGATTAAATTAATCCTAATTAAAAGTCTGGAAGTGTTAACTAGGTACAAAGTTAGCCGTTTATTTGACCTAAAACAGCTCAACAACCTGATTGGACGTTACTTTAAAAGTATGTAACACAACCACTAAAATACTAGCACGCCCCTTAAATACTGTTTTCAACTGGTTTTTATTTAATATTACTACAATTACTACCACAACGATTAAAACCAGTTTAAAACATATTGTTTTTAAAGTTAGACAAAACATCTATGATTATAAAACCACTACCAACCGCCGCTAAAAATATAACAACACCTAATTAGCCCCACAACATTAATTGAAGAGCTGGATCAAAACCGATAATTAATAGCTCAATTGTTCGCTACTATGTCAACTTCATCTTTGAGCATACAAGAAATACATCATTTGGTGAATTGAGAAATTTGACTACCAACAAGTAAGTCAACTAACTAAATAGATGGACAACCTTCAAAACTAGTAATTAAACCAAAGCGGCACAATGATTACTACACCGCTTAATTAAATTATAAAAATCTTTTACAATTAAATTCCATTAGAACTTAAAGCTGTAATCCATATAAATCCTGTGGTCTACATTGTCACCTTTGACTCCTTGAACAGATCCTATTTCAGTTGATTGGTAATCAGCATACAAATAACGTAGCGACAAGCCTTTTGCCATAGGCACTTTATAACGAGTATCGATAGCAAAGAATTTTTCCTCCGCTACCCCCAAACTTGCGTCGGCAGCATTTTCAATATCAGTACCTTTGGCATAAGTAACCTTAGTCGTTAACCCATCAAAGAGATAATTCAGTTTGCCAAAATCAACGCCTGCACGAACTAACCATACCGATTCATTAGTATTGGTAAAATCCGGACCGATTGGCGCACGAGTTGGAAGCGGGTTAGAACCATGATCGCCTTTGTAGTTATCTTCAATCCAGATCTCTCCAGTTTGGCTAAAAGCAACGCCTACGCTAAATGCATGAATTTTATAGTCCGCATCGAGAAACCACACAGAACCATCGTTACTTTCAATACCGTCAATATTCTTATCGCCGCTCTCGGTAAACAGCGCACCGTTATCAGACGAAGTAAAATAACCACCAGAAAGTTTGAGCTTTCCTTTACCTATTGTATCATTATAACTCGCGCGTAAACCAAATTTAGCTAGGTAATCCTCTGACACCATATACTCTACATCTGCGTTAAATTTGCCTTGTTTAAACTGGGCACCAACACCCCAAATAAGCTCAATCTGAGGACCATCAGTATCAGCTGCAAAATCTGTCCATTCATCGCTATTACGGCCACTCCACTGATCAAACGCATAGCCATATACCTTTACAGAGTCGAGTGGTTGATAAGAGCCAGTTAAACCACGGAAACTACTTGGAATTGCTCGACTCGTTGAAGTGCTAAAAAACATCTGCTTGGTTTTTTGATAACCCAATTTTAATGAAAGCCCATCAGTAGGTAACACCTCAATATAGGCTTGGCCTATTTTTCCAAAAGCGCTTTCAACATTATTTTTATCATTCGGATCATCAGGCATAATACCTGGAGCATTATCTGTTCCGGTTGAGTTTATATTGGCAACACCATAAGCAGACAAGCCAATATTAAACCAACCTGCAATCGTACCTGATTGATAATTTAGTTCTAAGGCTTGCGCTAAGGTATTACTGTCTTTATCTGGAGTTTCATCATATTCACGATCAAAAAATATTGTACGCGTTTTTACTTCTAGTGAATCATTATCTGTTATACCATCAAGCGCGTAAGCATTATCCATAAAAGTAAACTGGCTTACCAGCGCCAATGAAATAGCCGAAAGTTTATTTTTTTTGTTCATCATCAAATACCCATATTTATATTTTGTTAAAAAGCATATGAGTATGTTTTATTTTTATTTTTGACAACGATCACACCAAAGATAAGTAAATAGCATTTTAAGAAAAACTTAAACCTGTTTAATAAAAACCGAGCCAACTACCTAATATGATATAGGTCTAAGTTTTATGCTATTTAAATGATTAACCTAGCTCCAAATCAGGCTAGCAACAAAACACCTGAATAACAAAACTATGGAGCAAATGATGAAACTAAATAAAATCAGTTCGATAATGGCTGTATTGCTATTAACTTCTGGCGCTGCTGTTGCGAAAAGCAATGATCTTGCAGGTTTCCATGCCGATATGGCTGGTTGTGACTCTTGCCACGCCTCAGCCAAATTAAAAGATATCAAACAAAGCTTAACCGACAGCCAAACACATGAGAACGCCCAATGTAAATCTTGCCATGGCTCTTATGAAGAACTTGCCAATGACAAACTCGCATTTGATCCGCATACATCACACTTAGGAGATATTAACTGTACCTCTTGCCACACTGCGCATGCTAAACCACAGTTAACATGTAATAACTGCCATAACTTTGAAATGGATATGCCATTTGCTGATTCCAAAGCGAAAAAGAAATGGGATGGTTCATGGGATCAAGCCAAAATTCAAAAGGCTATCGATAAAGGCCCAGTTGAAACTGTCGATGTCATCATCGTTGGTGGTGGTTCAGCGGGCTTTAACGCAGCAATTTCTGCCAAAGAAGCAGGCGCTAAAGTCGTACTATTTGAAAAAGCTGCCTACACTGGCGGTAACTCTATGCTTGCAGCAGGTGGTATTAACGCTGTAGGTACACCACAACAAAAAGCCAAAGGCATTGAAGATACAGTTGAATGGTATGCAGAAGATGCAATGAAGGGCGGCCGTTACCAAAACGATCCTAAGCTAGTTAAGATCTTAGCTGAAGAGTCGGCTGATGCGGTAGCGTGGCTTGAGTCTTTAGGCGCTAACATGAACGATCTAAAACGTTCTGGTGGTGCACGAGTAGAACGCACTCACCGTCCATCTGGTGGCGCTTCAGTTGGCCCACACATTATCGACACATTACGTAAAGCTGCAGACAAACGTGACATTCCAGTACGCGTAAACTCACGCGTTGAGAAGATTGTACTGAACGATGACCAATCTATTGCTGGTGTTGTCGTTCATGGCCGTCACAGCGGTTACAACATGATTGCTGCCGGCTCAGTTGTACTCGCTACCGGTGGTTACGGCATGAATAAAGAGATGGTGTCTTACTACCGTCCAACCATGAAAGATATGACCAGCTCTAACAACGTGACTGCAACAGGTGATGGTATCTTACTAGCCAAAGAGATTGGCGCATCGATGACTGATATCGACTGGGTACAAGCGCACCCAACAATCGGTAAAGATAGCCGTATTCTAATCTCTGAAACTGTACGTGGTGTGGGTGCAATCATGGTTAATACCGATGGTGAGCGCTTCATTAACGAACTAACAACCCGTGACCGTGCATCTGACGCCATCCTTAAGCAAAAAGATCAATACGCTTGGTTAGTGTTCGATGAGCAATTAGTTGAAAAGAAAAAGATGGTTCGCGGATATGAACATCTTGGCATGCTAAGCAAAGCAAACACCATTGCTGAACTAGCTAAAATCACTGGTATGAGCCAACTAGAAGTCACTGCAACTGAGTACAACAAGTACCAAGCCAGCGGTAAAGATGCAGCCTTTAGTCGTGAAGATATGCCGTTAGATCTTAGCAAGCCACCTTTCTACGCCGTTAAGGTTGCTCCAGGTATTCATCACACAATGGGCGGTGTTGCAGTTGATACCGAAACTAACGTGTTGAATCTACAAAGCTGGAAAATGCCTGGTCTATTTGCTGCTGGCGAAGTGACTGGTGGTGTACATGGCTATAACCGTCTAGGCGGTAATGCGATTGCCGATACCGTAGTATTTGGTCGTAAAGCGGGTGAAAACGCGGCTAAGCACGCACTCGCTAAGTAACACCTATCACCATCATCCCCCTGTAAACAAAAGGCCAAGTCAGTAGACTTGGCCTTCTTATTTTGATACTGGCACCCTAAATAGGTGTAGCATCCTTAAGCGTTTTTACATTAGAGTCCATAGGTGTAACTAGCACCTAAGCCTAGCGGGAAACCTAATGCCCAATAAGCCAGTAGCCACACACTCCAGATAGACATCAATGCCAAGCTAAATGGCAGCATCATAGAGATAAGCGTGCCAATACCAATGTTCTTCACATAGCGCTGACAGTAAACCACTACTAGCGGGAAATAAGGCATAAGAGGCGTGATGATATTCGAGCTTGAATCACCTACGCGGTATGCCGCTTGCGATAAGTCAGGGCTAATGTTTAACTGCATCAACATAGGCACTAATACTGGACCAATTAAAGCCCATTTAGCCGATGATGACCCTACAAATAAGTTCACAAAGCCAACTAGAACAATCATACCAACGACAGTGATTTCAGCCGGTAAGTTTAACGCTTTTAAGCCACCCGCTCCTTCAACAGCGATTAATGCGCCAAGGTTTGATGCCGAAAATGCCGCCACAAACTGCGCACAGAAAAATGCCATAACGATGTAGTGCGACATGCCGCTCATCGATTTAGACATCGCTTGTACAACATCACCAGAAGTCTTAAATGCGCCGGTCATATAACCATATACAAGGCCTGGCAACATAAAGAAGATGAAGATGAGCGGCACAATTGACTGCATCAATGGCGCTTTAAAGCTCGTCAAGGAGCCATTCCCATCTCGCAGCGTTGAAGTTTCAGGCACGGTTAACGAGAAGAAGGCTGCAATAGCCACTACCATCACTAAGGTTGCAACGCGGAATGCTTTAATCTCAGATGGCTTTTCTTCTTCCATCGCTGGTAAATCGACCTCTTCGCGATTCACCTTATGGGTACGATTTAGGCGAGGCTCTAATACTTTATCGGTTAGATACCAAATAACCAGCGTAATAGGGATACAAGACGACGCAGCGAAGAACCAGTTATTTAACGGGTTAACTTCAATTGTAGGATCAACAATTTGCGCGGCAGCTTGAGTAAAGCTCTGCAATAATGGGTCAATACCTGAAGGAATAAAGTTGGCACAAAAACCGCCTGACACACCAGCAAATGCTGCAGCAATACCGGCTAGCGGGTGGCGTCCAACGGTGAAGAAAATAACGCCTGCCAGCGGAATAACCACCACATAACCCGCATCAGTTGCGGTATGAGAAATAATACCGACTAAAACCACTGCCGGAGTTAGAAACTTAGCAGGAGTGATTTTTAACATGCGTTTTAGCGCAGTATTAATAAAACCTGAGTGCTCAGCAACCCCCACACCTAACATCGCGACCAGCACCACACCTAATGGGGCGAATGCGGTAAAAGTGGTTACCATCGATGTTAAGAACTTAGTTAGCGCTTCTGCGGTTAGCAGGTTATTAACCACAATTGGAGAATTCGTGGTAGGGTCGATGGCATCAAAACTCACGCCCGATAGCAGCGCTGACAGCGCCCATACCGCAAACATCAAAATTAAAAATAACATCGCAGGATCAGGCAGCTTATTACCAACCCTTTCAATGCTGTCTAATGCTTTACCTAGCATTCCTTGTGGCCCTTGATCACCAAGAGCCTGTTTATCTGTGTTCATCATTCAACCTATTTTTATGTTTTCTCATATGCCGCCATGCAATTAACCACCCCTTGGTTGCTTGCGAGACAAAACATCGAGTATTTTTATAACCTAATAGAATAAAGACTTAGTCTGTATTTAAACTTAAATGCTGCCGATAAAAACAATAAAACCCTGACGAGCTGCAGGGCTTTATTTTATTTAGCGACCAACAATCAGCGCAAAATACTTAGCGCTTATTTGCTAGTGTCGATTGGGTCAAAAGATTTGATTAAATCATCAATCGCTTTCATTTGGGTTAAATAGTTCTCTAACTGATTTAGTGGCAAGGCACATGGGCCGTCACACTTAGCATTGTCAGGATCTGGATGCGCCTCGATAAATAGGCCTGCTAGACCTAATGCCATACCACTACGTGCAAGCTCTGTCGCTTGAGCGCGGCGTCCACCGGCGCTGTCAGCTCGTCCGCCAGGGCGCTGTAGTGCATGGGTCGCATCAAAAATCACCGGGTAACCCGTTTGCTTCATTTCATCCATACCTAGCATATCGACAACTAGGTTGTTGTAACCAAAGCTTGAGCCACGCTCACAAAGAATAATTTCGTCGTTACCTGCTTCATTAAACTTAGTGATGATATGACGCATTTCGTGTGGCGCTAAAAACTGCGGTTTTTTCACGTTGATGATGGCGCCAGTCTTTGCCATCGCAACCACAAGATCGGTTTGGCGAGCTAAGAAAGCGGGTAGCTGGATAATATCAACCACTTCAGCTACTGGTGCGCACTGGTAAACTTCGTGTACGTCGGTAATTAAAGGCAGGTTAAACGTTGACTTGATCTCTTCAAAAATCTTTAGGCCTTCTTCCATGCCTGGACCACGGTAAGAGTTAACTGATGAGCGGTTTGCTTTATCAAAAGAAGCCTTAAACACATAAGGGATCCCTAGCTTTTGAGTGACTTCGGCATAGGTTTCTGCAATTTGCATTGCCAAGTCACGTGACTCAAGTACGTTCATACCGCCAAACAGTACAAAAGGCTTATCGTTTGCGATTTCAATCGAACCTAAACTAATGATTTTATTGCTCATCAATCTCTTCTCTCTTCGTGAGCCAAGGTCTGTACCTTGGCATTAATCAACTAGGTTTTCGCTGCGACTTAAGTCGCCACAGCTTGTAAAATCTGGCCACAAATCCATGCCATATAAGTGCCTAAAGCATAGCCCAATACTGCTAGTAGTACACCTACAGGGGCTAAAGCTGGGTGAAAGGCTGCAGCCACTACGGGGGCCGATGCCGCGCCGCCAACATTGGCTTGACTACCCACAGCCATATAGAACAGTGGCGCTTTTATTAACTTAGCCACAATCAGCATAAAGCTAGCGTGTACTAACATCCAAATGATACCAATAGCAAAGAACCACAGGTTGTCTGGATCGGCCAATTTTGACACATCCATATGCAATCCGATGGTTGCGACCAAAATATACAAGAATGCTGTCGCAACTTTTGAAGCGCCCGCCGCTTCGATATGTCGTACTCGTGTAAACGACAAAATTAAGCCAATCGTAGTAACCGTGACGATTAACCAGAAAAACTTAGAGGTTAAGCTGTAATCTCGAGTCCACGGATAATTGGTTTCGAAAAATGGGCCTAATAAGTCAGCGACTATATGCGCTAAACCTGTAACACCAAATCCAATCATCACGATCATCATCAAGTCTTTCAAGCTAGGAATGCGAGCATTCTCTGCATGATACTTTTCGACTTTATCTTTCAGCGCTTCAAGCGCGGTGGTATCGGCACCTGTTTTTGCATCAATCTGCTTGGCTTTCGACGCCATAAATAGCAGAACTGCCATCCAAATATTCGCCACGATAACGTCCACCGTCACCATAATGGAAAAAATATCACCGCCTACGTCATAAATTTCTTTCATTGCGGCTTGGTTCGCTCCGCCACCAATCCAGCTACCCGCAAGGGTCGTCATGCCACGCCAAACGGCATCAGGCCCTGTCACCCCAAGTATTTCGGGGTTTAAACTTGAGACAATCAGTAGTGCAATGGGCCCGCCAATCACGATACCCACGGTTCCGGTTAGGAACATAATAATCGCTTTCGGCCCTAACGAGAGAATGGCCTTTAAGTCGACACTTAAAATCAGTAATACCAAGCAGGCTGGCAGCAGGTAACGCGACGCAACAAAATACAGCTGTGACGTATTACCATCGATAATATTGAAGGTATTTAATAGCGATGGTAAGAAATAACACATCAGCAAAGCTGGAACGAAAGTATAAAACTTCTTCCAAAACGCATTGTTGCTATTACTGGTATAAAACACAAAACCCAGTACTACCGCCAAAATACCTAATGCGGTAGCGTCATTTGTCACCAGTGCACTGGTCACTGAAGCTGAACTACTCATGATCCTATTCCCTTAATATTGGCAATGCTTTGCCTAATTATTATTCTTTTATTTCAATTTGTTGGTGTGATTTTTAAGCTTATTTTTAACGGCGCGTTTTTATTATCTTTTTCAAGCAATGCGCTCTGTTTAAATCTTTTGCCCTAGTTTGAAGCGGCTATATCAACACAAAAGGGCCCTTAGGCCCTATTGTGATTCTTAATGGAAAGTTTCAACTTCCTCTTTAAGTTCTTTTAATTGCATTTTCACCAGCTCAATTACCGGATCATGCGGACTATTTTCTACAAAGTGAGTTAAGTCTGCCGCAGCAACACTTATACAGCCAAGTTGCTGCGCAATAAAGGCGCGCTCTCGATTTAGATTCAAATCATCGCTATGCCATTGAAGCAACAAGTTACAGCACTCCATCGCTGGCTCAAACTTGTGGGCCAAGATGCTGCCAGCTTTCATTTCATGCAGCATCCGAGACACTATCCGCTTAATGCTAGCAGGCTTTAGGTAACTAGATTTAAAGCTCGCTCCATTACCTAGCTCACCCCGTACAAACACATGTAGCTGATGCTTGCTCAGCTCCGCGCCTGTAAGCGGGTCAATATAACGGATCTGATCATCGATTTGACTACAAAGTACAGTTTGCCCAGGCAACAACAGTAAATCTAATTTAAGATCTAACTGCTTTGCCAGTAGCATCAATACTGTTGCTAGCGTTGTGCTATTACCTTGCTTCGAGGTTAAGCATTTGCCTAAATCGGCAGCCTCGGCACTGTAATAGTCTTCGCGGGGGCAAAAGCCCAAGTCATTATAAAACCAGTTAAGCAGCCCATTTAATCGCTCGCGCCTATCAACCACATAGAAGCTGAGCACTGACCCAGCCAACTCTAGCCACGCCCAGTTGCCATTCTTAGCCTTAGAAAAACCTAAATGCTCAGCAATGTCTAAAGCCGTCTCTGGAAGCTGAATTGAGTCGTTAATTGTTAAATCAGTCATTAACCAAGTAACACCGATTGCTTTAATATCGCCAGTTTTGCAGCGTAAACAACCCAACCAATAGCACCAAAGGCTGCAAACACTTTAAACAATGTATTGCGATTCGCTTTAAGCGCTATGGTTGCCAAAACGATATAGGCTACAACGGCACCCAGTTTTTCTGTCATCCACGGATCAACAAAAGGGTACTGCTTAATGGAGAAGCATAAAATCAATCCAGATAGCAGCAAGAAAGTATCGATAACATGAGGTGCTATTTTAATCGCTTTCTTCTCCAGTACCGGAGACTTACGTAAATGCAATACAAAACGGACTAAGAAAAACAATACGCTAGTCGCGATAAGCGTCATATGCAGGTGCTTAAACGCAGGGTATAAACTGTAAAAAGTTTCCATGAAAAAAGGTCTATTAGCCGATAAAGGCGGCTAGTGTAACCCATACCTTAATCCATAACCAATATCAGGCGATGACAACACGCTGAACCGCACAAAGTTTAATCAAGCCAGAGTTTTACCCATTAGTCTCTCGCTATTATCAGCTTGTCATTTAGCCAAACTTTGGGTTAGCGTAATGGCCTTAATTCGTTGCTAAACACCATAGAGGCATTATTAATGACCAACAAGATTCAGTTTGTTCTTGATGACAGTGATGAATTTGCCGATGCCGTTAAGCGTAAAATCGCTGAATTTAACTGGCAACATTGGGAAGTGTCTGAACGATTACCGTTAGGCTTAAAATTAGAGACTGAAAATGGTGAATTACTCGCAGGCTTTTCTGGTAGAACCTTTGGCCATTGGCTGATGATTGACAACCTTTGGGTCGATGAAGGTTTGCGAGGGCAAAATGTTGGTCATCAACTACTTGAGCAAGCCGAAGCGATTGCCTTAGCCCGCGGCTGCCGCTCTGCAATCTTAGATACTTTAAACTTTCAAGCTAAGCCATTTTATGAAAAGCGTGGTTATCAACTGCAGTGGACACAACAGACTTACCCTAAAACAGGTTGTAAGCACTTTATGGTTAAACAGCTTTTATAACGAGCAGACAGTAAGCGCTTATAGCCATCAGCATAGAAAAAGGCACTATTAATAGTGCCTTTTCTGTTTTAACGCCAAAGTCTTAACGAGGCCAGCGGCCTAATGTACAGCGATCATTACTACCAAAGTCACGCACTGTGGCAACATTTTCGTAGCCCAGCTCGGTTAACTTATCTCTGAGCTCGATAGCTTGTTGATAGCCATGCTCAAGTAACAAGTAGCCACCAGGAGCAAGGTAATCACGCGCAGACTCGGCAATGTGAAACAGATCTGCAAACCCTCTCAACGGCGCAGTCAGTGCACTTTGAGGCTCAAACCTAACATCACCTTGAGAAAGATGTTCGTCTTCCTCATCAATGTAAGGAGGATTGGACACGATCAAGTTAAAGTCATAACACTCAACCGCATCAAACCAGTCACTTTGAAACACATCGACTTGCTCTAGCTTTAGATTGGTACGATTCTCTTTGGCTAATTCAACCGCATCATCCACTTTATCAATCGCACACACTTGCCACTCATTGCGTTCATGGGCCAATGACAACGCTATCGCGCCAGTCCCTGTACCCAAATCGAGTACTTTAGCCGTTTCTGCTAATGGTAAGTTAAGCGCCGTCTCTACCAAAATTTCAGTATCTGGACGTGGGATCAGCGTTGTTGGATTCACTCTAAATGGCAGTGACCAAAATTCCCTTTCCCCCACAATGTGAGCGATGGGGTTACCACGTAAACGCTTGGCGAGCATTTGTTTAAACTCAAAGACTTGCTCTGGCTCTAAGCTTTTTTCAGGCCAAGTATATAAATAACTACGAGGTTTATTAATCACATGAAGCAACATGACCTCAGCATCAAGCGATGCTGAGTCAGAGATACTTTCAAGCTGAGAAGAGGCCCACTTAAGTGCCCCTGAGATAGTTAATTGCAAGGAATATCCTTATTCATCTGTAGCACAATAATTATTTGAGTGAAGGATTAACCTTCACCTAGTGCTGCAAGCATATCCGCTTGGTTTTCTAGAATGAGAGGCTCGATAACACAATCGATATCGCCTTCCATAAATTCGCCTAGGCGGTACAGAGTTAAGTTAATTCTGTGCTCACTTACGCGACCTTGTGGGAAGTTATAAGTACGGATACGCTCTGAACGGTCACCACTTGAGACTAAGTTACGACGCGTACTTTCTTCAGCACTACGGCGCTTTTCGTCTTCAACCGCTTGAATACGTGCAGAAAGCACGCTCATCGCTTGGGCACGGTTTTTATGCTGTGAACGCTGATCCTGACACTCAACAACAATACCTGTAGGAATATGCGTAATACGAATAGCCGAATCGGTTTTGTTTACGTGCTGACCACCAGCACCCGATGCGCGGAAAGTATCAACTTTCAGATCGGCCTTGTTGATTTCAATGGCTTCAGCTTCAGGCACTTCTGGCAATACAATAACGGTACAAGCAGAAGTATGAACACGGCCTTGAGATTCAGTCTCTGGAACGCGCTGTACACGGTGTCCACCAGACTCGAACTTAAGTTTGCCGTAAACGCCTTCACCACTGATTTTAGCAATCACTTCTTTAAAGCCGCCATGCTCACCTTCATTGGTATTCATGACTTCAATTTGCCAGCGTTTACTTTCAGCGTATCTGCTGTACATGCGGAACAAATCGCCCGCAAAGATAGCTGCTTCGTCTCCACCCGCGCCTGCGCGAATTTCAATAAAGCAGTTATTATCATCATTAGGATCTTTTGGCAGCAACAGGATTTGCAGTTCATCTTCAAGCACTGCAATCGCCGACTTAGCGACTTTAAATTCTTCCTGAGCCATCTCTTTTAGCTCTGCGTCATCTTCTTCCATCATCTCTTTAGCAGATTCTAAATCTTCTTCTGCTTGCTGAAATGCTTTAAAAGTTCTGACCACATCCTCTAATTGAGAATATTCTTTAGACAAGGCGCGAAAACGCTCCTGATCAGCGATAACACCTGCATCGCTCAGTAACGCCAGTACTTCTTCGTTACGTTCAAGTAAGCCTTCAAGCTTACGAATCACACTGTCCTTCATTTAAACGCTAACCTTAGTCTTTATCTAGTCCAAGCACAGCTCTTAATTGTCCAAGAGAATTCAAATCCCCTTGTCGACTCGCAGCGGTAAGCGCTTGTGTCGGTGCATGGATCAGCTTGTTGGTCAGCTTATTGGCTAGCTCCAGTAAGACTTGCTCACTATTACCACCTTGGGCCAATTTGTTGACCGCTCGCTCTACCAGTTCATCTTTAATCGCCATACTCTGAGTGCGATATTCACGGATACTGTCTACCGACTCTAGTGAGCGGATCCATTCCATAAATAGATAAGCTTGATCTTCTGCAATTAATTCTGCTTGCTCGGCAGCTTCTCTTCGAGATGCCATATTTTGTTCAATAATGCTTTGCAGGTCATCTACGGTATAGAGAAATGCATCATCTAGATCCGCAACTTCAGCCTCGATATCTCGAGGAACTGCTATATCAACCAATAACATAGGTTGATGACGACGCTGTTTAAGCGCTTTTTCTACCATGCCCTTACCAAGTATTGGTAATGGGCTAGCCGTAGAGGATATCACGATATCGGCCTTAGGGAGAAAATCTGGGATCTGTTCGAGTGTAATTGCTGTGGCACCGAACTCGTCACACATGGCTTCTGCACGTGAAATGGTTCGGTTTGCAACCACCATGCTTTTAACACCATTGTCTTTTAGGTGACGTGCAACTAACTCTATTGTCTCACCGGCGCCGACTAATAATACTTGAGTCGTGCTAAGTGATGAGAAAATATGCTTTGCCATGCTCACCGCAGCAAAGGCTACCGATACGGCAGCAGCACCAATTTCGGTATCAGTACGAATTTTTTTGGCGACTGAAAAGGTATTTTGAAACAAGCGATCCATTGTCGCTGCAACGGTACCCGCTTCTTTTGCTTTCACAAAAGATTGCTTCACTTGGCCTAAAATTTGCGGTTCACCCAAAATCAGTGAATCGAGACCAGCAGATACACGCATTAAATGCTTAACCGCTTCTTGACCTTTATATTGGTACAAGCAGGGCTCAACATCTTCATGGGATAGTTGATGATAATCTTCCAGCCAAGCAACGACATCAGCAGCTTCACTATTATTACAGTAAAGTTCTGTGCGGTTACAGGTGGAAATGATGACGGCTTCCCCCGTTAGAGTACGAGACGCTAGACTCTTCATGGCATCATGAATTCTGTCTGGTGCGAATGCGACTTTCTCACGTAGGTCGACCGTGGCCGTTTTATGGTTAATTCCGATTGCTACAAGGCTCATTTGACTCGTTCTGGACTCTTGGGCATCTCATTTATTGGTGCCATTCTACTGAATTGGTGTTGTTAAAAACAGAATACGCTTAACAAAACCGAATAATAATCTATGTTCTTACCCATTTTTTCAATTAGCATCACTTTTTTAACTATTCATATATAGTTATGTCACGCTAAAACGACATTGAGCATTGTGCAAAAGCATATTTTTGCATATGGGCATTGGTAATTCATTCAACCCCTCGTATCATAAGGGCTCTTTTATATCAGTAATAGATGAATAATTTGAGCCGGTTCACAAAAAACACTTATCTATGGTTGATATTGAGCACTATTTTCATTAGCGGCTGCTCAACTACCATACCAGACAACCTAATTCCCGTCTCTGTTAACAAAGTGCAGCAGGCTAAAGCATGGGAAATGCAGGGGAAACTTGCCGTTAGAACACCGCAAGATAGGTTTAGCACTAACCTATATTGGCTCCATAGCCCCGAGCGCGATGAACTAAAACTAACGACCATGCTAGGTACTACGGTGCTGTCTCTTTCAAGCTATGCTGGTAACGCGACACTTGAAGTTGACGGTAAAACCTATACCGATACAGATGCACAGCGCCTGTTGACACGCGTCTCTGGCTGGTCTATTCCTATCGAGTCGCTACCACTATGGATCACCGGCCAGCTCACTCCAGGCGATAAACTGATCAGCACTGATAACCAGGGGCGCCCAGTTAAGCTGGTAAACGCAGAGCTACTTCCCCCCTGGGAAGTTGATTTTAAAAGTTGGCAAGCTCAAAGCGGTGCAGAGGTACCTCGACTACTCAATTTACAACGTGGTGATATTCATCTAAAGCTACAATTGAATCAATGGCAGGCCTTAGCACCACAAAGCCAAATTCTTATACAACAAACCTCAAATACTGAGAGCTCTTTATGACTGCGCCACTTTCACTAGGCTGGCCGGCGCCAGCAAAACTTAACCTATTTCTGCATATCAATGCACGGCGCCATGATGGATATCACGAACTGCAAACCTTGTTTCAGTTCGTCGAACATTGTGACTACTTAGACTTTAAAGTGTTAGATAAACCCGAACTCAAATTGCACTCAAATATGGCAGGGGTTGTTGCCGACAGCGATAACTTAATTCTTAAAGCTGCAAAATCACTACAACAGCACACAAAATGTCAGTTTGGCGCTGAAATTTGGCTCGATAAACGCTTACCTATGGGAGGTGGTTTGGGTGGTGGTTCTTCTGATGCGGCCACAACCTTAGTTGCACTAAACGAGTTGTGGGCAACGGGGTTGTCTCTAGCAGATTTAGCTGAGATAGGCTTAAGCCTTGGCGCCGATGTACCTGTTTTTATTAATGGTTTCTCAGCCTTTGCCGAAGGCGTAGGTGAAAAACTAGAAAATGTTGAACCTGCCGAGCCTTGGTATCTGGTATTAATTCCTCAGGTCCATGTTTCTACAGCGGAAGTATTCCAAGACCCAGAATTGCCGCGAAACACACCCAAGCTCAGCCTTGAGACGTTAATGAGCAGCCCATGGCAAAATGACTGCCAAGCATTAGTCGCAAAACGCCACCCTCAAGTTGCCAAGACCTTAGGCTGGCTGCTAGAATATGCGCCGTCCAGAATGACCGGAACAGGAGCATGTGTTTTTGGTCAATTCGAACAGGAGCAAGAGGCTAAAGATGTATTGGCGAAGTTGCCTGCATCGATTCAAGGCTTTGTTGCGAAAGGGGCAAATATATCGCCGTTAATGCTGAGATTAGCTCAGTGTTAACCACATTCTGGGATACTTTTTTTAATCCCAGCCACTATCATGAAGCATACGCCTGAGGTTCATACAGTGCCTGACATTAAACTTTTTGCCGGTAACGCAACACCTAGTCTCGCTAAGAAGATAGCCGATCGTCTATTTTGTAAACTTGGAGACGCAGAAGTAGGCGTTTTCAGTGACGGCGAAATCAGTGTCCAAATTAATGAAAATGTACGTGGTGCGGATGTTTTTATCATTCAATCTACTTGCGCTCCTACTAACGATAACCTAATGGAACTTATCGTTATGGTTGACGCGCTTCGTCGTGCATCAGCTGGTCGTATTACAGCGGTTATTCCTTACTTTGGTTACGCGCGTCAGGACCGTCGAGTTCGTAGTGCTCGTGTACCTATTACAGCTAAAGTTGTAGCAGACTTCCTTTCAAGCGTTGGCGTTGACCGCGTATTGACTTGTGATCTACACGCTGAGCAAATTCAAGGTTTCTTCGACGTTCCAGTTGATAACGTATTCGGTAGCCCAGTGTTACTAGAAGACATGTTAGCTAAAAACCTAGAAAACCCTGTAGTTGTATCACCAGATATCGGTGGTGTTGTACGTGCTCGTGCAGTCGCTAAATTGCTTGATGATTCTGATCTAGCAATTATCGATAAGCGTCGCCCACAAGCTAACGTTGCTCAAGTTATGCATATCATTGGTGATGTTCAAGGCCGTGACTGCATCATTGTTGATGACATGATCGATACTGGTGGAACACTGTGTAAAGCTGCTGAAGCACTGAAAGAGCACGGTGCAAACCGCGTATTCGCTTATGCAACTCACCCAGTATTTTCTGGCAACGCTGCTAAGAACATCGCTGAATCAGTGATTGATGAAGTGATTGTGACAGATACTATCCCGCTAAGCCCTGAAATTGCGGCTCTAGAGAAAGTATCTCAGTTGACTATGTCTACGGTTATGGCTGAAGCAATTCGCCGCGTAAGCAACGAAGAGTCAATCTCTGCTATGTTCAAGCACTAATTCACCACGAGTTAGTCAGTAACATAAATAGAAACGCACTCAATTGAGTGCGTTTTTTTATGACTAGAGTTTGCGATTAGGGATCACTCAACAGATCTGTGCTTTAGTGCATCATCTCTAACTGCCTGAGTCACATCATAAGCGATGCTACGACGTAGTTTAACCAGCCAACCATCAACCCTACCCATATCGACTTTACAGCTCTTTTTGCCACAATCAGGACGTTCTGCGCTTATCAACTTAACAGCGACTGTGTTGCTGTTAACCACTAGCTCAGTTTTTATTTTATAGCTCTTATAATCTAAATTAGCATACCTAAGGCCTGCCTCATTTTTACTAAACACCCAGTGGTTACGTTTAACCGCATCCGTCAGCATACTATCTAAATCTTTAACGTAACTACCGTACGGAATGGGGTCTTGATAAAGCTGTAACTCACTTGCCGCCACAGGCATTAAGCCGCAAGCCCCCACAAGCAAAGCTGCACTCATTTTTTTCATATTCTGTCCTTTGAATGGCTTTAACGATGATTATTTGAAATGATTAAAGCCCTTTCAGCTGCTTGTTGATGCTATTTCTAAGATTTTTTATGTAGTTGTAATAACCACGACTATTTTTATAGCAGATGTCATCAATCAATGTCTTACACACATAGTCACCAAGTGCATCATGATATTTAAGCTGCACTAAAGATGAGTTATATTCAATCCGTATCACATTGGTGTCGCCTCGATAATCAAAGCGCGCCATAATGTACCCATCGCCTTCACCTTGATACACCCAAGCAAAGCCCTTTGTGGTCAACATCCCCTCTAGAATGGCGTAACGGATCTTATTGAGATCATCAGTATTCGTCTCAACTTCTTTATGAACGGCGCGAATATAGCGATCTGAGGACTTTGGTTGGATATTGTCATCGATTTCAAGTGTTGATGGCGCAGCTTGCACAAAAGCACTTAAAGACATGAAATATGTAATAAGCAAGGTTTTTACAAACCTCATAGTATTCACTCCTTGAAAAATACAGAGCAAAATCCTAGCACAAATTTAGAGCTTTAGTTTCTAGCTTTAGTTTCTAGCTTTAACTGCGAGTTTTAGCTTTGAGCTTTAGTTTAGAGTGTTAGTTACTAGCTTTAGCCACGAGCTCTTTTATGGAAGACGAACAAAGTGATGAAAAAAGTGAGCCTGACGAACACTGTTTTGAATAAGCTTGAAAATGCAGGTTTTAAAATGCAGAAAACAAAAAAGCCCATCCGAGGATGGGCTTTCTTTTATATGGCTGGGGTACCAGGATTTGAACCTGGGAATGCCGAGATCAAAACCCGGTGCCTTACCGCTTGGCGATACCCCAATCAAACTTTCTAACGCATAACCAGCCTTAGCTAGCAATGTTAAATAAATGGTACGGGAAGAGAGACTTGAACTCTCACACCTTGCGGCACCAGAACCTAAATCTGGCGTGTCTACCAAT
>NZ_JBRIMD010000007.1:0-196799 GCF_052977325.1 Shewanella sp. 0m-6
TAGAACCTAGAACCTAGAACCTAGAACCTAGAACCTAGAACCTAGAACCTAGAACCTAGAACCTAGAACCTAGAACGTTGGTGTTGTGTCCCGGCGGTCTATCGATACCGTTTTATTGAATTTTTGCTCAACTTAAATTTTTTAACTTTAATTTTAACTTAGATAGTAAGGAAGCATGAAAATGGCGATTCTTAATATGAAAGATCTGGACCTTCAAGGTAAGCGTGTGCTTATTCGTGAAGATCTTAACGTACCAGTAAGCAATGGCGTAGTGACAAGTGATGCCCGTCTGCGTGCATCATTGCCAACGATTAAGCTAGCCCTTGAAAAAGGCGCCGCGGTAATGGTGATGTCTCACCTAGGCCGTCCAACTGAAGGCGAGTTCAACGCTGAGTTCTCAATGCAACCTGTGGTTGATTACCTGACAAAGGCGCTAGATTGCCCTGTGCGTCTTGCTAGCGAATACCTAGACGGTATCGAAGTTGCTGTTGGTGAAGTGGTTGTATTTGAAAACGTGCGTTTTAACGTCGGTGAGAAGAAGAACGATGAAGCGCTATCTAAGAAGATGGCGGCACTTTGTGACGTGTACGTGATGGATGCATTTGGTACTGCGCACCGCGCACAAGCATCGACGCATGGTGTTGGTCTACACGCACCAATCGCCTGTGCTGGCCCATTGTTAGCCGGTGAGCTAGAAGCTTTAGGCAAGGCGCTTGATAACCCTGCACGCCCAATGGTGGCCATTGTTGGTGGCTCAAAAGTGTCAACAAAACTGACTGTACTTGAAAGCCTATCGACAAAAGTTGACCAACTTGTTGTTGGTGGCGGTATTGCTAACACTTTCGTTGCTGCTGCGGGTCATCAAGTCGGTAAGTCACTTTATGAAGCAGACTTGATTGAAGAAGCTAAGCGTTTAGTGGCTAATGCCCAAAGCCGTGGTGGCGATATTCCTGTACCTACAGATGTAGTTGTAGCAAGCGAGTTTAGCCCTACAGCGACAGCAACACTGAAAGATGTAAGCGATGTTTCAGACACTGACATGATTTTCGATATCGGTCCAGACAGCGCTGAAGCACTTGCTGAAATCATCAAAAATGCCGGAACTGTGGTTTGGAATGGACCGGTTGGTGTATTTGAGTTTGATCAATTTGGTGAAGGCACTAAGCGTATCGCTCAGGCAATTGCTGAATCTAATGCTTTCTCTATTGCTGGCGGTGGTGACACATTAGCGGCGGTTGATAAGTATGGTATCGAAGATAAAGTGTCTTACATTTCAACGGGTGGCGGTGCATTCCTTGAGTTTTTAGAAGGAAAAGAGCTGCCTGCAGTGGCAATGCTTGAGAGTCGCGGCGCGTAATCGGCTCTATTTATCGGTGATCGACTCAAATTGACTCTAATCGATAAGAAGCAACAAAAAAATTACCAAACTGTTTGTTGGCGGGCTTTAAATCGACATTTGTCGGAGTTACACTAGCCGCCAATAAAACAGTGATAAACGTTGTGTATCCAAGCAGTTTAAAAATCCGATACAGCAAATGATATAAAAATAATAAATAACAGTAACCGTTTTAATGTTAGTCGGTTTGGTACTGGCAACGTTAGAGCATAAAAATCCATCCAAACGATAGCGACCTCGGTGAGGCAACTCACCCTATTATTGGAGTAAAAAATGGCCTTAATTTCCCTACGTCAAATGTTAGATCACGCAGCAGAACACGATTATGGTGTACCTGCATTTAACGTGAATAACCTTGAGCAGATGCGTGCAATTATGCAAGCTGCTGAAGCAACTGATAGCCCTGTCATCGTTCAGGCATCAGCTGGTGCACGTAAGTATGCTCGTCCACAGTTCCTTAAGTACCTAATGGCTGCTGCACTTGAGCAGTATCCAGATATCCCTGTATGTATTCACCAAGACCATGGTACCGACCCTGATATCTGTCAGCGTTCTATCCAGTTAGGTATGTCTTCAGTGATGATGGACGGCTCTTTGATGGCTGATGGTAAGACGCCAGCATCATACGAGTACAACGTTGACGTAACTCGCCGTACAGTAGCCTTTGCTCACGCATGTGGTGTGTCAGTAGAAGGTGAAATCGGTTGTTTAGGTAGCCTAGAAACTGGTGAAGCTGGCGAAGAAGATGGGATTGGCGCTGCTGGGATCCTGACTATGGATCAGATGCTAACAACACCAGAGGAAGCGGCGCGCTTTGTTGCTGACACTCATGTTGATGCACTTGCGATTGCAATTGGTACAAGCCATGGTGCTTACAAGTTTAGCCGTAAGCCTACCGGTGATGTACTGCGAATCGATCGCATCAAAGAGATCCATGCACGTATTCCAAACACTCACCTTGTTATGCACGGTTCATCTTCAGTACCGCAAGAGTGGCTAGAGATCATCAACCAGTATGGTGGTGCTATCCCTGAAACTTACGGCGTACCACTAGAAGAGATCGTCGAAGGCATTAAGCACGGTGTGCGTAAGGTTAACATCGATACTGACTTGCGTTTAGCATCGACTGGCGCAGTACGTAAGTTCCTTGCTGAGAACCCTACTGAATTTGATCCACGTAAATTCTTGAAGGCGTCAATGGAAGCGATGGCTGATATCTGTACTACACGTTACGAAGCCTTTGGTTGTGCTGGAATGGCCTCTAAGATCAAGCCTAAGTCACTTCAAGCTATGTATAAAGCTTACCAGTCTGGCGAACTTGATCCACAAATCAAGTAAGCATTAACGAATAAATTTGATTAAAAATACCTGCCAATGTGCAGGTATTTTTTTGCCTGAAATGTACAACTAAGCCAACTATTTAAGCCCACTATCTAAGTCGCTATCTAAACAGCTAAGTCTATGGTTAGAAATATTCAGTTTGCTATTAGGTGAATGGTGTACTACCCGTTTTCAATTGTTAGAACAAAATGTTAATATTGCGCCGATTTTTAGGGAATATGGTAAACGGAGTACTAATAATATGAAAAAAATGCTTACAGCTTTGGCAGTGGTAATGGCTGCTCCTTTTGCTGCGCACGCAGGTGCTGACTTTGTAGAAGGCGATAAGACTTTCGCAGGTGAAGCTGAGCTGGGTGCGACTTTAACCACGGGTAACACTGAAACGTCTTCAGTGAAAGGTCGCTTGAACATGCTTCAAGAGCTGGGTAACTGGGAAAACCAGTATCTGTTCGAAGGGTTGTACAAGGAAGATACGGGTGATGTTACCGCTGAGCGTTACTATGGCGGTATTCAGGGAGACTACAAGTTCGATGAAAAGAACTACATGTACATCACTGCTAACTACGAAGTTGACCCATTTACGGGTTACGATTATAAAGCTGTCGCTTCGGCGGGTTATGGTCATAAGTTCATCGATAGCAGCGACATGTTCCTCAGTGCCGAAATCGGTCCTGGTTATATTTTTAAGAAGCTCGACGAAGAACAGTCTGCATTATTAGGTTTTGATAATGAAGACAGTGTTATTGCCCATGGTGCGGTTAACTTCACTTATGATATTAGCGAAAGCTCTAAGTTCACGCAGTTATTTGTTGCTGATTATGGCGATAGCTTAGAAGGTCGTTCTGAAACTGCTATTACAGCTAATATTATCGGTGCCTTGGCAATGAAATTTGCCGTTATCGTACGTTATAACGATAAGCCGTTAGATGATAAAGAAAGTACAGATACTGAGACAAACATGACTCTGTTATATGCCTTTTAAAGGCGTTGACAAGCAACTGAACTCGATGCTTTAAATGAGTACTACTGCTTAGTAACTGTAAATATTTGTCAATAAAGGTACCTATCCGGTACCCTTTTTGTTTTTTGTTGGTGATGTTTTGCGCAGCATTTTATTTAAAATATCAGTCATTGCAACCTTTGACTTACTAACGTAACAGGCTGTTACTTGCATTTGTTAAATAACGATAATTTTTATGTGCTAGAACTCACGAAAGCAGCATCAGCTCTGCTTTAGCGTTATTTAATCACGGACTCCGCCGAGGATTCACAGTAAACTGGATACAATTATTAGGTAAGAGTCGTTAACGTGTATATAGGTCCATACCGATTTGATCTCACACTGCAAGAGTTGGTTCATAGCCGCTTAAAGTCAGCGCCCGGGTTCAAGTTATCCAACATTGAGTTTTTGGTATTACATCAATTGATGTCATCAAGAGGCCAAGTTGTATCTACTGAGTTTATGTGCGAAGAATGCTTGCCTACAGTAGTGACCCATCACGACATTGCTACCGCGGTACAAAACATTAAACGTTTTCTTGGTGCAGAACATGCTAGCTGGATTGAAGCGATTAATAAGCAGGGTTATCTATTGCATGTTAAGGCACAAGAAAAGCCGATGTTTAACTGCACTCTCAATTCTATTTCAATTAAAAACTATGTGCTTTGCATCATTCTTGGGATCTTACTGATCATTTTCTTAGCGACTAATCTGCAAACAACATCGGATATTAGCTTGTCGATACCCGATAGAATAAAAATTGCAGGAACCGAGTCGATACTCGTACCTATATATACAAGCGATAAAGATAAAGACAATTTTCACAGTAGAGTTAAGGAGTTGTCGCTGCAGTTGGCGAGCTGTGACAAGCTGAAGTGGCAGCGGGTTTATATTGCGCCGTCGAGTGATGGCAGTCGACTTGAGTTCTTGATGAATAATTTAGCCGATGACGGCCAGGCTTGTAATAATTTAAAAGTGAATAATGTGGCTAATGATTGGCGCTTTATTGATGAAGCATGGCTAAAAGAGGTTGGGTTCTGTGAGTAAAGGATTAAATTGCGGGCCATTTTCAGGCTTCAAAACTACGCCAATTCTAGCAACATTAACCTTTATCTTTGGTTTATGTCTGCTACTTGATCACGCCATTGAGCCTGATGATAATTCAAGCCTGTCTTGTACCTCGGGTTCCTACCGTGTTGGCACCGGTTTTGAAGCGACTCAACGACTCGAAATGACTAACACTCAAAAGGGTATTGATATAGCGTTAAGCTTCTTCAAGGGGGATAAGTTAACCCATAAAGTTATGGCGAACGGGACGGTTACTCCCATTAAGGCGCCTATTCTTACCTATGAAGTTGAATTGGCACAGGGTCAGTATTTACGAGGCTTATTGCAAACTGATTATAGTGAGTCATTACAAGCGGCGATAACGCAAGCACAAGAACACCTTGTTGATGAGCAAAGTAAACCCTTTCAAATAAGGGTGCTAGAGATGAATAAAGCGGCTGGAGTCGTGACGATTCAAATCAATCCTGGTAATCATCTATGGGCTTGTAAACTGGATTAATCACTCTCTTTTTAGGTGAGGTTTGTCTTGCGGCGCGTCTAAAGAGAGCTATCCCTAAGCTGCATTGCTAAAAGAGTTGCCAATAAGACTTGCTAGTCTGGAGGGGAAATAAGAGTTTCCAAGCAGGAGTGGAAATTTTAGTGAGCAATCTTAGCGAGCAATCTTAATGGCTAATTTTAATAAAAAAGCTTAATAGCTAAGCTTAATCACAACAAGTGTCAATATCGGTTAGACTTAACAAGGTCTATGTTACTTATTGAGCATGATTTCTAATACGATTACAGGTCATTGTTAATTGTGATAGCGTTAACACTATCGTGTCGATGCGAGTTGCGTTCCCCATACCAGAAAGTTCAATATTGTCAGTACCGCGTCATTTTCTTCGTTATATAAAAGGTGTATGTGTCTAAAGTCAGAATAAAACAGGAAGAAGCACTGTCGATTAAATTTCTTCACCAGATGGAGGTGGGTGATAGCCGCCGGCTGGACCTGTATTTTTTCCTTCCGAAAGAGATGGGGATTAATCCCCAAAGCCTAAATGAAGAGGAGTATTTCCACTCCTCGATAATTGGTCGTCGCTCCTATTATTCTTCCGGCCTGCACCTGCCGTTAGTGCAAAGCCGCTTTGCCAGCCAAAAGAAACGTACAGTCGAGGAGTTTAGGCTCTACTTGAACTTGTTTGCCTACCAGTTTGCCGTCGCCATTGAGACCGACAGTAAAGAGTTAGCTCAGACTGAAGATTTTGAAAAGTTTTATAGTTCACTCGATGAGTTAAGTGAACAAGTGACGAGCTTGCTTAAGCGTTTTAGACGTAATGAGCCCAGTGATGAAAAGTGGAAGTCCTACTTTGAAAACGCCGATAACTATCTTTCCTGGTTATGTGAGCAACGCTTACTAAAATTGCTCGCTCATGCGCCCAGAACCAGTGATTTTAATGAAATTAACGATAGAGTCGTGGCACTTTGTCGCGCTGAGGCGCTTTATCGTCAAGAGCGTAGCTATAACTCGTCGCAAACAGTTAAAGACCCAAACCGTATCGCCAATAAGATGCTGCTATTAAGACGCCTTATACAACAAGGTGTCGTCCTTAAAGAAGATTTAAAAACCTTAGGTGTCGGGCTTAAGAAAATGACCACGGGTATCGCCACGGGCATGGTGATGCTTGTGGTGTCAGCCTTGATTATTAAAGCTCAAGGCTTCTTTAGCGGATTAACCATCGCCTTAGTGCTGACGCTGGCGGTGATTTACGGTTTTCGTGAAATCTTTAAAGACGATATTCGTAACGCCATGTGGCGAGCTATCCAAAAAGGCCGACCACGTTGGAGCCGGCTCCTAAGTGATACCACCAGTAAAAGTATTGTCGCTAGGCAACTTGTTTGGCTTGAGTTTATGCGTAAAAAAGAACTGCCAGATATGGTGTCGCAGATCCTGACTCAACGACATAGCCAAAACAAAATCGATGCCGAGATTCTTCACTACGGCATCCATACCCGGGTTTCGCAGAAAGACTTCTTAGCAGGATACTCGACTATTCAGGAGCAAGTGAACTTTAGTTTTGCACCTTTTGCCCGCAACTTAGAGCGTGGTAAGGATAGGATCTATAAAGAGCAAGATGGAAAGATCAGTAATGAATCCGTTGAGCGTCGTTATCAAGTAAACCTGATCTTGGCTCTGCGAGATGGTAAACAGGTGCCACAATATGCACGCTATAAAATCACCATGAATCGTTCGGCCATTATTGAGATCACAGAGAGTGATTTACCGTCAGGCGTAACGACCATGGAGGAAGCGCCTTTTAAGGAGGAGCTTAAAGCCCCTGCGTAAGTGAAGGGGCTTTGCATTAACTCAAAAGTGTTAACGCGAAGACTAAATAAGCTGCCTTGTATAAGCCTGGCAGATTTGCTGCTGACCGGTTTGCTTAGCACGCTTTAGCGCGACTTCAGCATTGGCAATCAGTTGCTCAAGGCTTTGCTCTGCTTGATAAGAGGCAATACCGATACAGATCCCTTCACCTAGACCGTTATCATTGAGCTTATTTAAGGTCTCAATGGCAAAATAATGGGCCTGATCGGAGTCGGTATCGGGTAATACAACGATTAACTTGCCTAACTGCCAATGGGACATCTGGTAGCGGTGAGGCAGATCGCGTAACAAATGGATCTCCACTTCTTTTTGGCGAGATTCAATTTGGCCCATATCACTCATATGGCTTAGCATATCCTCGGCACTGATATCTATCATGAGCAGGCTAGAAAAGTCCTTGCAGTGCTGAGTTAAGTTATTGAAGTATCTTTCTAAATCATCTTTGTGGTTAAAGATGGTACTTCGCTTTGGTACTGAATTAAGGCCATCTTTATTTGAGTGCTTAACTATGGCTTGTTCAAAGCTACATTGTATATACTCAAGCTCTCCTGAATTATCTAAATAGCCTTGTAACGTGGCTTGTAAGCAACTGTCTTGTACATGATTCATCATCGCAAAAACCTGTCCTTTCCAGCTACCTTGGATCTGTAGCTGTTGGGAAATTTGAGGCCAGTGATGACTAAACTCTTCACTTAAAAGATGGATAACATTGAGTTTGGTGCTGTCTTCCACTTGCAATAGCGTGTTGAAAGCCGAGTTTGATTTGACCACAACGCCTTTTGCATCGGTGAGTACGCTGGCTGTTGGGCCATTGTGGAGCAAACGATTCAACATCGCCTCTTCTTGGATCTGTTTAAGTTCGCTAATGTCTTCAAAGGTTACCAGCATAAAGCGGCGATTTTCATCCTTACTGACTTCTATGCGCACACTGATTTTCAGCCAAATATGGGGAGTGGTATCTGTATATAGCTCGCTTTGCCAATGCTCTGTTTCATCAACTGTCTTAATAAAATCTAGATATTGGTCATCATTCAAATTGAGAATGCGCTGCAAACTACGATCGGAGAGCTCATCGATAGGCAAGGCAAGTAATTTTGATGCTGAAGAGTTCGCCGTTAACACGCGACCACTATCGTTGGCGATGATACAACCTAGTTCGCTATCAAATAGGCGATTAGTCATATCAATACTGAATTCTCGGGAACGTTGCTCTATACGATATAAGTGAGTTAAGAAAATCACTAAAGAGGCTAATAGTGTGATCAGGACTGACCCGATGATAAGAATATTACGCCATTGAGAAAAGTTAGCTGCGATGTCCGTATTTTTAATATAAGACACCAAAAAGTATTCTCTGCGCGTTTCATATTGCGTGGTTAGCTCTACTTTCAAGTAAACGAAGGTGGCCACATCGCCATGGAACTGACCAAAATTACTCATCGCCATTTTACGCCAAAGGGCCGGGTAAGACTGCTTTAAGCTACCGCCCATGGTTTCGGGGAGCCGAGTCACGCCCGTGCTCTGTTGTGCACCGGCATAAAGCAAACCTTGAGTATCTAGCATCATCAAGGGGGCTTGCTTGCTTGAATAAGCAGGTTTAATACTTTTAAGCATTTTAGACATAGAGTTATAGGTAACAAGGTAGCCACGAATACTCTGATCTGGATTTTCTAGCCAAGCAAATTGATATAGAAAGGGCTCAAGCTGGCCATCAATCGGAGTAAATTCTAATGGCGAGGTGTAGATTTCATTTCCCCCCATATTTCTAGCTCCACCGAGTAACGCGGGGGGCAGGCTTTCATTACCAAAATCGTTGCTGGTGGCAAACTTATGTTGGCCTTGAGGATCGTAAAGGGCAATACCCAATAATTCAGGGACGTTATCGACTAGAATGTCCCAGTTATTAAGCAGCTGTTGCTGATTATCTGAAGAGGGTAAATTCAGGTAATGTTTAAGCAGTTCAGCTTTAGCAAACATCTGCGTTCTAAACTGCTGGAATGACACTTTATCTGAGATTAGTGCGCCAACCGCTTGTAGCTCACTGTAACGTTGGGTTGCCCAGTCTTCCTGCAAACGCCTTTCACCTAAGGTGATAATGATATTAGTCAGAATGATGATCGAAACCAACAGCATACAGAGCTGGCTCGCGGCGGCTAAGATACGTGCTTGAGACCAACGGATCCCTTGAGCACTGATTAATAAAGGTTGTTTGCGGGTTAGCATGTATTGATATTTATTACAGTTATTATGCCTCGCATACTAACATGAATTAACATTTGAGATAATGTTTGTTAATCATGTTGTGCAATGCAAAGCATCAATTTAATTCAGTATTTTCCCCCAGAGTTAAACCGCTATCTAGCCGACGATATCTAACTCTCTTTGCTTAAAGTGAGCGCCTCTGTTTTCCACCAGTTTGCGGCATGCCTCGATATCGACGCCTTCGAGACCATTGATCGCTGACACTTGCACGTCGTTAACAAATTGAGGTGCAAGCTTAATGAAATCAAGCAATGCCCAGTAAGCTCCAGCTAACTTGGGGCGGCAATGTTGCTGGTAAAGTGTTTCGGTATCGGCATTGAGTGAAATCGATAGGCTATCAACACAAGTGGCTAGCTCGGGAAGAATATTGCGTTTATGGAATAGGTTACCGAGTCCATCCGTATTGACGCGCACTTTACCTCCTTGGAGCTTAATTTCTTTAGCGACATCGAGCAAAGTGGTTAGGTTTAGCGTGGGCTCGCCATATCCGCAGAATACATATTCATCAAATTGAGACACATTCCCAAGCTGCGCGATTAATTCGTCGGCTTTGGGTTGGCGGTTAAGATCGAGTTGATACTCATGCACCTGCTTACTACCATTGTGTTTAGGGCAAAACTGACACCTTAAGGTGCAGCGACCGGTAATATTAAGGTAACGGCTATTACGGATATCGTACACAAGTGTGGGCTGGCAAACAGTCATCATCGCGCCTATCTAGAATTGCTATCGGCAAAGGATAATGCTTTAGGCTAATTAAATCTGTTTACTGGATCGAGTTATCTAAACTCAGTATGTGGTCAATTTTAGCTGAGCACGACAGGGCTAATATTTAGCTGTTTATGGCTTATACCGATTGTTATATTGATGGCCTTAGACTGGGTGTATTTGCGTGGTATTTGGCATCCCTTTACGATCTGTTCAGCGCGAAGCAGAGCATTAAAAAGGGAGGCTCAACGCCTCCCTTTTATTAAACATGGGTTATACCGATGCTTGGTCTGACTTTGGCTGCCACCACCAATGGTAGAAGCGGCTTAGGCCGCGCCTAACATCATCTAAGATGATGTAAAGGATCGGCACTAAAATCAGTGTTACCACGGTAGAGAATAAAATACCAAAGGCTAAAGACGCCGCCATCGGGATCACAATCTGCGCCTGTAGGCTTTTCTCTAACAGAATAGGGACTAAGCCAACAAAGGTTGTAAGTGAGGTCAGGATAATCGCTCTAAAGCGATAGCAACCTGAGTCGACAGCCGCTCTCACAATACTGTGGCCCTCGGCGCGCGCACGGTTAACAAAATCGACCAAGATCAATGAGTCGTTTACCACAACCCCTGCTAATGCAACGATGCCACACAAGCTTAAAATGCTCATGTTTAAGCCTAAGATAAAATGACCAAATAGCGCGCCAATCATACCAAATGGGATAACAGACATAATGATCAAAGGTTGGCTGTAAGATTTTAGCGGAATGGCCATTAACGCGTAGATAGTAAACAGTGCGAAGAAGAAACCTTGTAACAGGCTCACTAACGCGCTTTGCTCATCGGCGCTACCGCCATCAAGTGCAGTTGATATATTGGGATACTTAGCCTGCAGTTGCGGCAAGAACTCTTCTTGGATCTCACTGACCACTTTCGATGGTTCAACTTTGTTGGTATCGGCATTGGCATTAATCGTAATTGCACGGCGGCCATCAACACGAGTGATTGATGAATAGGAGTCGCCTAATTGCAGTTCTGCAACCGTTGCAAATGGCACCGCAACACCACTTGGGGTGCGAATGAGCATATTCTCAAGATGCCCCACAGTGCGGCGCTGCTCAAGTGGGTAGCGCACCATCACCTTCACTTCTTCTTTGTTGCGCAAAATACGTTGCGCTTCATAGCCATAAAAGCCATAACGTACCTGGCGAGCAAGGTCTGATAAGGTTAAGCCTAACGCTTCGGCTTCAGGGCGGATTTTGAGCTTAATTTCTTGACTACCTGAGGAGAAATTATCAGCAATATCATAAACACCCTCATAGCTGCGAAGTTTTAGCTTTAGCTCCTCAGATGCTTGCGATAACTGCTCGAGATTACTCGAGGTTAATCTAAAAGAGATATCACCGCCATCATTGGTGCTGGCATTAATGTTAAGCTTTTTGACTGCGATGAGTTCAGGTAACTGTTTACGCCAGGCACTGGCAATCGTCTCGCCATCGACATCGCGATCTTCACCTTTGGTGAGTTCGGCGAACAAGAAGGCTGAAGTGCGAGAACTCATATTGATAAAGCTGTGCTTTACGACTGGGTAGCCAAACTCTTGCTCCATCTCTTCATTCATTGCGTATAAGGCTTCTTCAACCTCTTGCACAACTTTTAAGGTGTTTTCTTCTGAGCTACCTTCGTCCATCTCAAGTTGGACCTGAATGAAATCTGATGGCAGATCCGGGAAGAAAACCCAACGCACTTGTCCGCTAATGACCAAAGCGATAGAAAGGATAAGCACGCCGACAAAAACCGCCACCGTATTGTAGCGCTGCACGATACAACGTTCTAAAAACGGACGGTACATATTGTGAATAAAGTACTGTACCTTATCGTTGAGCCCTGCCTTTAGGCGGCCTAATAAACCTAATTGCTCACGAGGTTTACGCGGTTTCATATGGGCCAGGTGAGCAGGTAATATCAGTTTTGATTCAATGAGGGAAAATATGAGGCATAAAATGACCACCATACCGATGGATTTCCAGATAATCCCTTGCGGGCCAGATACCATTAGCATTGGCATAAACGCGGCAATGGTCGTCAATACACCAAAGGTGGCAGGCATAGCGACTTTATTCGCACCTTTGACTACATTCTCCAACGAGTGACCATGTTTTTCTATTTCACTATAGGCACTCTCACCAATGACAATGGCGTCGTCCACCACGATCCCTAGCACCAGAATAAATGCAAATAGGGTTAACAGGTTGATTGACAGTGAGAAAGGCTCCAGTGGCATAAATAGCATGGCACCAAGGAAGCTAATAGGCAGTCCCATCATCACCCAGAATGCCAGTTTTATTTCTAAAAATAACGCCAAAATGAGGAACACCAATAAAGCACCATAGAACATGTTCGACAGCATCATGTTCAAGCGACCTTTAAGGTAATGGGTCAAATCGCCCCAGGTATCTAACTTAGCCCCGGTTGGTAATGCATCGCGTTTTTGTTCTATGTACTCTTTGACTTGAGCTGAAATATCCAGTGCATTTTGATCATCAACACTTAGCACTTCGATAATGGCAGCAGGATGACCGTTGAAACGAGTGTACTCAAGGCGCTCTTCAAAACTGTCGTTAATGGTCGCGACTTGTGGCAGCATCACGCGGCTTCCATCAGGGCGAGTGCTCACCACAATTTTCGAGAAGTCTTCACCGGTATAGGCTTGCCCTTTAGTGCGCAGTAAGATGTCGCCATCCTTTGCGCGAATAGAGCCACCCGGTAGATCGATAGAGGAGTTTTGTACCGCTTGAGCCACTTGCGAGAACGTCAGACCATATTCTCTGAGCTTATTCTCTGAGAGCTCAATCGCAATTTCGTATTCGCGTACGCCAGTAACCTGAGCGCGGGTGACGGCGGGGAGTGCGGCGACTTCGTCACGAATTGTTTTCGCCAGTTCCTTCATCTCTTGCAGAGACTGATCACCGTAAACTGAAATCCAAATGACGTTGTTTTCTGGCTTTATACGAGAAATATTAGGTTTTTCGATATTAACGGGAAACGTTGAGATGGCATCGATGCGCAGCTTGGCCTCATCTAAAATATCTTGTGGATCGTAGCTGTCTTCGACTTCAATGGTTACCAGGCCGACGCCTTCACTGGCGATAGAGGTGACCTTTTTAATACCATTGATATCTTGAATGGCCTCTTCAATTTTTATATTGATCCCCTCCTCAATTTCTTGAGGGGCGGCGCCAGGATAGGCAACAGAGATCTGTAAATAGTTAAGCTCAAATGATGGGAAAATTTCTTTATTGATAATTAAGGTGCTGAATAAGCCGCCTATGATTAAAATCCACATCAATAGGTTGGATGCCACATTGTTTTTGGCAAACCAGGCAATTAAGCCTTTTTGGTTTTCATTTTCAGTGGTCATTATTGTGCACCTGCATTAGCAAGTTGCTCTTCGCTGTTGTCATTGCTATCGGTATCAGTATCTTGAGTTGAATTAGCCTCTTCACCTAAGACTTTAACCACCTGACCATTTTCAGGATTGGTAAGATTAGTCAGTGATACACGCTCACCGTCGACAAGGCTGTCTTTAATGTAGACATTTTCGAGATCGCTTTTGACAACATTAACGTCTCTGATCTCAATGCTGTTATCGTCAGTGACTATAGTCACTTGATTGTCACGAACCAAATGACGAGGCAGTTTGACGATCCCCTCGACAGTGCGGCCTTTAATGATAGCGGTAACAAAAGTACCATACTTAAGCGGTAACTGACCTTCGCTGCGTTGACCTCGAAGGTAAGGGTCTTTGACTTCAGCGACCAAGTAAACCATGCGGTTTTCAGCATCTATAACGCCTTCGCTGCGAATAATTTGTCCTTGCCAGGTTACGGTCTTACCCGCTAAGTCAGCACTTAAGGTTACGCCTGTATCGGGGTTATCGACGGATTCAAGATAGGCAAGGTCGTTATTTGATAGCGGCAATCTCACCTCGGCAATGCGAGTATCGTAGAGCTCACCTAGGTTTGTGCCTAAAGTGACGTATTGCCCAAGGTCGACGTTACGGCCCTTGATAATGCCATCGAAAGGTGCGCGAATTACGGTGCGCTCTAAGTTACGTTGTGCGCGGGCGAGAGCGGCTTGCTGAAACTTTACGTTAGCTTGTTCTTGCTTTAGTTGCGGTAGACGCAGGCCTAATTCAGGTGGAATGCCACCGTCATAGCCTTTCCAGTCATTCTTAGCCACTTCACCTTTAGCGACCTCTTCTTCTAGCGCCGCTTTTGCTTGAGCGAGTGATGCCTGAGCTTGCATTAAGTCTGCTTCATAATCAGATGGCTCAATAACGGCCAGCTCCTCACCCTTCTTGACTACGCCACCGGCAACAAAGTTATTTGAGATAGACAGCATGCGCCCTTGGACTTCGGTGACCAATTGAGTTTTATATTTAGGGCTCACGATACCGTAAGAGGGGAGGTTTAACGAAACGGTTTGCACCTTAACCTCGGTGACATCAACAATCGGGAGCGGGACCTCATCATCTTTTTGCTCAGGTGCTTCCTTGGTGTTGATCAAGAGCTGAGCCGCAACAACGAAGGCGAAAAGAATAAAGAGAGGTGTCATTCTCCGAAGAATGGTTTTTATTTTAGTTATCATCTGATCCTGCTTTTCCGTGCAAAGACTTCTTCTTATTGCATAAATTACCAGAGTCAGACTTAAGGTGGAATCTTTATTTGTAACAAATTTGTTTCATTTTATGGGTGTCGCTGTAATTGCTTAATAAGGCATCGAGCATCAAACGTGAATACTTGGCGCCATGTCGATCCAATGACTAAAGTTGTGGGTAGCATCATCCAACTCACATTGTATAAGTCAAATTATCTAGCGGTGACTCTAGCAACAACACAAGTTTGCTTAGCTTCTATTTGATGTGAGTGAGGTATTGATAAATAGATACTCAGATACTCAGATACTTAAATATTTAGATCTCAATGAATAGTGAGTCATTATGGTTAACGCAATGAACAACAAATTTAATCCGAGTCATGAAACCCACAAAGAAACGCTGATAAAGTTTCTGGCTTTACTTGTCATTATCGTTGCTTATTTTGGGTATATGAGTTGGAAATATAATGCGTCTACAGGTTTTGCATTAGCAATATTAAGCTGGAGTTTTTTTGTACTGTGCACACCCGTTGCTGATGGTGGGTTTCTCATCGCCTTTCCTGTGCGTTTACTGTTTAAAGTCAAGATGGCAACGACTCAAGTCGTGCTGTGGTTTATTGCTGTAGGGGTCAATGTTTACTTTATTAGCTTTTCTGAAAGTACTTATCAACTGACGTTTCTCACCCGATTACTCGAACATATTCTGACTCAACCTATTCCTTATTGGAGCATCCTCGCAATCAGCGCTGTTGGTACCTTCTTATCGGTTTATTTTGGCGACGAGATGATGGATGTCGTGACGCATAAAGACCGAGTAAAACACCATCAGCATGGCTTTAAATATCGGGTCATTTTGGTTGTCGGTATGGGGGCTGTAACCGTTACGGCGTATTACCATTTATTGCGTAGTTTAGGTGTGCATATACCAGTGTAAAGGGATAAAAAAAAGGGCCACGAAAACGTGTCCCTTTGATGTGAAAGAAGCGCTCTTATCCCTAAGGGAATTACTTCTTCTTTTTCTTTTTGTTCTTCTTACTGAAGTTTTTGCCTACTGGACCCGGCTTTTTCTTTCCAGGCGGTTTCGCTTCTTTGTTCTTTGGACGCAGATCTTTAACGAAACGACGCTTCAGTGGTTGCTCGATATAACGTTCGATTTTACCAACAACACGAATGTCATGGGCTTCAACTAGCGAAATAGCTGTACCTTTAGCGCCAGCGCGACCAGTACGGCCGATACGGTGAACGTAAGTATCTGCTGAGCGTGGCATATCGAAGTTAATAACATGGGTAATATCGTCAACGTCGATACCGCGTGCAGCAACGTCTGTTGCTAGCAAGATATTCACTTCACCTTTGGTGAAACGGCCCAGTGCTTGGAAACGCGCTTTTTGCTCCATATCACCGCGCATAAATGCACAAGTAATCCCTTCTTTTTGTAGCAAGCCTTCAAGGCTAGCGACCGCTTCACGTGTCTTGACGAAGACGATGGTGCGTTGCACATCTTCTTGTTTTAACAGTGCGCACAGCAGGGCAAATTTATGGGCTTTGTCATCGGCTAAGTGGATCCACTGATGAATTTTGGCTTTTTCGCTACGTGGTGCTTCAGCTTCAAGCTTAACGGGATTCGTTAACAGCTGATGCGAGAAACGACCTACGTCACTGCCTTCAAGCGTGGCAGAAAACAGCATGGTTTGCTTACGACCGACCGATTCGATTGCAATGGTTTCAACAACGGCAGAGAAGCCCATATCTAGCATGCGGTCGGCTTCATCAATAATCAGTACTTCTACTTCTTCCGCGTTGAAATGACCTTTGTCTAGGTATTCCATTAAACGGCCAGGAGTGGCGACTAAAATATCAACGTTCTTCTGTAGCGCTTCTTCTTGAGGACCGTAAGGGACACCACCTGTGATGATGACGCTGTCTAAACCTAGGCCTGTAGCAAGGTGGCTGGCATAGCGATGAATTTGGCTAGCAAGCTCACGAGTCGGTGTCAGGATCAATACACGTGCGCGGCCGCCATATCGACGTGGAAAGTCGAGAAGGTGTTGCAACGCAGGCAGAAGAAAGCTTGCAGTCTTGCCAGTACCCGTTGGCGCACGAGCTAAGATATCTCTTTGCTCCATGGCAACTGGGATTGTTTGTTGTTGTATGGTAGTGGGCTTGTTATGACCCATTGCTTTCAGTGACTCTAACAAACGAGGGTCAAGCTGGAGATCTTCAAATTGCATGCGTGGCATCTCAATAAATAATAGCCGGACATTATAAAGCTTATAGCAGAGACTTTAAACGATTAGATCGCCAGATCCTTAAAGCTTTAAATAAAAATCCTGACTCAGCTGACTAAAGGCTTTGCTGTACTGACCATTTTTCTCTCGGATATAAAGCTGCTGTTGAGAAGCCGTCTGTATATCTGTATCGCAATCGATAATATTTTTTGCTGTTAAATCATGGGTAAGCACCAGTATTTGACGATTCGGCGCTTTACCTTCAACGCTCGCTGCTAGCAGTTTGTGGCACAACCTCAAGTTATGCGTCGCCAAAATGGCTTCCAGCAGACTGACTGACTCAGTCGGTAATATGAGGCTAGCTTGCCCCTCGGGCGCTAATAGCTGCTTAATCGCTGCTAATAAAGCCTCAAAACTTAAACTGTCAGTATGGCGCGCCGTCGCTCTCGAAGCGCTACTCGACTGCGGTCCGTTAGCGAAATAGGGCGGATTGCAGATGATATGCTCAAACTGCTTGCTGTGGCCGTTTTGGCAATAGGCCTGGATATCACAACAGATAAGTTCTAAGCGATCTGACCAGGCTGAGGCATTAAAATTGTGCTGACAGTCGAGTGCTGCTTGGTCGTCAAGTTCAATTGCAGTGATTTTAGCTTGGCTGCGCTGAGCGGCCATCAGACTTAATAGGCCACTGCCAGCCCCAATATCCAAAATAGTCTGTGCCTGACTTAAGGGCGCCCAAGCACCAAGTAATACTCCATCGGTACTTACTGGCATACCACAGCGATTGTCATCAATATGAAATTGTTTAAAGGTAAATGGCATTGCAACAGGGTCAGTTTGAACAGTTAACTTAATTGTACGCTAATCAAACCTCTGCGGTAATCTACTAAAAATGATCTGTTGTTAATGTTTTTGGATGTGTTGCGAATTCATGCTGGTAAGTGGTTACTAGCTTTAGAGTGCTTGCTGGGTATTAACGCGAATGTGTCTGCTTGTGGGTGCTAATAGGGTGAATGTAAGTTATGAAAATTAACTGTTAACTCCTTGTTGTTATCTGTATCGAGATTGGGTTTTATTAGGTATGTCAGCTTGTTTATTAGAAGTTACTCTGATAATAGTATGCCCCTCTTTACTCGGTAAAAGCCCAGTTTTAGAGAAGGTAAAACAGTTTTAAAGCAATTTAAGCGATAATATTTCCGCTGCTGTTCATAAACTCGCCATGTATAGGCCGTATTTACCACGGAGCCGTGTAAACTAATCATTACGCATTTTTGTTGTCATCCAAATATGGTGCCTTAGTGGCGTGATGGCATGAAATAGTTAACTAAAATAAAATCTAGATGGGGCATAAAGTGCAAAACAATCAAATGAGTATCGCAGATACGTTAGGGTTAGGTTTCATGACCTTCGCGTTCTTCTTAGGCGCGGGCAACCTAATTTTTCCGCCTTTAGCGGGCTTTATGGCTGGTGAAAATCTCACCCTTGCCATGTTCGGTTTCCTTATTACAGCTGTCGGCCTACCACTGATCACTTTGATTGCTGTCGCTAAAGCAAACGGTAAAATTATGCAGTTGCTGCCTCCCATCGCAGCAACAGCACTCGCCGTGTCGATTTTCATCATTATAGGGCCTGCGTTTGCAGCACCAAGAACCGGCCTAGTTGCTTATGAAGTTGGCTTTAAGCCATTTTTAGAAGATACGTCGGCAACCTTTATGCTTGCAGGCTTAACGTTAAACATCACGCAACTATTCTATACGCTGGCGTTTTTTGGGCTTTCAATGGTGCTGGCACTGTTCCCTGGTAAGCTACTAGATAGTGTTGGTAAAGTATTAACCCCGATCCTTATTTTACTATTAATGGGTCTAGCGGTTTCAGTTATTGTGATCCCAGGTAGCGACATTGGCGCTGCGGTTGGTGAATATCAAAGTAACCCGCTAACGAAAGGGATCTTGGAAGGCTACAACACCATGGATACCTTGGCTTCGTTAATCTTCGGTATGTTGATCATCGACATTCTACGCAAGAAAGGCATTACAGAGCCAAAAGCACAGACTAACTATTTGATTAAAGCGGCCTTGATTGCAGCAAGTGGTTTGGCATTTGTTTATGTATCATTATTCTATCTAGGTGCGACAGCGGGTGACTTAGCTGCCGGTGCTGAAAATGGTGGCGTGATCTTAACTAACTACGTTATCGCTAAATTTGGCGCGAGCGGCATGGTATTGTTGTCATCAGTTGTTACTCTTGCTTGTTTAACAACTTCAGTAGGCCTTATCAGTGCCTGTGGTGAGTACTTTAATGAGTTAGCACCCAAGGTATCTTATCGCCGCTTTGTTGTATTGGTGAGCGTTGTTTGTGCAACCGTTGCTAACGTTGGTTTAGCGCAGTTAATCGACATTAGTGTCCCAGTATTGATGACGGTTTACCCTGTCGCAATTGCATTGGTTGCAGTAACTTTCTTAACTGAACGTTTTGCTTATCCAAAAACCGCGCATCGCCTGGTCGTTAGTGTGGCGCTGTTCTTCGGTATTATTGATGGCTTTAAAGCGGCTAAAGTTGATGTAAGCATTTTTAATTTCATGCCTTTACACAACGAAGGTATGGCATGGTTACTGCCTACAGCTATCGTGATTATTGCTTGTATGTTTGTAAAAAAGCCTGCTGAGCAGCTTGCGGTTAATTAAAGCGAGAAAGCAGATTGTCGAGCGACTGCGTATAGCGCAAAATGGTTCGATGACATAATATTGAGGCGATGTTTCTAAGAAGCATCGCCTTTTTTATGGCAAGAAGGTTTAAAAGAAGGTTCTAGGAAAAGCAGGTTCTAGGAAAAGCAGAGACGGTACAAGCTGAGACGATGCAAGACGGGTAAAGCTGAAAGGCAAAAGACGGAAATGCCACAGCATAATGCTTTTGTAGGTTGGCATTTATGCCGTCATTGATGATGGGTAAAGCCCAACTTACATTAAATACACAATGCCGTCTTTTGACTGTATAGCAGGACGAAGTCCGCTCTAGCCGCGAAGCGTCCTCGCAGCGAGTATGCGAGCGCCCTAGGATCTAGGTCTAGGAGCAAGGAAAAGCTAAGACGGTAGAGCCAGAAAGACAAAAGACGGAAATGCAACGATAATGCGCTTATGCCGTCATCTTTGATGGGCTAAAGCCCAACCTACAATAAAAAACATAATATCGAGTTAGGTTTAAATAGGAATAATAAGTGGCCGATAAGTACACGCCCGATAGTTTAATCGATCTGTTTTTAGACGACATTTGGTCAACCAAAGGGCTTAGCGATAATACCTTAAGCGCTTATCGCACCGACCTGCGCCACCTCGACCGATACTTACAAAAACAGGGCGCAGAGTTACTCACTTGCTCGCAACTTGAGGTGCGAGACTATCTTGCTGAGCGTTTCGATATGGGCTGCGCTAAAACCAGTAGCGCGCGCATGATGAGCAGCCTTAGACGCTTCTATGGTTACCTTATCGTCAAAAAGCGCATCGATACCGATCCTATGGCATTAATAGAGTCGCCTAAACTGGCACGTAAACTGCCGGACTCATTAAGCGAAGAGGATATCGACCGCTTACTGGCTGAGCCCGTTGATGACGATCCAATCGAATGCCGTGATAAAGCGATGCTAGAGCTGTTATACGCCACAGGGCTTCGTGTCTCTGAGTTGGTGGGTTTGACCATGGAGCAGTTAAGTTTACGCCAAGGGCTAGTGCGCATTACCGGTAAAGGTGGCAAGGAACGTTTAGTGCCGCTTGGAGAGCTGGCCGTGACTGAGATTGAGGCCTACCTTAAATTTGCCAGAGCCGAGCTATTAAAAGGCAAGCAAAGCGATGTGTTATTTCCCTCAAAACGGGCGCAGCAGATGACACGGCAAACCTTTTGGCACCGCATCAAGCTATATGCCTTAAGAGCTGGAATTAGTACAGATCTATCGCCACATACCTTAAGACACGCATTTGCTACCCATCTGCTTAATCATGGGGCAGATCTACGTGTGGTGCAGCTACTACTTGGTCATAGCGACTTGTCGACCACGCAAATTTATACCCATGTGGCAACGGCAAGGCTAGCGACGCTTCATAGCGAGCATCACCCAAGGGGCTAGTTTCTGACTTAGTTTCAGGTTTAGTTTCAGGCTTAGTTTTCAGGATTAGTGTTGTAAATTTTTTAAATAGCATGTGCATAAATCTTCGCCGTAACACACTTAAATCAAGGGTTAAGTTCAATCGGATTTAAGCTGAGGCTGAGAGTTGTTGACTGGTTAAATTGTTTCAACAATTCTAAACTTTCCTAAAATATATGATGGGTTTCACGTCTGAATGATTTAGTTACAGCAAATTATTTGCTTTAACTTGGCTGAGTCTGTAACTTTTCAGCTCCAAACTAGGTCTAATCGTTTATACCCATAAGTCTGACCCTTACAGAGAGTAGGAATACCAATGAAGTTCACCCGAACATTTTCTTTGATGATTGCAATGATGATTGCGCCTGCTGGATTTGCAGCATCAAACAGCGCTGGTGACGAAACCGCTGCGTTAAAGCAAAAACTAAGTGACACGCTAAGCGTTGAAGTGATTTCTATTAAGCAATCACCTATCTCAGAGCTTTATGAAGCCTTTACCGATCGTGGTGTGCTTTACATTACTAAAGATGGCTCAAAACTGTTTCACGGTAATCTTTATGATCTTAATAAGGGCATGAAGAACCTAACTGAAGCGGCTATGGCTGGTCCTCGCGTTGGTATGATGAAGCCTCTTGAAGAAAACATGTTGGTTTATAAAGCCAAGAATGAAAAAAACGTGGTGACTATTTTTACCGATGTTAGCTGTGGCTATTGCCGTAAGTTACATAACGAGATGCAAGAGTATAACGATCTAGGTATTACTGTACGTTACTTAGCTTTCCCACGTGCAGGTATTCCCTCAGCCAATGCTGATGAAATGGAATCAGTATGGTGCGCAGCTGACCCATTAAAAGCCATGGGTGCAGCGAAAAATGGCAAAGCGGTTAAACAAGCTTCATGTGACGCCAAAATCAAAGAGCAGTATGAGTTAGGACAAGCCTTTGGGATTAATGGTACGCCTGCAATTATTCTTGAAGACGGTACCTTAATTCCAGGTTACCAGCCACCTAAGGCACTATTGCGTACGCTTGAGTCGGCACAGTAATCTCAAAGCCGCGAGTGTAAAAAGTTATAGTCAAAAAGGTGAGTCTAGGCTCACCTTTTTTGTGCCCATTTGGCAGCAGTCTTTGTTATGCTGGCAGGGTTTATATGCTGACATTATTTATATGAGGGTTTAATCCAACGTGATCCATAAGATAGTTCGCCGCCCGAGAGTGGATGATAGTCACCTTCCTGATACGTTTTCGCCAATCTTAAAACAGATCTATGCCAGCCGCGGTGTAAGTGCATCTGAGTGCGAATTAAGCTTAGCTAAATTACTCCGCCCCGACACTATGGCTGGGCTTGAGCAGGCCGCTAACATTATTGCTGACGGTATAGCGACGCAAAAATCGATTCTCATTATGGGTGACTTCGATGCCGATGGCGCAACCTCTACCAGCGTGTGCGTGCTTGCGCTGAGAATGATGGGCGCCCAAAAGGTGGATTACCTGATCCCAAACCGCTTCGACTATGGCTACGGCTTAAGCCCTGAAATTGTAGCGGTTGCGGCCAGTAGAAATGCAGAGCTGCTGATCACCGTTGATAACGGCATTTCATCTATCGAAGGTGTCGCCGCAGCCAAAGCGCTGGGCATGACAGTTGTTATCACCGACCATCATCTACCGGGCCATACCTTGCCGGATGCCGACGCTATCGTGAACCCGAATCAAGATGGCTGTGGTTTTGCGAGTAAATCCATCGCAGGTGTTGGTGTGGCTTTTTATTTGATGTCGGCGCTGAGAGCTGAGCTAAGGCGCCGTAACTGGTATCAAGAACAAGGCATTAGCGAACCTAATCTTGCTCAACTACTGGATATTGTGGCGTTGGGTACCGTTGCCGATGTGGTATCGCTGGACACGAATAACCGTATTTTAGTCGAGGCGGGTCTGCAGCGAGTTAAAGCTGGCCGCTGCCGCGTTGGTATTACCGCTTTACTGGAAGTGGCTAAGCGAACACCGTCACGTATTGTCGCATCAGATTTTGGCTTTGCCGTTGGTCCAAGACTTAACGCCGCAGGCCGGCTCGATGAGATGGCACTCGGTGTCGAAACCTTATTGTGTGACGACATCTCGCTCGCTCGTCGTATGGCATCAGAGCTCGATGGGCTTAACGCAGAGCGCCGTGATTTAGAAGCCGATATGCAGCAAGAAGCGCTTAAGAGCTTAGAGAGTATTGAGCTCAATGAAGCCGAGCTGCCGTGGGGAATTGCTATTTTTCAAGCCGATTGGCATCAAGGCGTGATTGGTATCTTGGCCTCACGCATTAAAGATAAATATCACCGCCCAGTGATCGCCTTTGCTGAAGCGGGCGAGGGCGAGATAAAAGGCTCGGCGCGCTCGATTAAAGGTCTGCATATGCGTGATCTGTTAGAACTAATTAATAGCCGTCATCCAGGGTTAATTATTAAGTTCGGTGGCCATGCTATGGCTGCAGGATTATCGATTCAAGCGGGTCAGTTTGCTTTGTTTGCCGATGCTTATGATAAAGCTGTACGTGAAATCTTAGCTCCAGAATTGTTAACCGGTGAGTTAGTATCAGATGGCGAACTGGTTCCCGAGCAGTTTAAGCTAGAGCTTGCCACTGAGCTTAGAAATGCCGGTCCTTGGGGGCAGTCATTTCAGGAGCCGTTATTTGATGGCTATTTTAGGGTTATTCAACAGCGCATTGTGGGTGAGAAGCACTTAAAATTGATCCTAGAAACCGAATGCGGCCGGGTGATGCTCGATGCGATAGCGTTTAATGTGGACTTGAAGACCTGGCCCGATGCGACGATTCAGTATGCTCAGGTGGTGTACAAACTTGATGTGAATGAGTTTAGAGGCAATCAGACTTTGCAGCTGATGGTTGAGCAGATAGAGCCTAAGTAGGCAGTTGCCCTTATCTAGCCGAACAAAAAGGATGCACTGGTTGCATTCTTTTTGTTTTTAGCCCTAACCCTCAACTTTTGTAGGGCAGTATCGTTAATTAGGTTTGCCTTGAGTAGACTTACCTTAAGTAGGTTTAATGGAAGGTTTGCTTTAAGTACTTTGCAAGCTTCTAAATCAGGGACGATTTAGCAGAGCCAATAGGGATATATTTACGGCGTCTTGCTAAAGCACGGTAGGAAAGATTCCTTCTGTGAGTCCGAGCCACAACTAAGAGGAGAACCACCTTCTTCCGAAGGCTGGCTCTTTACTTGTTTAAATAAGCGGGTAGGCAATGAGCCCTAGTTACGCAGGCTTTAATGGTAAAACGGTGCTGAATTTCAATGATTCCATCGCAAAGGTTGAAGTGACATTGGTTAAGCCTGCCACTTGATTGACCAAGCGTTTATAAAAGTGATCAAATGCCGCCATATCTTCAACTTGTACCCGCATCATATAATCATACTCCCCAGCCATGCGGTAAAACTCCATCACTTCAGGCATGGCATAAACCGCTTCAATAAATGTCTCATACCAAGCATGGGAGTGGTCACAGGTCTTAACCTGCACAAATGCGGTGAAATCAACGCCTATCTTACTTGGGTTGAGCAGGGCGACTCGCTTGTTAATAACCCCCTCTTCTTCTAAACGCTTTAAGCGTTTCCAGCAAGGCGTGGTCGTTAAATTAACGGCTTTGGCTAACTCGTTAAGCGATAAGGTGACATCGTGCTGTAGCATGGTGAGCAGCTGTCGGTCTACTTTATCTAGTTTTACTTTTTCAACCACAAGGTCATTCCTTACTGAGATTATCTGCCGTTGCTTATTTAAGCATTATTATAGTTTACAATTGCACTTTAATAGAAAAACTTTCTCTTTTCTGCCTTGTTGGTAGAAAAAATGGAAAAATAATTCTTCAGTTAATCCATTACAATGAATCAAAGATTGCAATGACTATTTTCCAAATAGTGTCGATTACTAGAAGTGAGTACAACGATGAAACAACACTTATGGCCTTTATTCCTTGAAGCAGTTAAACGCGATGTCGTCCCAGCCCTTGGCTGTACCGAGCCAATTTCTGTGGCATTAGCTGCCGCAATTGCTATTGATGAGCTAGGGATAAAAGACCAAGCCAGTAGCATTAAGCTAGAGGTTGCTGTTTCTGCCAACTTAATGAAAAACGGCATGGGTGTGGGGATCCCGGGTACGGGGATGGTTGGCCTGCCAATTGCGGCCGCAATTGGCGCGGTAGCAGGTGAACGTCATGCCGGTCTTGAAGTATTAAAAAATCTCACCAATGGCGACGTTCAAGTTGCTAAATTGATGCTTGAAAACAATCAAGTGACAGTCGGTGTCGCTGATGTGGCTAATGTCTTATACGCCAAAGTCACGGTTTATTATCAGCAGCAAACGGCGAGTGTCACCATTGCCGATAGCCACACCAAGGTTGTCGCGATAGAAATAAATGGTAAGCAGTGTTTATCTGTTCCACAGGTGGCGACTGTTAATGATAATAGCGATAAAACTAACCCGTTTACCGAGGCAAAACTGCAAGATATTTATGATTTTTCCATGCATATACCTTTGGATGACATACGTTTTATTATGCAGGCTAAAAGCCTAAATGATGCTTTATCCATTGAAGGCCTAAGTGGTAATTATGGTTTGAAAATTGGGGCGACATTCGTTAAAAACCAAGAGAAAGGCCTATTATCTGGTGGCTTACTGACCGACGTATTAACTCGTACCGCTGGGGCGTCTGATGCGCGTATGGATGGCGCTATGATGCCTGCGATGAGTAATTCAGGCTCTGGCAACCAAGGTATTGCGGCAACCATGCCTGTTGTTGTCAGTGCAGATTTTCTTAAATCAACTGAGGAGCAAACCATCCGCGCACTCATGTTGTCGCACTTAACGGCTATCTATATTAAAAGCTATCAAAACAAGCTTTCAGCCTTATGCGGCGCAACAACTGCAGCTATGGGGGCCGCAGCAGGTATAACCTATTTGCTTGATGGTGAGATTGAGCAAGTCAGTGCAGCCATTTGCAGCATGATTGGTGATGTGAGTGGTGTTATTTGTGATGGTGCAAAGACAGCCTGTGCAATGAAAGTGTCTTCATCGGCAGGAGCTGCGGTAAAATCTGCCTTAATGGCCATTGATGGTATTCGGGTAACGGGCACTGAAGGTATTGTTGCTGATGATGTTGATCAAACCATCCGAAATCTTGCAGCATTAGCCAATGGCTCTATGACCCAAACCGATGTGCAAATCTTAGAGATTATGATGCACAAATAAGACAAGATTTTGATAAAGCCTAGTATTCGATGAAGCTTAGTAATAGCGCTTAGAAATGGCTCTTATCAATAGCCCTTATCAATAAGCTCAAGCTTAAAGCATAAACCTAAAGCATAAGCCTGAAGCTTAAACTTAAAGTAAAAAATTCAAGCCAAATCGGTTCTTAATTAAGAATGCCGATTTGGCTTTTTAGTTTCTCTATGCGATAAAGCAACACACGAAAGCCATTTTCAAGATGGCTATTTTTAAGACCGCTAGTTTCAAGAGAATGCTCACCTCAATCATTGCTAGCAGCACTCGTAAGATTTTCTCTTTCCCTTTCAACTTCTCTGTTTTTGATTATTTATCTGTCCATGTTATCCCTATAGATTGAACTGCTCATCAAGTCAGCATTTCGTCATCTACGGGCCTCAAACTCTCTCTCGCTTTAAATAATCAGACTAAACACTCGTCTAGTTGGTTGATTTTTATACTTATTTATATGGTTTGCTGACTAGTGATTTGGCTCACACATCGATTTAATTTAGTTGTGGCTATCACTTTAATTCGAGAAATGTGCGCCACACCTCTCTAAGTTAAAATCTAAAACATTGAAATAAATCACACTTTTAAGGGCTTGTTAGCGGATGATTAATGACTAATAAGGTGAAGGACATCAAACTATTGAGCGTTTAAAAGTGATTAACTCTTGATCTGGATCAGTACGAAAAAACGATGTGAAAAAATCGCTAGATTGAGAGTATTTTTTGCTAAATCGACGCCAATAGCGATGAATTTAAATAAAAATATTCTCTCCATCCTTGGGTATGCTCAGGCCAAGTAAACACTATAAAAATGCTGTTTTCCTATAAACATAATTATAATTTTTTCATGTCAGTGGCTATGGCCAAATTTAATGGAATTGACTAATGAGTGAAGTAATTCAAGGCACACCAAGTGGTGATATTCAAGCGCAACCCCTACACCAACGCGCCAATATGACTAAGGCCGAATGGCAGCAAGCAACCAAGTTTGACAGTGTTGACCTTGGCTGGATAGTGATGAGCATAGGTATGGCTATCGGTGCCGGTATTGTATTTTTACCTGTTCAGGTTGGCGTAATGGGATTATGGGTATTTTTGCTGTCATCTATCATTGGCTACCCAGCAATGTATTTATTCCAAAAGTTATTCATTAATACCTTAGCTGAGTCAAAAAAGTGTACCGATTATCCTGGCGTGATTGAAAACTATCTTGGCAAAAACTGGGGTATTGCATTAGGTGTGCTGTACTTCTTGATGTTGGTTATTTGGGTGCTGGTTTATTCGTTAGCCGTGACTAACGACAGTGCCTCTTACCTGCATTCATTTGGCGTAACAGAGGGCAAGCTAAGTGACAATGTATTCTACGGTTTAGGCTTAATCTGCGTACTAGCCTTTATCGGCTCAAAAGGCGAAAAGCTGCTATTTAAACTGTCAGGTTTTATGGCGGTGACCGTGCTGACATTGGTGGCGGTAATGGCTGTGTTACTGATGGCTCGTTGGGATATGGCGAATATTCCAAGCATGGGTGAGTTTGGCCCAATGCTGAAAAATGCCATTATTACCCTGCCATTTACCTTAACCTCTATTCTGTTTATCCAGTCGTTAAGCCCAATGGTGATCTCATATCGCTCACACGAGAAGTCGATTGAGGTCGCACGTTACAAGGCTGAGCGCGCAATGAAAATTGCTTTCTCTATTCTGTTTGTCGTGGTGTTCTTCTTTGCGATATCGTTTACTTTTGCCATTAGCCAAGCGCAAGCAACTGAGGCGATGAATCAAAATATCTCAGCACTGGCGATTATTGCGCAGTACTTCCCTGGGTCATGGGCGACAGTGACCGGTATTGTGATTAACATCTTTGCGGTGGTTACATCATTCTTTGGTGTGTTCTTAGCGTTCCAAGAGGCTTGCCGCGGTTTAGCGATGAACGTGCTACTGCGTAGCCGTAAAGAGTCACAGATTAATAAAGAGCTAGTGAATAAATTAATCACTGTGTTCATTATTTTACTGGCTTGGTCTGCAATTGCGTTAAACGCGCCAATCCTTTCATTCACCTCTATTTGTAGCCCAATTTTTGGTTTGGTGGGTTGTTTAATTCCGGCTTACTTGGTGTACAAGGTGCCACACTTGAACAAATATAAGGGCTGGGCAACTAACCTGATTATTGTGACGGGTGTTTTGTTGTGTATCTCACCGTTGTTGGCATTTATGTAATCATGGGGAGGTAATTGCTGATTAGCAATTTGGGTAATCAAGCTGCGCTTGGGCTTTGGGTTAGACTGCGTCTAACAATTAAAGTCGCAGCTTGATGCCCTACACGTGGGGCATCAGGCTTCACTTGATAACATAACCGCAAAGACTCGATATATGTTTAGGCTAGGAGTTGCATTCAACAAAAGTGGTTCCAATGGCCTGCGGCCGGCGAATGTGCAGATACTTCTGAGACACGCTGCCAGTACGTCCCTGTAAGCTCTGCGATGGCATCCATGCCATCGAAGGCCTCAGCTGTATCTACACTAGGTTAGAACGAATGCTATGCCCACATCCGTGTGGCATCACGCTACTCCTGTTTATAAAAAGTTTCCAACGTACTTCGGTAACTTCGATAGGGAGTTGGTGTTTTCTGTACATTTGGCTATGAACTCTACCCCTTGATTAATATAAAAAGTGAAGTAGAACTTGATGTTTTACTGAGCGGCAGTGTTTCGGCAATCTTCGATCTATTTTACTACTACCCATTAAAACAATAGGTTATATTCTAATGCTGAATATTATCGAGAAACACAGATAATATTTAAAGATACAGCACCGATAAAAATGTTATCGATGCTGCTGTTCAATAAGACGTTAGCTTTCAGAGATTAACTATGAGTTTTCACTATTTACCAATTTACGCTTTAACGATTGCTCTATGTGGATCATTTTATTTAGGTTATTTACCGCCAATTGTTCTTTTAATATTCATTATCGCTAGTATTTTTACTTTTTTGATTTATGCAAAAGATAAAAGGGCTGCTCAAAATGATGAATGGCGCACTTCTGAAAACACACTTCATCTATATTCATTATTATTTGGTTGGCCTGGAGCTATAATCGCCCAGCAAAAACTTCGTCATAAGAATAAAAAGCAAAGTTTTCGCCTGATATTTATGTTTACAGTCCTAATTAATATTGCATTAGTTGCAGGAATTCATACTGATTGCGGTTCGAAATTACTGAGTGGTTATGCTGATTTGGTGAAAGAATATGTAACGCAAAATATTGAAAACCAATATATTCGTAAAACAGTTTCATTTCTATTTAGTACGCATAACGGTAATTATCTCTATTATGAAAGCCCTACGTTTTACATACGAGAAAGCTAGCAAGGCCTTTAGCGGAACAAAGCGGTTGGCTTTGTTTCGTGATTATATTGCTGTCCCATCATCACCTCCTAAATCTTTAAAAAGTATAAGTGGTGCACTTCTAGGTTGAACGTGGCTGCCGGGTGGTAAGCGTGAGGCGGGTGAGAGTGATGAGCAGGCATTAGTGCGTGAGATTAAAGAAGAGCTGTCTGTAGAGCTTAAGCCGAGCACTATTGAATATATGAACACCTTTACCGCGCAGGCGGATGGTAAGGCTGAGGGCGTGTCGGTTAAATTGACCTGCTACTTTGCTGATTTTAGCGGTGAGTTACAGCCTGATGCTGAAATTGAGCAGCTTGAATTTGTTGATATGAATGATGAAGCGGTATGCTCGCTGGCGGCGTTAGTTGCTATGGGCTAGCTTGAGTCGCAACAGCTTGTTAATGGTAAGAGTGCTTAACAGTCAGAGGGCTAAATTGCACACGCTTAACAACGCGGCTTTACCATCTAATAGAGCAAGCTTTTAGCTTGCTCAGATAAAATCTAATATCTCTCGCGGCGAATAGGTTAGAGCAGCTTGCGCCATACTTCGTATTCTTTGATGCCTTCTACTTCGCCTTCATGGTGCCAGTAGGTGACTGTTTTGCCATTCTCTTCACGGGTTTCTAGCCAGCCTTTAAAGTGGTAGTTTTTACCGTGGTGCTTGGCGCGAGTGCCGGTTTTTACCGCTTCGGTGTAGTTGTCGCCATCGACTATGAAATCACCTGCTAGGTAACCTAGAAACACGCCGTCTTCGGTGTTGGTTAGCGAGAAGATATCGCCCTTGATTGATTTGACTGCGACTAAAGTGCTGTTGTCGGCTTTGAGAATGGTGCCATCTGGTTTTTTGTATTCACCCTCAACAAAATACCAATTACCTTCATAGGTGTGGGCTGACACTTGTGTCGATGTAAATGCTGTTGCTAGGACGATACTGAGCCCAATAATAATCTGCTTCACTGTTTACTCCTTTAAGTGATTTCTTTAAATAAAATCTTCCGTGTTGCTCTCTTTGTAAGAGACTGTTCTAACCTATCACTGTTCGTTGCAGGCGAACAATAAAGTGTTGGAATGATATATGACTACTTTGAGTTAATCAGGTAAATAGGATGATATATCACGCTTTATTGCCGCTGAAATGCGACAATAGTCCCACTCTAATTTTCTATCCATTCTTGTAAATTTTCTTTGCAACCCTCAACAGCTACCCATGCTACGCTTTCATTTAAAGGCTATGCGCTTGCTGATTTTTCGTTTTTTTATGGTGTTTAACGAGTATTTTGTCCAAATAAAAGCGATGAGCTTGGCGCTGATCTGGACCGGATTACTGCTGTGCTTACTTGAGGCGTTACCGGCTCTAAGGCATAAATACCGAGCCAAGCGCCATACAGGCTAGCTAATAGAGTTGCGATTGATGTCGGTTTAAGAATGAAAAAAGCCACTCAATCGAGTGGCTTTAAACTGGGCTGCATGTCTGGAACATTAATATCGTTGATATTAATGTTCCAAGTATTGATGCCTCAGGTATTAATATAACCGTTAGTAAGTAACGGTTTTAACGCCCTCAGGGGTGCCGACTAGCAATACGTCTGCAGGGCGCTTAGCGAATAGACCGTTAGTGACAACACCAACAATACCGTCGATTTGCTGTTCTAACTCAGTTGGCTTCATGATCTTCATGTTGTACACATCTAAGATGATGTTACCGTTATCGGTCACACAGCCTTCGCGGTAAACAGGATCGCCGCCAAGCTTAACAATTTGGCGAGCCACGTATGAACGTGCCATAGGGATCACTTCGACTGGCAGTGGAAACTCACCTAAGATACTAACTTGCTTAGTGTTATCAACAATGCAGATAAACTTTTCAGCAACTGCAGCTACAATTTTCTCACGAGTCAGCGCAGCGCCACCGCCTTTGATCATGTGCATTTGGCTGTTGATTTCATCTGCACCGTCAACGTATACAGATAGCTCATTAACACTGTTAAGATCAAAAACCTCAATGCCTAAGGCTTTCATTTTCTCTGTTGATGCTTCAGAGCTTGATACCGCACCTTGGATATCATACTTCATGGTGGCGAGTGCATCGATAAAGTGATTAACCGTTGAGCCAGTACCTACACCAACAATACTGTCTTTCTCTACATACTGTAGTGCTGCCCATCCGGCGGCTTTTTTCATTTCATCTTGAGTCATTATGAAATCCCTTGTTAAAGAAAATGTTAAAGAAAAGGTTAAAAATATTGCTGATAGTATACTCGTTTAAGCCACTGAACGTGCCTGAAATTTACTTTAAAAGTGACGCATAATTGGTAAGGCGTTTATTTGCCGTGGATAAAACGGCAGTTTTCGATGCAGTTAACAGTTTATTGTCATGAGCTTATTCACAATAGCCGCTATAGTATGAATGTGATTTAGATTGGTATTAGACGGAATTTTGGCATTCTTGGAGTGTCTTGGGTAATTAAAGGAGTCGATATGGCAGGGGCGAGTTTATTAACCTTGTTAGATGATATCGCGACGATTTTAGATGATGTCGCCGCAATGAGTAAAATTGCAGCCCGCAAAACGGCTGGTGTGCTTGGTGATGACCTGGCACTAAATGCACAGCAGGTGACAGGCGTGAGTGCCGACCGGGAGCTACCGGTTGTTTGGGCTGTGGCAGTCGGCTCGTTTAAAAACAAGTGTATCTTAGTGCCAGCGGCGATGCTGATCAGTGCGTTTATTCCGTGGGCTGTTACTCCGCTGCTTATGTTTGGCGGTCTGTACCTTTGCTATGAAGGTTTCGAAAAAATTTACCACAGCTATCACGCCAAAAAACACCATCAAATAGATGAAGCCGAGGCAAGTGCAGAGGAGATTGTCGATCTCAAGGAATATGAAGCCAATAAGGTTAAGGGCGCGATACGCACTGACTTTGTGTTATCTGCCGAAATTATTGCGATTACTTTAGGTATTGTGGCCGAAAAGAGTCTAAGTACGCAGTTTTTCACCTTGAGCTTTATCGCGATAGTTATGACCATTGGGGTTTATGGTTTAGTGGCTGGGATTGTTAAGCTCGATGATGCGGGGCTTTATTTAAGTCAGCGTCCTGGCGAGGGGTTATGGGCACGCTTTAAGCGTCGCTTTGGCATGATGTTATTAAATTCAGCACCTTATCTGATGAAGACCTTATCGGTTGTTGGCACTATTGCCATGTTTATGGTGGGCGGCGGGATCTTAACTCACGGCTGGCATTGGGTGGGTGGGCAGATCACTCATGCGGCGCAGTGGATCGCGGCTTTTGAATTTGTAGGACCTGTGGTTGCCTTCATCACACCAAGTATTTTAAACGCGATTTTTGGTGTCATCGCTGGTGCGTTAGCGGTATTGCTGATGGAACTGTTTATGAAGCTAAAAGGCGATAAAAAAACCGTTAAATAGAGGGTGTCTCAGATAAATAACGTAATTTTTAGGTACAAAACCCAATGTCAAAGAGTAGGTCAAGTAATATGAGTAACAGGCTCAAACTCGCCAGCTTTAACCTGTTTAATTATATTGAGCCACCTTTGGCTTATTACGATTTTGAGAATATCTATAGCAAAGAACAATGGCATAAAAAGCAGGGCTGGTTAGCTGAGTTTTTAGCGCAGCATCAGCCCGATATTATTGGCTTGCAAGAGGTGTTTTCGGCTCAAGCCTTGGCTGAGCAGATGCGAGCTGTGGGCTATGCGCATTTTGCCACAGTGGGTGAACCAACCGTGATTGACGATTATATTTGCCGCGATCCGGTTGTCGCTCTTGCCTCAAAATATCCTTTCACAGAAGTGACCGCGATTGAAGCTGAGCCTGAGTATATTCATGCGCTTGGGCTAAACCCTAACTTTGCATTTAGCCGTAAACCCCTTCGCGCGACAGTGCAGTTGCCGCAGATTGGCCTTTGCGACATTTACGTGGTGCACTTTAAATCTAAGCGCCCGCACCTGGATGAATTGCCCCAGCCAAAATTTTCAGAACCAAAACTTTCAGAACCAAAACTTTCAGAACCTAAGCTTTCACTGCAGAAGGCTGGCTCTAGCGCACCTTTGGTTAACTTTGGTGAGTTATTAGGGCGTAACAGTCTAGGTCAGTGGGCATCGAGCATTCAGCGAGGCAGTGAAGCAGCGTTACTGTTGCATGCCATGCTACAAAGACGGATTGAGACCAATCAGCCAATGGTGTTAATGGGCGATTTTAATGAAGAGCTCACAAGCTCGGTATTATCGCCATTAACTAACCGCGAACTACGTTTTGAAAAAGAGGGGCTGGGCGAGCTAGCGAATTTCCCGCTGACGGATGCTTACAAACTGTTTCAACAAGGTTTGCAGGATCTATTTGGCGTGGAGACTGCAGATAAAAGTCTTGTTGATGTCGCTGTAGAGGAAGAGTTAATGCTGGCTAAAGCACGGGCATCGAGAGCGCCGACTCATTACTACGGCGCTACAGGTAATGTGCTGGATTACATATTACTTTCGGCAGACTTTGACCCAAGCTTTGATAATAGTGTTGCCGAAGTTTGTGACTATCACACCGAAGACAGGCACTTAGTGAACCCAAGCTTTGAGCGTGATAGCCAAAGTAGCGACCACGCGCCAGTTATTTGCACCTTACGCATTAGGCGCTAATGCTAAAGCTGGCTTTGTAGAGATGTTATACCAATCAGTATAAGAAGTTGATCTACTCAGAGCGGTTTTTGGCAAACTAATTCAAGGCGAATAGCTGTAAGAATGGCTATTCCCTTGTAAAGCTGTTCAACGCTGAAGTAGGCAGCCAAAAACGCTCCAGAATGGCGAGTTTTAGCGGCTCAGCTGCAGCGACTCTTAATGAACAAGAGGGAGCTAAACCCTAGTTCAACTATGCTCTTCACTCGTTGCCTTGCATCAGAACCGCTAAATTCTCGCTGAGCGACCAAATCTTTATACTTATTGGTATTATTCTATCCACTGACCGTCTTTATAGACTCGTGTTTCTTTGATTTTTCCATCTTCATTAAAATATGTCCACTGTCCAGTAGGTCGGTCATTTTTGTGAAAAGATTCACGAGCTAAGGCGCCACTTTCATAATAAAGCAGCCATTTCCCGACTGCTTCGCCCGCCTCAAATTGGCCTTGTTCTTCTACTGTGCCATCTTCATAAAACTTGGTTATGATCCCATGCGGTTTGCCATCTTTAAAGTGTTCGGTTCTTGTTACTCTGGCATAGATGTCATAGCTTATGACTTCTCCTTGGAGTAGACCGTCGATAAGGTAACCTTTAGCCCTAACTCTTTGCTGGCTGTCCTTATCTAAAAATATCCCAGTATAGAGAGCGTCTTGATAGTAGATAACACCACCTCTTTGCTCTAACTCGTCAAAGATCACGCTTTGCTCTGTGCTGCTACAGCCGCTAAGTAACGTAATTAATACTGCCAATACTGAAATAGCCCTACACATTATCCTTTGTTCTTTTTAGGTGGAAGACCACTAAATTTTTTTGATGCTTTGCTGACAGCAATAACCTGCCGATTAAATTAATTGATATTTAACAATCGGTTTACATCTTTGTCTTCTTCGTGTCATGGTGGTGCTTTAGCATTCCATCTGATTAGACCTCGTACCACATAAGTAGAACTAGAACGTAATATTAAAGGAATAATAACAATGAAACGACCTGTTACTCGTAGAGATTTTTTAGCCATGTCTGCTAAAGGTGTGGGCGCTGCAGTTGTATCTTATGGCCTGATGGGCTGTAGCAGCGATGATGACAATGACATCTATGCCGAGTTTCTCCATGGCCTTGCTAGTGGCGATCCTAGCCATGATGCGGTGATACTTTGGACCCGCGTTACGCCAGAAAGTGATGGTGACATTAAGGTGTCGTGGGAGGTGGCGACCGATGCCGCATTTACCCAGTTAGTGAGTAATGGCGAAACCATCACTAACAGCGATAGAGACTATACGGTTAAGGTTGACGCCGTGGGGCTCGAGGCTGGTACTCAGTATTTTTACCGCTTTAAAACCGGCAATAAAACTTCACAAGCAGGAATGACTAAAACCTTACCACAGGGCGCTATCGATAGTGCTAAGTTTGCCGTGGTGTCTTGCGCCAACTTCCCAGCTGGTTATTTTAATGTCTACGAGATGGCTTCAAGAATGGATGATCTTGATGCGGTTATTCATCTTGGCGATTACATTTACGAGTATGCCCGTGGTGAATATGCTAGCGAGCGCGCAGCGGCATTAGGACGCGAAGTCTTACCTGAAGGCGAGCTTATGAGTCTGTCTGACTATCGCACTCGTTATGGCCAATACCGTAGTGATATTAGCTTGCAAAAGCTGCATGGTAAAACGCCGTTTATTACGGTGTGGGATGACCATGAAGTGGCGAATGATAGCTGGCGTGACGGCGCTGAAAATCACAATGATGGCGAAGGGGATTTCGATGCGCGCAAAGAGGCGGCATTGCAAGCCTATTTCGAGTGGCTACCTATTCGTCCGTGGCGAGAAGGAAATCACGAGGAGATCTATCGTTCATTCCAGTTTGGCGACTTAGTCGATTTACATATGCTAGATACGCGCCTGATAGGCCGTGATAAACCGCTCGATTACGTTGAATATATGAATGGCGCTGGTGGCTTAGATAGCGCACGCTTTATGGCAGATATCACAGATACAAATCGAACTATGCTAGGCCAAGAACAGCAGGCTTGGCTGCAAACGGCGCTACTGACGTCGACGGCCACATGGCAGGTCTTGGGGCAACAGGTATTGATGGGGAAGATGATGCTACCTGCGGCGATTGCGACTCAGCAGTTGTCTATTCCTGAGTTTGGTCAGTTAGCCGCATTAGCCCAGTTTGCAGCCAGAAAAGCGGCGGGCGATCCGACTCTGACTGAAGATGAGTTGAAGTACTTAGCCTTTTACGGCGATAAGTTAACGCCGCAGGCGATGGCACTGTTACAGCTGCCATCAATCCCTTATAACCTCGATGCATGGGACGGTTATGCCTATGAGCGTGAAGTTATTTTGGCGACCGCGAAGTCACAAGCCAAAAACCTAGTGGTGATAGCTGGTGATACTCATAATGCCTGGGCGAATGAGCTAAAAGATGCCGCTGGAGATGGTGTGGGGGTTGAGTTCGCGACGAGTTCTGTATCGTCACCTGGGCTTGAGTATTACCTTGGCATCGATGCTAAAGATATTCCAGCGACTGAAGCGGCGATTATCGATTTAGTCGATAACCTTGCTTATGCGAATCTAATGAATCGAGGCTTAATGACCCTGACCTTTACTCATGAAGAGGTGCGTAGCGATTGGCGTTATGTGGATACGATTTATACTCGCGACTTTACAGAAGATACTGAGCGAAACTTCTCTATGGTGACGAAAGCGGGTAGCCATGCACTTGAAGTGGTTAACGCTTAACAGAGCTGAGCATTAACGCGATAAGGTGTTAATCGTTATGAGCTCAGTCTGTCAACATTCGCATTTGATTGAGTCTTAATTGTAATGATAAACAAAAGGCCAACCTTTTAAGGTGGCCTTTTTTAGTGATAACGATATAAGTTTTCTGCTTTTTTGCAGCAATACAGATTAATTTAGTATAAAATTTGCCTCCAAAATCCGGTGGGTGCTTAGACTTTGAGCGGTTAATTCGTTTTGACGATTAACAGGCCCCATTCCAGATCTTGGAATAGATGTCATCACCTGCCTTTTTGTACTAATCAGCTAAACTACTTTTGATCTATTCTTATTGGATGACAGTGAGTTAGTGGAAATACACTATTTAAATTAACTTATTGTTTTTATAATCTAATTTGTAACTCTCCTCGTCAGAGTGTTGCTGTAAATAGATCAATTGATGTTATGAAAGGTATAAGACCTAATTTAGATATTAATAACAAGATGGGGACGGTCAGATGTCAGAGAAATGCTTTATTACTGCGCAAGAGTTGCTAGAAGATTCTTTTCGCTTAGCGGCACAAGTTTACGAGAGTGGCTTCCGTCCACAGTTCATCGTGGGTATTTGGCGTGGTGGTGCTCCAATCGGTATTGCGGTGCAAGAGTTTTTCGATTTCAAGGAAGTTGAAACTGACCATATTGCTGTACGTACTTCATCTTACTATGGCATTAATAAGCAGAGTAAGCAGATCAAGGTGCACGGCCTACATTACATTGTAGAAAACGCTAATGCCGGTGATGGCCTATTGATTGTTGATGATGTGTTTGATTCGGGTCGTAGTATCCATGCACTAATGGAAAACTTGAGCGACCTTATGCGCTTAAATATGCCAAAAGATGTGCGTATTGCCTGCCCATACTATAAGCCTCAAAATACCGCCGTACCTTTAAAGCCTGACTACTTCATTCATGAGTCAGATGAATGGTTGGTATTCCCGCATGAAGTCTCTGGTCTGTCGGCAGAAGAACTTGCCGAAGGCAAAGGTGACTTAAAGAACATTAAACACCTATTCGTTTAAGCTTGTTTCAGTGTCAGTTCACTAGAGCTTGAGCAGGACTGAACTGAGCTGCATTAGCTTGAATAAGTAGTAAAAAGCCACCGACAGGTGGCTTTGTTATTTTAAAAGAAGGACCTAGTTCCTAGGGCGCTTCGCTGCGAGAACGGGCTTCGCCCTGCTAGGCAAAGCAAAAGCCAAGCTGTTATCTTTTGCTTTGCCGTTTTTCCCATTTTTTACTTTCCTAGCACCTAGCACCTAGCACCTAGCACGCTTTGCGTTGAGAGTGGACTTCGTCCTGCTATAAAATCAAAAGAGGGTATTGTGTTTTTTAATGTAGGTTGGGCTTTAGCCCATCAAAGATGACGGCATAAATACCGACCTACATTATAAAAAAGGCCCTAGGAAAGCAGGTTCTAGGAGTAAAAAAAGGGCAAAAGTGTTACTCGCTGAGCTGGATAGATGGCTTTTTTGTTTTTCCTGCTTATCCCGTCTTAGCATTTTCCTAGGACCTAGGACCTGATTCTCCTGCCTTTCTTAGCATCTAAAGCTTATCTATCTCATCTTTAAGTTGATAAGACTTATCGGTGACAATCTTTTCTAGGGTGACAACTCGCTCTTTAAGCTCGATAAGTTCGGCTTTAACGTTCGTTAATTCATCGAGTTCGACCCGCCCTTTATTTTTGTTGTATTCCTTAAATGCGGCGAAAGAAAAAACACCTATAATAGCTAGCGCGGCAACCGTAAAGGGCCCCATATGTCGCTCCTTGATGAGTAATAGTGCAACTCAATTATAGTGCTAAAAGAGGACTTAGTATGATTTGGACTTTGGAAGAGCAGGTCCTAGGTATAGCAGCCATCAGCGTTACATCTTAGCCTTGGATTTCGTTTTGGCTTTTCCGGCTTTTATCGTCTTATACTGATTGGTCTTAGCTTTCCCTAGAACCTTATTTCCCGTCCAACGCTAACTTAGTTTTGATCCGTAAACAGGTTTGTTCTTGCTGCACCGCATCTTTTAATGCCCGCACAGCGAGCGCCGACAGTGACGTTTCAGACTCGATAATCTGCTTTAATGTGACAACATTGCCGTAGCTACAGTCTTGTGGGATCAGTGTCTCGCTATAGCTTCGCATAAACACTGGGCCTTTATTTACGTCGAGCTTTATAAGTGCGCTTAAGCGCTGCTCTGCGGTCGTGGCGCTAAGGCGTTTCTGCTCACTTGGATATAGGTTTTGCATAACGGTGCGCACCTTAGCAAAAGGCAGGTTGGTAACACCTTGCGTGCGGCTTAACCATAGCTGCTTGCTCCCCGGTTCTGGACGAATGACCTCTGCGGCGATTGCCGATTTTTGGCCGCTATCAGAGTTATCGGCAGAGCGTTCTTTGTTGAGCCAATAGCCTGCGTTACGGTGCCCATAGCGATTGAGGTGGATGACCATTTTCCAGCGAAGATCTTGGTCTATCTTTATGCCTTTAATATTGGCGGTTTGCTTTAATAGTGAATCGATATGATTTAAGGCACTGTTACTGCGGCTAAATTCGATGTAGGTATCAAGCCAGCGCCGCTGAATATCATGATTGCCTGTATTGACCATCACTTTACGCAGACTCATCTGTTCAATCGCTCGTATGGCCATCTTGGCGTAGTGCTGGTGGCTAGGCTCCATTTTATCAAGATAAACTCGGGTATCAGACAGACTTGTTAACACTTGATCTAAGATGATCAGGTCGCGTTCGCCGGGTAAGTTGATGAGCACAGTGCCCATGTAGTCTTTTAGCGATAAGTCGCCGTTTTCAACACTGTCCCATAGGCTTTGCCACAACATGGATCGAAGTAATGGGTCATCTACGGATGATAAGTTCGTGCGCGCAGTGTTAAATGATGTTTTATCAAGACTGACTTTGACAAAGCCCCAGTCTTGATAGTTGGGATAAACTAGAGCTGGGCAGTGCAGGCCGATGACCTGTTTAACCTCTGTGGTTTCACCGCTGTAGATCACGGGAACACTAATGTTGTGGTGTAAGCGATCTCGGCCCTGGGTAAATAGACCAAGCAGCACTTTTTGCTCTCTTAAGGTGGGTAATCCACTCGGAGCCGTTTGTTTTAGGCTAAAACGGCTAATGCGGCCATTGTTGCAGCTAAACTCAGCTTGCAGGGTGTTGACTCCCGCATGATTCAACCAATCTTGGCTCCATTGGCTAAGATCGCGTTTAGCGGCCAGTTCAAGGCTGGTAATAAAGTCTTTTAACTCAGCATTTTGATAGCTGAACTGAGTTAAGTAATGTTGAACCCCTTGTTGGAACGTTTTTTCCCCTAACAAGTAGTTGAGCTGCTTAAGTGTCGATGCGCCTTTGGAGTAGGTGATAGCGTCGATATTATCGAAGGCGTTTTGGCTCGATGCAACGGGCACTTCTATAGGGTGGGTGCTGGCAGAGCTATCTTGATGATAAGCACTCTGTTTGTTTTTGGCGTAAAAGCTGCGCCAGGCATGGCTAAATTCTGTGGCTTGGCTGGTGGCAAGTGTCCCCATAAATGAGGCAAAGCTTTCATTTAGCCATAAACCGTTCCACCATTTCATGGTGACCAGATTACCAAACCATTGATGGGCCATTTCGTGCATGATCACGCTGGCTAGCCGTTGTTGTTGCACGCGGCTCATTTCACCATCGGTGAGAAAACGACTTTCACTAAAGGTAATTGCTGCGGCGTTTTCCATTGCACCATAAAGAAAATCCGGCACTAAAACTTGATCGTATTTTTTAAATGGATACGGGATCCCAAAGTAGTTATCAAAGAAAGTGAGTCCCTGCTGGGTATAGGTAAACCAGTCTTTTTCATCAACTTGTTTGGCTACTGATTGTCGAGCAAATAAGCGCAGTGGATACTTGCCTGAGTTATCTTGCCATTCGTGATAAGGGCCTGCGTGCATGGAGAAGTTATAGGGGCTAAGTTTAGGAGACTCAGGAAATAGCCAGCGGCGCAGCTTTCCTTGGTCGCTAACTGAGGTTTCTCTCATCGCACTGATCACCGTCCACTCTTTTGGAGCTGTCACCGCTAAGGTGTAACGGGCTTTAAGATCGGGCTGGTCGAAAACGGCAAACATCTGCTGCGCAGCAGCGGGCTCAAAATGAGAATAGAGGTAGACCTGACCATCGACAGGGTCGACAAAGCGGTGCAGGCCTTCGCCATTACTGCTGTAATCTCGCGTGAATGCCACTTCAATGGTGTTGCTACCGCTGTTGAGTAAGCGTGGATTTAGGCTGATGTAGCTGTTGTTATAGTTGGGGTAGACCTTAGTACCATTAATAATGAAGCTGTTAATGGTTGCTTGGTTGAGATCTAAGCTCAGCGGTTGATCTGTATCGCTAAGCTCAAAACTAACTTTGCTTGTAGCGCTAAAGCTTTGCTGATCGGTTAAGGTGAAATCGAGATCATAATGCACATCAGATATGACAGCAGAGCGCTGCGCAGCAACCTCTTGGCTGATATAGGGCGTATTATCCCGCGGGATATTGACTTGTTTACTGCTGGCATTTCCGGCAATCACAGAACAAAATAAAGCGGTTAAACCGATATGCAGCAACTTCAAAACAGCATCCTTAATATCAAAGCTAATGAGCCTTAGCGTTTATTATTTTTTAAATAGAGTCTCTGCTGGTGACGCAATTGCAGTCTAATCCTAGCAGCAAGGCCATAAGTTACCTTATTTCTAGTTAGCGAAAAAGTATTAACGCGCTTCAATTTTTGCCAATAAAAAAGCCAGCGTGATGCTGGCTTATTTATGACGAGAAAATTCGTTAAAGAATTATAGTCCTAAGAAAGACTTAGACTTAACCTTACGAATTTCTTTTTCGTCAGACCATTCGATAAGACCCGTTTCCAAGTCCATTAAACGCATGGTCATCTTGTAGTAAACATCTTTAGTGCTACCATCTTGCTTCACGATGCTAGATAGGTTGCCGTATAGCATGTACTGAGCACCAATTTGACGACCGAAGTTAATCGCAGTCGATGGATCAACCATGCCTGAATTGTTTTGGTAGTCTAGCTGCTTACGTACTGAGTCCACTTTTGTCATGTCGATAAAGCGGAACTTACCAGAACGAAGTAGCTTATTGCTGATTGAATCGGTAACAGATTCGGTATCGATGTGCTCAGAGGTTTTATTCTTAATTTTATCGACGAAGATGATTGGGCGGTCATTGGCTGTCATGGCAACAACGGGTGGGAAGGTCAGCATGCTATCGACCATCTTAGCGGCGATAGCCTGTAGATCGGTAGAGCCAAAGTTTTCGTTAACGGTTTCCACTTCTGTGGCATCACCGTATTCAACTTTTGATTGGCAGGCTGATAAACCTATTACTGCTGCAAGAATAAAAACGACTTTTAAATGTTTCATAGTAAGTTCCATACAAGTGATTGCTAAATGATTATTGAATAAAAACGGGTGTAATTACCAGTGTCAATTATCCAGACTAAGGTAGTACGTCCGCTCTTAACTTCAATGGGGTCAGCCGGATCATTGTCCAGCATTAATGAATATTTTCCTGGTTTTACGTATGCACGAGCTATTTGTGCCTGCTGAGGTAGCGTAAGCCAACTGCGTCTATCGGCTTGCTCTGAAACCACGTTAAAAATCTGCATGGCGATAGAGGCATAATCGATATCATTGTTTCTTTTTTTTGTTTTACTTTCAACGCTCTGCGCCATCTCTGATTTAGCATAGATACGTGCCGCTTGCCTAACGAGGGCTGCCGGTAACTCTTCTTTTAATGCATTGATGGCCAGGGCATCGATATTGGCAATCGGTGCCGTTTTAAGTACTGTGCCTAAGCCTTGGATCTGCCCCGGTCTGACATGTTGTCTATTGGGGTAATAGGTTGCCAACGACGCGGTTTGCCAATTACCGTTAATGGTAAAAGGCACGGTGAAGCTTTGCTTTTCAGGGACGAAACCACGCTCTAGCATGATGATGACCTGGCCTTCGCCTTTCTTAGGCTCTATAGCATCACCCCAACGCTTCTTAAACTCTTCGTACTGCGGCATTGATAACTGTTTGGCTAGCCTGACTAAGTCTTTTTGCAGGTATGGATTGTTAGGCGAGATCTGCGCAGCTTTGCGGTAATCGATATAGGCGTCATTCGGCTCACCTAAAATCTCATGTAACATGCCCGTTGTGTAGTAGCTGTAGGCATTTAAGAATGAGCTGGTGGTTGTGCCTGCGGCCTTGCTGAGCTTGTCCATTTCAGCGTCAATGGTGCCGTTGGCCATAGCTTGCACTGACTTATTCGATTTTTGGTAGCGCTTTTGCTCTTGGCTTTGTAGCTCGTTACTGCGGCGAACTTCGACTAATGCGCCTTGTGGATCGCCAGCAAATAGATAATTAAGGGCCTGATACTGATGCAGCATGATACGTTCGTATCCGGGGCCGCGGTACGGGATAACGTTATCGTTGATTAGTAGGCTGCTGGCAGTGGCGCCTGCGTCACTAAGGCTGAGTTTGGCTTTATCATCGAAAGCTTTATAGGCCGATACGGCTTGCTGGTAGTATTTTTTACTGGCCTCAAAGTTGCCTGCAATCTGTGCACTTCGTCCAGCCTCCTGCGCATAGAGGAGTCCATCGGCACCATTAGTTTCAGATTCGACTATTTTGGCTGCATTTTGCGGCGTCGGCGAGTTTAGCTGAGCCTTAACTGGGGCAATTTGAGAAGGGTAATTAATAAAGATACTGTTAAACGCGCAGCCACTTAGACTGAGCATTATTGTAGCCAGCAGTAGCAAACGTCTCATTCTCGGTTCTCTTTGATTTGCGTTAGTTGCATCGCCTTCCTTGAGTGCTAACAGTGTTAGGCCGACAGGCTCTTAGCCTTATTGGATCAGCCGAGTGTTTCAATTCATTATAGGTTGATAAAAGTTTACTCAAGAGTGTATCTATAAAAACTTACAATATTTCATGGTTATATCAAGGCTTTTATAGCGTTTGAAAGCTGAACGTAACATGAATACTGTAAACCTATGCGTAAATAGTACTCGATATCTTGTACTATTTACGCTTTGATTAACACGACTCATTATAAAGGTGTGGCGGTTAATAGTGAGGTGGTGGTGTTTCGTCTGCTTGACTTGCCATATTGCTCGGCTCAACCGACTGAAATTTGCTGATTAAGAGCTTAAGTTGCTCTTGTTGTAAGGCAAGTGCTTGGTTCAGTTTGATAACTTGCTGATCTAGCTCTTCAATGGTGCCATCTTGAAACGCAATCTTCATTTCTAATTCTTCGACACGGCTTTCTAAATTATCCAAATTGACCTCTGATGGATAGGGTGAGCTCATTATGTGAGTGCACCGCTTAATGGAACATAAGGATCAATGGGCGACCCTATTGGTGAGTATGAGTATACAACGCCTGCCTAGGTTTATGGAAACTCGCTTTTTAAAAGCACTAGGCGCAAAGTCAATAATAGTCAGCAAGCAGAATGAAAGCTGATAAAAGCGTGTTTAGTATGGCAAAGTGAATGAACTCACGCTGATTTCTGTTGTCTGTTAGATGACTAATAAGATAATCATTGCTAAGTTAGTAGGTCAAAACCGTAATCATCGCTACTGTCATAATATGTATTGAAAAAGTACGTTTAATTTCAGTTGATAAGCATTTGATTAATCAGATTGGAATAACCTATTTAACTAGTATAAAGTGGTTCGCCTAAATAAAAGTATTAGGTTTGTGTAACCACGTGTAAATGCTGAGGAAGCTTTCATGAAATCGATTTATAAATATTCACTAGTGGCTTTGGCCGTAGTTGGTCTAACTGCTTGTAATCAAGAGCAAGCAGCTGCGACAGCTCCTGTAGAATTAAAAACTGAAGCGCAAAAAGAAGCTTACAGCGTTGGTGCGTCTATTGGTACTTACATGGCAGGTCACATTAAAGAGCAAGAAGAGCTTGGTCTAAATGTGGATAGAAGTCTAATCGTTACTGGTTTTAGCGAAGGCCTGAACGACGAGTTAAAGCTGACTCAAGAAGAGATGCAAACAATTTTGCAAACGCTTGACGAGAAGCTAAATGAAAAGCGTCAAGCACAAGCGCTAGTATTGGCTGAGAAAGCGTCAGCTGAAAGCCAAGCTTTTCTCGATGCGAACAAGGCTAAAGAAGGCGTTGTGACGACAGACTCTGGTCTACAGTACGAAGTGATCACTGAAGGTACGGGTGACAAGCCTGTTGCTGAAGATACTGTTAAAGTTCACTACGTGGGCACATTGACTGACGGCACTGAATTCGATAGCTCTGTTGCACGTGGCGAGCCAGCTACTTTCCCACTGAACCGCGTTATTCCAGGTTGGACTGAAGGCGTTCAGTTGATGCCTGTCGGCTCTAAGTACAAGTTTGTTATCCCAGCAAATCTTGCTTATGGCGATCGTGATACCGGTACTATCCCTGCTAATTCAACTTTAGTATTTGAAGTTGAACTGCTAGATATCGAAAAGGCGGCTCCAGCTGCTGAACATGCACACTAATTTGTAGGTTATTGCTATCGACTCCTTTATATCGGGGGAGGTAACGCTAATCTCAGCAAATTTAAAAAGGACGCAGATGCGTCCTTTTTTACGTCTGCAATTGTCTACTTCTGCGTTGAATAGACTCACAAGGGGATAACCATTGTGCCATCTATTTGCCTTGAATTAGTTTGCCAAATTCACTCTGAGTAGATCAGTTTCTTATGCTGATTGGTATAAGTGCGTTAAAATGAACACTGAGAGTGATTTTTAATTTTGAGCCAAGTTATGGAATACGAATTTTTACGCAATACTATTACTGACACGGTGTTTGCCCGTTTTAGTATGGATCATGAAGCGGTAGGTTTTTGGTTATCGGAAGAGCTTGCCGATAATAGGCCGTTGTATGTTGAGATCTGCCAGCAAATCGAGCGATTGCAAAACGGTCAGGGCAATGAATGGCGTTTGCTAGGTAAAGCGCTATCGCTTGAGCTTGATACTGAGCAGGCAAGAATATTTGCTAATGATATTGAAGATAACGAAGATCAAGAACTCGATGAGTCGATGTCATTTTATGACGGAGAGTCCGAAGCGTTTTGTGGTTTAGAGGACTTTTATGAGGTCCTTGTCAGCTGGCGTCATTTCTTAGACGAAAAATGATTGCCGATCTTCAGATTTATTTCTGAACAAATAAATCCAAAAAAGCAGCCTTTGGCTGCTTTTTTGATCTAAAACTCTATCATAATACTGATTTGTATTGTCTAAGCAGGATCACTGATTGAGATAGCGTACTGCCATTTCTGTACGTGATTTCGCATTGGCTTTGCGCAGTAAGTTTTTCACATGCACTTTTACTGTGCCTTCGCTAATATGAAGTTGTTCGGCAACGATACGGTTGCTTTGACCTTCAGCGAGATGCTGCAAAATTTCAAGTTCTCTAGGTGTTAAATTTTCAATCCATTCCTGTTCATTGACCGAAGTATTTAACTCCGATAGATAGTCTTGAACATTATCGCTTATCACACGGTGGCCAAGCATGGCATTTTTGAGCATATCAAGCAGTAAGTCTGGCTCGGTATCTTTTAATAAATAGCCGTCTGCGCCAGCGCGCATTAAACGGATCACATCTTGTTTTGCATCGGATACGGTTAAAATAACGATACGTGAAGTGACGCCCTCTTGCCTTAAAGCGTTCAGTGTATCTAAGCCTGTCATGCCTTTCATATTAAGATCGAGCAATATAATATCGGGCTCATTATCACTAACCGCTGATAATGCATCTAGGCCACTTCCCGCTTCACCAAATAAGGTAAAGTCTGAGTCCGAAGTGACAAGTTGACAGATCCCACGCCGTAGTAGTGGGTGATCATCAATAACTAGAACTGAATAGGGTTTGCCCATCTTTAGGCCTCCTGCTGAGGTATGTGCGACTAAGTAAAACAGCTAATAAAATCATGCTATTCCCTTAAAAAAGCAAGCGGGAATAGCGATTATCGTTATTCAGCTGGCTCCTGTTGGGGAGAGAAGCTAAGGGTCACTGTGGCCCCACCTTTTTTATTCTGGCTAAATTCTACCACACCCGACAAGCGACTGGCGCGTTCGTGCATAATTCCTAAGCCAAAATGTTGATCCCTTTCTTTTAATTTTTCAATGCCTACGCCGTCATCACTGATGCTGATCACGACTTTTTTATCGGAAATTGTTTGGCAGCTAATATGTATGTGCTTCGCACTTGCATGTTTTATTGCATTTAATGTCGCTTCACGGGTGAGCTGCAAAATATGAATATGTTGGTGGGCACCTAAGAGCTGTGCGGGTAACTTGTAGTCTAGCGTAATATTGGCATTGGACTGACCACGTAGCTGTTCTATCATCGCTTCCATAGCATGGCCTAAATTAGGGTCTTTAATGGTTAGACGGAACGTAGACAATAATTCTCGTAATTGCACGTATGCGGTATTAACACCTTCGTTTATCTCTTGTAACTGCTCGGCAGCTCGTGGGCTTTTTGAAGTTTTATCTAGCTCTTTAGAAAGCAGATTCACTTGAATTTTTAAGAAAGATAACAATTGACCCAAAGAGTCGTGTAGCTCTCTGGCAATGACGCCGCGCTCTTCCATCAAGGCCAGTTGCTGACGTTGTTCACCCGCATTGTAGATCACCATTGAACGCGCAAGCATGATGGCAAAGTTATTAAACAGAGGAAAAGAGAAGGCGTTAGAGGAAACGACTTCAAGGTAACCTAAGTTGTTGTTTTCAAATTTAACCGGAAATTGTTTGCTGTTTTCGCTATGCAGTGGCCAATCTGTTGTGCTTTCAGCTGCAATAATATCGACTACATCAGCGTCTTGAACTAGAACAAGGCGTAAGCGTATGCCTTTTTCATGCGCCTGAAGTTGATTGAGCGCTTGGGTCAAAGTGTAACTATCGAGTTTACTCGAGTGCAGCATCACTAACGTATCGTAAAGTAAGGTTAGCTCATTGTTGGCACGAGTTAAGGCTATGGTCTTTTCTTGGACTTGCTCTTCGAGTCCTTGATATACACTGGCTAATTTTTTTACGGTTGAGTCTAGCGCGCTGCTTAATGCACTTAATTCTAGGTACTCTGTTTTAGGCATCTCTACATTAAAATCACCTTGTGAAATAGTATCGGCGGCTTGCATTAATTGTTGCAGCGGTTTAACAACTTTGCGTTTGGCAATTCTGACGGTAATAAAGGCAATCAGTAACATTAAGCCCAATCCACCTATCTGGCTGATGGCCAAAATTTTGAGCTTGAGTGCCGCGTATTGTTCGGTTTCGAGTACAAATAAATCAATCGTATCGACAAAGTCTTTAAGCGATTCCGCATAGAGGCGTGAATTTTCTGTTTTTATGTAGTAACGCATCACTTGCCATTTATCGATAACCGTAAGGTATTTGTTTTTAAGATCTTGAGGGGTATACCAGGTAAGTGAGCGCTTAAGAGCCTGAGAATTTAATGTATTTTCAAACTCTTTAATTTTTTCATTAGCCGCTTCGCTACCTGAATTGGCGTAGAACATTAAGCGATAACTCTGCATTCTAAGTGAACCTGAAGCGTTTATAGCTCTAGCATCCCCAAGGCTATAAGACAGGTTGATAATCGCAAAAATAGCCAGTCCACTCGACAGCAAAATTAGCGTTAACATGAAGCCCCAAATCGCTGAAGTGAGTCTGCCTTTTTTCATTTATAAAATCTCATCGTTATGGTATTCGAGTTATTCATTGGTAGCGGTTCTACATTAGTGGTTACTTGATTACATTAACAAAAATGCAAAAGTGTGAGCAACAACACGTTCACAATTTGATCTAACGCAAACTTCACCACGGATACCCCCTTAGGGGTATGTCTTTGTTAACTGGAAGTGATTAAGTTCGACCTAGAAATAGGTGGGACTATATAAATATTATAAAAGTAACATGGAGATGAGATGGTGAAAACATTAACTAAAAAGTCTTTTGCACTGAGTGCAATCGTAGCAGCAAGCCTAATGGCGGGCAGTGCATTCGCAAGTGATAAAACTGAGCCGCGTAACGAAGTTTATAAAGATAAATTTTCTAACCAATATAAAACTTGGCATGACACATCTGAAAGTGTAGAAATTATTGATGCACTTGAGCAAGATCCAAATCTAGTGATTCTTTGGGCGGGTTATGGTTTTGCTAAAGATTATAACAAAGCTCGTGGTCACGTTTACGCAGTGACAGATTTACGTAATACACTACGTTCTGGTGCACCAAAGACTGCTGAAGATGGTCCAATGCCAATGGCATGTTGGTCTTGTAAGAGCCCAGATGTACCTCGCATGATCGAAGAGCAAGGTGAAGACGGTTACTTTAAAGGTAAGTGGTCTAAAGGCGGTCCAGAAATCGTTAACTCTATCGGCTGTTCTGATTGTCACGAAAAAGGCAAGTCTAAGCTACGCATCTCTCGTCCATTCGCTGAGCGCGGTATGGAAGCAATTGGCACACCATTCGATGAAGCTTCTCGTAAAGACAAGCAATCAATGGTTTGTGGTCAGTGTCACGTAGAGTACTACTTCGAAAAAACTGCTGATAAGAAAGGTTTTGTTAAGTTCCCATGGGACAAGGGCACAACTGTAGAAGATATGGAAGCATACTATGATGCTATCGATTTCGCAGATTGGACTCACGCCATTTCTAAGACGCCAATGCTAAAAGCACAGCACCCAGGTTATGAAACTTGGCAGCTAGGTATGCACGGTAAAAACAACGTAAGTTGTACTGACTGTCACATGCCTAAAGTTAAGAATGCTGAAGGTCGTAAGTTTACCGATCACAAAGTGGGTAACCCGTTCGATCGTTTCGAAGAAACGTGTGGTACTTGTCATGATCAAAGCAAAGAGTTCATGGTTAACCTAGATAACGAGCGTAAAGCGAAGGTTAAGCAGATCCAACTTCAAGCTGAAGAGCAGTTAGTTAAAGCTCACTTCGAAGCTGGTGCAGCTTGGGAAGCCGGCGCAACAGAAGCTGAAATGGCTCCAATCTTATTGGATATCCGTCACGGTCAATGGCGCTGGGATTATGCAATCGCCTCTCATGGTGTAGCATCTCATGCTCCAGATGAAGCGCTACGTGTACTAGGTACTGCACTAAACAAAGCTGCTGATGCTCGCGTTAAGCTAGCTCAACTACTTGCTAAGAAAGGCGTACCACAGCCTATCGCTCTTCCAGATATCTCTACTAAAGCTAAGGCGCAAGCGGCTCTAGGTATGGATATGGATAAGATGAATGCTGATAAAGCTGAATTCAAGAAGACTGTGCTACCTAAGTGGGATGCAGAAGCTGAAAAGCGTGAAGCGACTTACAAATAAGTCTACTGACACTGACACTATATAGTGCTTATAAGTTAAGTGCTTACAAGTTAAGTGTCTAGAATAAGTCTTTAGCATAGAAGCCCTCTTCGGAGGGCTTTTTTTGGCTTTTACTTGATGAGTTTAAGCAAGGCTTTAAAACGATCGCCATTAGCTTGATGTTGTAACTCAAACAGTAGTGACTCAACATTGGTCTGCATTGCACCATAACTTAACATCATCTCTAATCCGCTTACCTTATTACTCTCTTCTCTTGACGACATCGCATCAGTTACAAGATGAGCATGGTAGCCGTGATCTAACAGATCTCTGCAGGTCTGGTAAACACACACGTGAGTTTCAATACCCGCTAAGATAACCTGCTTACGCTCCATCGAGCTGAGCTTTTCTCTAAATGTATCAGCTTGCCAACCACTAAAATGATCCTTGACGATAGATTCTGTGGTTTTTGCCAGCGCCAGGGCTAGGTTTTCACTTGTCCGTCCTAACTTCTGTGGTATTTGTTCGAGCCACAAAATTGGAATATCAAATAGCTGTATCCCCTTAATTAATATCTCTAGCTTACGATGCAGTTGCTCACTTTGGTGCATAACCCGTGCGAGTTGACCTTGTACATCGACCACAACCAATACACATTCTTCTGCTTTTAGCATCTTAGGCTTCTCTATTTTGCAAGGGGAGTTAATTGTTCAGTAAAGCGGATCTGTTTGGTTTATCCAATTAGAAATAGGTCTAATCTGGCTCGATATTGCTGCTTTATCTTTGTGCAGCCCCTGCATGCTTGCACTTGTTTGGTGCGTTAATATGCAGTGTTAATTGCGCGTAAAATCTTATCTTGTTGAATTTAAATGGTTAATAACTTTGGCCTAATGCTTGAATTATGTTTAAGCAAATAGGGAATGTAATTGGGGAGATAACCATGAAATTGGTAAGCGCGATAATTAAGCCATTTAAATTAGACGATGTTAGAGAAGCGATAGCTGAAGTGGGCATTGAGGGGATGACGGTTACAGAGGTAAAAGGTTTTGGTCGTCAAAAAGGCCATACCGAACTGTATCGTGGCGCAGAGTACCAAGTGGATTTTCTACCAAAAGTGAAATTAGAAATTGCCATCAAAGCTGACAGGCTAGAACTGTTACTCGAAGCGATCACTGGCGCAGCGAGAACAGGGAAAATAGGCGATGGCAAAATTTTTGTTACGGATCTTGAGCAAGCTATCCGTATTCGAACTGGCGAAGTTGATAACGAAGCACTGTAAGGGGAAAGCTGATGGATGATTTAACTAAGTTGGGACTGACGGTAACAGAGTTACGCTTTGCCCTAGATACATTTTATTTTTTGATTTCAGGCGCACTAGTCATGTGGATGGCTGCAGGATTTGCCATGTTAGAAGCCGGGTTAGTTCGCTCTAAAAATACCACTGAAATTCTCACTAAAAATGTGTGTCTATATTCTATTGCTTGTGTGATGTACCTGATTGTGGGCTACAACATCATGTATGTTGGTAATGCCGAAGGGGGATGGTTGCCCTCATTCGGCTCATTAATTGGCTCTCAAGGGGAAGGGGCTGATCATGCATTGGAGTCAGACTTCTTTTTCCAAGTCGTGTTTGTGGCTACGGCAATGTCTATTGTATCTGGCGCGGTTGCCGAGCGTATGAAATTATGGGCATTTTTGTGTTTCTCAGTATTTATGACGGCGGTAATTTACCCTGTTGAAGGCTATTGGACATGGGGCGGCGGTTTTCTGTCTGAAGCTGGTTTTGTTGATTTTGCAGGCAGTGGCATTGTACATATGGCGGGGGCTGCAGCAGCGCTTTCAGGTGTATTACTGCTCGGTGCGCGTAAAGGTAAGTATGGCGCTAACGGTCAAGTGAACCCTATTCCGGGTTCAAATTTACCTATGGCAACGCTGGGTATGTTTATTTTATGGATGGGCTGGTTTGGCTTTAATGGTGGCTCGCAGCTTTTGATATCGGATGCTGAGAATGCCAGCGCTGTGGCTAAAATATTTGTTAACACCAATTCGGCGGCAGCATTTGGCGCGATTGCTGCGCTGATTGTATGTCGACTGATTTGGGGGAAGGCTGATTTGACCATGATCTTAAATGGTGCCTTAGCTGGGCTGGTAGCGATTACAGCGGATCCATTGTCACCCTCATTAGTCATGGCTGGTGTGATTGGTACTGTCGCGGGTGGCTTAGTGGTGTTCTCGATTGTTGCCTTCGATAGGATCAAGATTGATGATCCAGTTGGTGCGATTTCTGTTCACGGTGTTGCAGGATTGCTTGGACTGGTATTAGTGCCAGTATCAAATGCTGATGCGTCACTCTTGACCCAGTTATATGGCGCGGCCGTAATTTTTGGCTGGGTATTTTTAGCGTCGACTGTGGTTTGGTTTGCACTGAAGGTGACCATGGGGATCCGTGTTACAGAAGAAGAAGAATATAATGGAATGGATGCTTCTGATTGCGGAATTGATGCTTATCCAGAGTTTGTATCGGTTAAGAGTGGTAGTTAGGCTTTCAGAGTAACCAACAGTTACAAGCCGTGATATAAATAAAGAGCTTATGCCTATGGGTATAAGCTCTTTTGTTTCATGTATTGTTATGTGATCAGAGAGTTTAAGGCTCAACAGAATTAGGCTAAAGTAAGTTATCAGCGGGTTGAGCATGGATCTTTTATGAAAGCATTGAAACTACTGAGCACTATATTGCTTATGGCGCTGGCGACAAGTGCCAGCGCTGGCCAAGTTATAGTGCGAAAGTCCAGTGAGCCGTTTGATGCATTTGCGGTTAGGGATGAAGTGCAAAGGCAGCATGCATGGCGTGAAGCGCTGCGTTATCAGCAACAGATCCAAATATTACAAAGCTTACCTTTTGGTTGTGTGCCTTTCGCAATGCCTTATCGATACTTTTCCTGCCAAGGTTTATTTTACAGACCTTATGCTTACCAAAATAAGGAGCTTTTTATTCAAATCGACTCTCCTAAAGAGCAGGGCGCTAAGGTACCGCTCGATTAGAGCTTGAGGCCTTGAGAGCAACTGCGCTAATCGTTCGATTTAGGTATTGTTAGTATATGCATCGCGGCAGTTTAGGAGTTACTCGGGATTCATCTTGAGTCCTGCCAAGTGTCAGCGCACATATATTGCTAGACTATTTTTCGCTTCGCTTTAACTGCTTCGCTTAATAGTCTCGCTCTATCTCGCCAAGCAGCTTAATTGAGTCCATTTGTTTCACTGACAGGGTGAACTTACTGCTGAGCCTACTGCGCTTTAAATTGGCTCGCGGGCAAGCCGTACAGGCTTATTTTATGGATAAATTTTATTATTTTTTGCGTACAGCAGGCTTTAGCTTTTAAATTGTAATCTTTAGGAATAATTAACAGTTTAGTGGGCTTATTTGCAGCTTACTTTGACACTTTATATAAATTTTTAATTTCTAATTTCTTTTTAAACAAATAGTTAAAAATAATTATATGAAATAATCATAACTTGATTGCAATCTAAGTTCATACTGGATAAATTGAATGCAGTATCGCAATTGAGAGATCTGTATTCATAGGCTAGACGGAGCTAAGTATTACCATGTATTACCAAAATGATGATGTTCGAATTAATAAGATAAAAGAGTTGTTACCTCCAATTGCTATTTTGGAGCGATTTCCCGCAACACAGAACGCATCAGCGACCGTATTTAATGCCCGCGAAAGCATACATAATATTTTAGCGAAGAAAGATGACCGCCTATTAGTGGTTATTGGGCCGTGCTCTATTCATGATCCTGTCGCAGCACTTGAATACGGTAAGCGTTTAGTTGAACTTAGAGAGCGTTATAAAGACCAGCTAGAAATCGTGATGCGAGTCTACTTTGAAAAGCCACGCACCACGGTGGGGTGGAAAGGTTTGATCAACGACCCCGATATGGATAATAGCTTCAAGCTAAATGATGGTTTACGTACCGCACGTAAGCTTTTGTTAGACTTAAACAACATGGGCTTACCTACCGCGGGTGAGTTTTTAGATATGATCACGCCGCAGTATGTTGCCGATCTCATGTGCTGGGGGGCAATTGGTGCACGTACTACCGAGTCTCAAGTACATCGCGAATTAGCATCGGGTCTATCAAGTCCAGTGGGTTTCAAAAATGGCACAGATGGCACAATTAAGGTGGCGATTGACGCTATTGGTGCTGCAAGCGCGCCGCATCATTTCTTATCTGTGACTAAGTTTGGCCATTCGGCTATTGTTGAGACCAAAGGAAATCCTGACTGTCATATTATTTTGCGTGGTGGCAAAGAGCCAAACTATAGCGCTGAGCATGTTGCTGCGATTAATAAGCAATTAGACAAGGCAGGTTTAGCGAATAACATCATGATTGATTTTAGCCATGCAAACAGTAGCAAACAGTTCGAGCGCCAGATGTTGGTTGGCGATGATGTTGGAGCGCAAATGGCTAATGGTGATACGTCTATCTTTGGTGTGATGGTTGAAAGTAACTTGGTTGAAGGGCGTCAGGATCATATTGAAGGGCAGTCTCTTTGCTATGGTCAGAGTGTGACAGACGCTTGCATTGGGTGGCAAGATAGTGAAAAGCTGCTGGCAACATTGAATGATAGTGTTGTTAAGCGCAGAGTCGCTTAATTTACAATACAAAAAAGGAGGCATAGGCCTCCTTTTTTGATCGAGTAATTTATTCAATTAGCTTCGATTAGCATTACTTCTTACCTTGCTCAAGTAAGTACTCATTGGCTTTAGCTAAGCTGCCAAACGAAGTAATTAGATTGTTTTGACCCTTTTCCTGAATTTCCGGATTTCCTGATTGAGTCATCATCCATATCCATGTTTGGATGAGTGGTAAGGGGGGATATTTTGGCTGGGATGAGTCAAGCATGTTTGCATCCTTTATCTAGTTAACTTGAAAGAGCTGTAGTTGGCTCTTAACCTGTCACTCTTCGTTTTATTGCGCAGAGAGTAGCAAATTCTTTTCTTTGGGTTAACAGAATTTGCGTTAATTCGTACAAGTTTGTCGAAAAACGTGCAAACTAACCCATTTAGAAAGCCACTCCTTTAGCCTAGTAAGGCTAAAGTTGCACGATAACATAGACAGTCGTCATAGTCTGTTAACTTTTTTGCTACATTAATGGCTTTTTAATAGTACTTAAGATCACTCGCTGATTGTCATTTAAATGAGTCGTGGTCAGTGGGTCAATTGTAAATTTTCTTTGGGATAAAAAATGCGCCCCTCTCTGTATTTTGATGAACCGATTGGCAACATAAATTGGCATGTTCTGCGTATGCTATGGCCATATTTAATAGAATTTAAACAAAGGGTTGGCCTGGCATTACTGTGTTTAGTCGTAGCAAAACTTGCCAGTGTTGGGCTGCCTTTTTTACTTAAGGCGCTGGTGGATGGGTTATCAAGTACGTCACCGAAAGAGCTTGTGGCAGTCCCTATCTCATTAGTTATCGCCTATGGCGGTATTCGATTACTCAATACCATTATTTCGGAAGTAAGAGACACCCTATTTGGACGGGTAACCGAGCGTGCAATTAGGCGATTAGGCATGGCAGTCTTTGAGCACCTACATCGTTTAGATATGGCGTTTCATTTAGAGCGTAGGACCGGGGGCTTATCTCGAGATATTGAACGAGGCACCAGCGGCATGAGTTTCTTGATGCGATTTATGGTGTTCAATATTGTACCGACGATTTTAGAGATCATTTTGGTTGTAGGGATTTTATTTTATAACTATGGCTATGCATTTGCTGGCGTGACATTACTGTCGGTTATCGCCTATGGCGCCTATTCTATCGTGGCTACCGAGTGGCGTACTGGCTACGTTCGTGACGCAGCAAAAGCAGATTCAATCTCTAGTACACGGGCGATTGATAGTTTACTTAACTATGAAACAGTGAAGTATTTTAATAATGAGCAATACGAAGCTAACCAATATGATGCTGCATTGGCGCAATGGGAACAGGCTAAGCGCAAGAATCGCTTATCCCTGTTTGCGTTAAATGCGGGGCAAGCTTGTATCATCTCCGTTGCGATGACATTGATGCTGGGCATGGCGGCCTTCGATGTTGTTCAAGGCGATATGACCATAGGTGACTTTGTGTTGGTTAACGCTTTTATGATGCAGCTATTTATTCCGCTTAACTTCTTAGGATTTGTGTATCGAGAGATCAGAGGCGCATTTGCCAATATTGAGCGTATGTTTGCTCTATTGGACAGGGCTCCTATGATTAACGATGCCGCGAATGCCAAAGCTCAAGCACTAACGCAAGGGCGAGTATCATTTGAAAATGTAAGCTTTCAATATGACTCTCGGACTATTTTAGATGATGTCAGTTTTACCATTGAAGCGGGCCAAAAAGTGGCCATAGTTGGTGATAGTGGCGCGGGTAAGTCGACCTTAGTTAAATTGCTATTTCGTTTTTACGATGTGGTTGGTGGGCGAGTCTGTATTGATGGGCAGGATATTCGCAGCGTTACTCAAGACAGTTTGCGGCAGGCTATTGCTATAGTCCCTCAAGATACGGTGTTATTTAATGATACCTTGATTGAAAATGTGCGTTATGGTCGACCAAGTGCCACTATGGAAGAGGTCAACAGTGCGATAAAGATGGCGCATCTCAGTCAATTTATCGAAAGCTTACCCGAGGGTGGTCAAACTCGAGTCGGTGAGCGAGGCTTAAAATTGTCGGGTGGGGAAAAGCAGCGCGTCGCAATAGCCAGAGCCATATTGAAAAAGTCGCCCATTTTAGTGTTTGATGAAGCGACTTCCTCATTAGATAGTCATTCGGAGCAGGCAATCTTAACGGCACTGAAGGAGGTGGCAAAAGGCCACACGAGTTTAGTCATTGCCCATAGACTTTCAACTGTGGTTGATGCGGATAGAATCATAGTATTGAGTAAGGGCAAGGTTGTCGAAACCGGTAACCATAGTGATTTACTTGCGGCTAACGGTCTTTATGCTAATTTATGGCGAGTACAGCAAGAATCAGGTCGATAGAGTTGATTGATTAAGAAAAGCCTGTTTCGGGTTCAGCATAGGTTCAGTTTCATATGTCTATAATTGAACATAATTTAACGGGAAGCTAATGCAGAAGGTCACAATGAAAAATATACCTATACTGGCCCAGATTGAAGGGCAAGAGAGTAAAGTAAATACTGACTGGCTTGCGATTATGGCAACGCTAAAAAAGCGCGGGCTAGAAAATGATGAACTTGAAGTAGCGTATTTTGAATTATGTGCTGGAATGCGAGTGACAACCCGTGGCCTAAGTCTCGCGAAGGCTGCGCCTGTCGCTTCGTTACCGGGCTTATTGCATGAGCCTAAATTCTCGGCTCGAGATTATGCAGGCATGCTGAGCGCCTAAAAGTGTAACTTACCAATTTTCCAACCATCACAAATGAGTTTAGGTTTTGGAGAGGGATCGGATATCTGGGTTAACCCTATGATTTTTCCCTCTATAAAGCAGATGTACTCTCCTTCTATCACAGTCATTCGCTCACAACTGCTACAGCTAGATGAAAGTGATCTATTGTTTGGCTGTGTATTTAAGTTGCCCATATCTGATCTCCAGTAAGCGCTAGCTTGTCTTTAGCTCATCTTTTATTAAGCTAAAGCCGTATTTGAACATTGTCATTGGTTAAAGCAAGCAGCAATGGCGTATGATAAAGCAATCGCTGATCTGCTTTGGTTCACTTTTAAAAGTAGTGGGTTAAGTTTTGCGTTGTTTGTTGTGAGTATTCTTTCAGCGCTTACTCTTCCTGATGGTCACAAGATTTTGCATAAACAAGACTTTATTTGTGTGACCAAGATTGCATTTTTAGTGCTTTTGTGAGGAAGGTATTTAATCACTTAAATACAAATATACCAAGCCTAATTTGTTATATTTCATTTTGTCTTTATATTGTCTTTATATTGTCTTTATATTGTCTTTATATTGTCTTTATATTGTCTTTATTTTACCCTCATTCTGTCTTTATTTTGTTTTCACTTTGAATAGGGGCTCATCGGTTTTATTGCTGAGTAAGCTAGCCCTTTAATCTATAAAAGGTTGGCCAAAGCGGGTCTTTAACAAACTGACCTTCCCCGTTGTTGAAATGCGTAATTGATATAACTCACCATAATTATCCTCATCTATCTGCTGCACTAAAGGGCCGCCTAACGCGTTAATGATTAGGGGCACAGTATTGGAATGACCAGCGATAAGGCTATTGCCCGGTGAGCTACGCACTAAGGATACGATGTCATTTATGTGGGTTTTAATCCCTGATTTTACTTGAACGATTTCGACATCCAAGCCTCTTTGAAGCGCTATAGGAGCCAGAGTTAACTGCGTTCTTTGGTAGTTTGACGCGATGAGTTGTGACAAGTCTACATCAGCTAAAGCCTCTGTTAGCGCCTTGGCTCTGATACTGCCCTGTTGACTGAGTTCGGGATCGCGAGAACCATCATCACGCTTTTCTGCATGCCTAACCAATACGATGATTTTTGCCTGATGGTCTGCTTTAGGTTCAAGCTTTTCTTGGGCGTAGCAACTAAAACTTGTAGTGATAATCGCTAAGGTGGTTAGCGTTATTGCGAGGGCTTTCTTGGCCTGAATCATCGACTACCTACTGAATTAACGTCTAAAATTTCGAATTAAAAAATCACTTTCCCCTAGGAGGAGCAAAGGTATAGAGGGTCTGCTTGTATGAAATAACAACAGTCTTTAGATTAATCTTTCTGAAGTTAGAATAAAAGCTTATGCTCAATTAAACGAAAGGGGAGTGTCTTATGTGGATAGAAGGGCAAGTTATTGAAAGATTAGATTGGAGCGATAAACTGTTTTCGCTCAAAATTAAAGTTGATATTGGTGACTTTATTGCTGGGCAGTTCATTAAGCTTAGTCGCATTGTTGACGATAAAAGGATTGGACGAGCCTACTCGTTAGTTAATCCACCAGGTTGCGATTATATCGAGGTGTTAGCCGTTGCCGTCGATGATGGTCAACTCTCTCCAAACTTACAGGCATTAGAAGTCGGTGATGTTATTGATGTCGCTACTAAAGCGACCGGCTTTATGACCTTAGATGAGTTGCCTAAAGATGAAGAGCAGGGCAAGCATTTGTGGTTTTTAGCGACTGGCACAGCAGTCGGACCTTTTATCTCCATAATGGATACCCCTGAGCCATGGCTTAACTATGAAAAACTGGTGCTGGTATATGGTGTACGAGAAGGGAAAGATTTGGCCTATCTTGAGCACTTAAAGCGATTTGAACAAACTTATCCTGAACGGTTTCAGTTAATATTGTCGGTAACTCGTGAACCATTTGATGGCGCATTAACTAAGCGGATCCCAGATGTCATTGTAAGCGGTGAACTTGAAGCTAAAGCAGGCTTATCCCTAAGTGCTACTGAATCCCAGGTGATGATCTGTGGTAATCCAGGAATGATTACAGAGGCGCAGCAGGCGCTGAAAGACAAAGGACTCACTAAAAACCTACGCCGTGCACCTGGGCAGATAACGGTTGAGAAATATTGGTAAGCGGCACTGTTAGCATCTCGGCCACAAGGATCGTTTAATCAGTATTTGTTAATTTAAATGCATGTAAGTTAAGTGTTTACTGATTTTTATCAATTTTAGTTTTGTTTGTTTAAATCGCTCACAATGACTTGCTGTTTCTTACCAATTTGATTACCCTTAACGCAATTGAGAATTGTTATCACTATCAGTTGGTGGTCGCAGGGTAGCACTTGAAGGGAGAAGCGTAATGAAAATAGTAAAGAGTCTTGCTGTTATGGGGCTTGCATGTATTGCATCAATAGCAAATGCATCTGAAAGACTGACGGTATATTCCTATCGCCAAGCTTTTCTTATTGACCCCATATTGGCTGACTTTACTAAAGAGACTGGCGTTAAAGTTGACGTGGTTTTCTCAAAGAAGGGTATTGCTGAACGTATGATGCGTGAAGGGCGTTTATCTAAAGCCGACATAGTGCTGACATCTGACTTTTACCGTTTGATGGAGTTAGTAGAAAAAGATTTAGTTGCTCCAGCAAACAGCGATACCTTAAAACAGAATATCCCTGCAAAATACCGTTCACCAGATGATGAGTGGTATGCGCTCACAATGCGAGTGCGTAATATTTATAGCTCTAAAGACAGGCTCGGCAAACTTGATATCAACTACGAAGATTTAGCGGATCCTAAATATAAAGGTAAAATTTGTACGCGTAGTGGTAAACACCCATATAACGTTTCTCTTGTGGCTTCAATGATTGCACATCACGGTGAGCAAGAAACAAAAACCTGGTTAGAGGGGTGGAAGGCCAATTTAGCCAGAAAGCCACAGGGAAATGATCGCGCACAAGTTAAAGCGGTAAGCGAAGGTATGTGTGATCTCGCGATTGGTAACAGTTACTACTTAGGTAAGATGTTACAAGATCCTAAGCAAAAAGCTTGGGCTGATGCCATAGAGATTAACTTCCCTAATCAAGACAATTATGGCTCCCACATTAACGTTTCGGGTATGGCGCTGGCGAAATATTCCAAAAATAAACAAACTGCACTTAAGTTGATGGAGTTCTTATCTGGTGATAAAGCCCAGCACACTTACGCTGAAGTGAACTTTGAATATCCAGTTAAAGCCAACGTCGCACCATCTAAGATAGTAGCTTCTTGGGGAACGTTTAAAGCTGATGATTTACCTATCTACAAATTAGCTGAATATCATGGTGCAGCGATTAAGTTGCTTGATGAAGTGAAGTTCGATCTGTAATTGATGGTAAAAATATTTAAGGTTGGGCTAACATATTCGGCGTAAACTCAATTATTGAGGTTAATCAGATAGGTTAAAGCCTCTAGGCTAACTCTCTAGAGCAACTCTACTTGATTAAGCTCTCTGGATTAAGCTCTCTGGATTAAGCTCTCTGGATTAAGCCTCTAGATTAAGTCTTCTAGAAAAGCCTGCTAAGTGTGTATATAGTCATATTCGCAGTGTGTTAGTTCCAACAATTGAAATACCATTGAACCTATCTATCGAGATAGGTTTTCTTATTTTTGGCTAAAATTTTTCACGTTATATGTAGGTAGTAAAGATTATGGTTTTAGGCTTAGCCAAGGGCTGGTCTGTAGCAAGTTATACCTTGGCACTATTGATTGTTATGCCACTTATTGCACTTATCGGTCAATCATTCTTGCCTGATGGTTCTGTATTTACCCATCTATTTGATACTGTATTACCCACCTACATCAGTAATAGCCTGTGGCTGATGTTTTGGGTCGTTATTGGCTCACTTATCATCGCGGTCCCAGCCGCATGGCTGGTGGCTAAATGTCATTTCCCTGGGCGTCGAATTTTTCAGTGGGCGTTACTGCTGCCTTTAGCCATGCCAGCTTATGTCGTGGCCTATGTTTATACCGACTTATTTGATTATGCTGGCCCTGTGCAGCGCGGCTTGCGCACATTTTTTGGTTGGCAAACACCTCAAGACTATTACTTTCCAGAGGTACGCTCATTGGGCGGCGCTGCCATTATGTTGTCGCTCGTGTTGTTTCCGTATATCTACTTACTGGCACGAACGGCTTTTATGGAGCAATCCGCTAGTTTAAGTCAAGCAACAAGAGTGATGGGCTGTGGGCCTTGGAAAAGCTTCTGGCGTTTAAGTTTACCTATGACGCGTCCAGCATTGGCTGTTGGTGCGGCATTGGTTGCTATGGAAACAGCGGCAGATTTTGCCACCGTAAGCTATTTTGCCGTGCCAACATTGACTACGGCTGTTTACGATACCTGGTTTGAATATGGCAGCTTAGCAGCGGCTGCAAAGCTTTCAACCATTATGTTATTAGTGATTTTTGCCATGGTGGGTTTTGAGCGTTTCGCGAGGCGAAAACAAAAGTTGTTTCAGAAACAATCAACGCCAGGCGAACTCGATATCTATCCTCTGACCGGGCTGAAAGCTCTGGCTGCAATGAGTTACTGCGCAGCCTTACTCTTTGTCGCTTTTTTACTGCCTTTTATTATATTAGTGCAGTATGCCTATGGCTATTTTGCCGAAAGCTGGAATCAAGAGTTCTTTGAATATAGCTTTAATAGCTTATGGATAGCGGTGGTGGTGAGCTGCATCTGTGTGGCTATTGGTATTGTGTTGATGTTCATTCGTAGGGTTAGCCCTAGGCGGGCCGATATTCTTCCTTCTCGCTTAGCATCAACGGGCTATGCTCTGCCAGGTACCGTGTTAGCCATTGGGATCTTAGTACCTTTTACCCAACTCGATTTTGCAATCAATGATATAGCCGAATACTTTGGCTTTGAGGGCCCAGGGCTCATCTTAACGGGCAGCAGCTTTATTATTGTGTGCGCTTTTTGTATTCGCTTTGCCGCAATTGCTATCGGCAGTATAGAAAACAGTTATAAACGGATCTCCCCCTCACTGGATATGGCGGGGATCACTATGGGCCTTAAGCCATTAGGACTTTTACGACAGGTGCATATTCCTCTTCTGAGAAAAGGTATTTTTGCTGGCTTATTGCTGGTATTTATCGAATGTATGAAGGAGTTGCCTGCAGCGTTATTGCTAAGGCCGATAGGTTTTGAAAACTTAGCCACCTATGTTTTTCAGTTTGTATCTGATGAGCAGCTAGAGCACGGGGCACTGGCTGCGATTGTCATTGTATTAGTCGGTCTTATTCCGCTTATCTACCTAAATCGTTCCTTGGAGCATGATAATTAATATGGCCACATTACAAGTACAACAGGTTGTTAGCGACTACCAGGGGCAAGTCGTTTTAAAGGGCCTAGATTTAACCGTTGAGAAAGGTGAGATTGTCGCGTTACTTGGTCCAAGCGGCTGTGGTAAAACCACTTTGTTGCGCGCAATTGCGGGGCTTCAGGCGATTACTCATGGCCAGATAATCATTAATAATAAAGTCGTGGCATCCGATGATTGTTTTATTCCTAGCGAGCAGCGAGGCGTTGGGATGATTTTTCAGGATTATGCGCTTTTTCCTCATTTAACTGTGGCTGATAATATTCTTTTTGGTTTACGAACTCGTGATAAAGCAGTCAGGCGATCACGTTTAGAAGAGATGTTAGCGTTAGTCAAACTCGAAGGATTGGCGAAACGTTACCCCCATGAGTTATCGGGTGGTCAACAACAAAGGGTCTCAATCGCAAGAGCGCTGGCTTATAAGCCTGAAGTGTTATTGCTCGATGAACCGTTTTCAAATATTGATGCCAAAGTACGCCGTGAAATGATGCTCGAGATCCGCGATATTTTGAAAAAGCATAATGTTAGTGCGGTTTTCGTGACACACAGTAAAGATGAAGCGTTTGTATTTGCAGATAAGCTAGCGCTATTTAATCACGGTGAAATCGTGCAGTGTGGTGATGCCGAAGGCTTATATTTAGCGCCATCAGATAAATATGTCGCAGATTTTCTAGGAGCGGGGAATTACCTTAAGGCTGAAGTCATTAGTGACTATTGCATTGCCACTAGCATTGGTGAAATCGTGAGTGAAAGTTTACTTAAGCTGCCAGTCGGTTCCACGGCTGAAGTGCTGCTAAGGCCTCAGCACTTATTATTGAAAGCGGATGCTAACGGTGTTGGCGAAGTGATTGAGCGACGCTTTTTAGGAAATATCTGCCAATATCAAGTTCAGGTCGATGAAACTGTCATAGAGATCCACAGTCCGCAGCGAGACTTAGTACTTGGCCAGCGGGTCGCTATAGCGTGTCAGAACCATAGTTTGGTTTTGTTCTAGTTAAAAGAGTTTAATCACTCAGTCCTAGTCGCTTAATCGTTAAGCCATCACCGCTTACAGACGCGTTTTAGTTAATTTACATGTGAGATAATGTGAGCAAAGTAGATTTTCTTGCTTGCTTAAGTTGTAGTTAGTTCAAGGAATTGACTATTGATTTTAGTTATTGTGCGTCAGTTAATGATATTAATCACTAAAGTTGTCCATAATGTTGCCGAAAATTAATTATGCTAAGGGTTACTTATAATAATGGATAGTCAGGTTATGCCTCGTGAACAGCTTGGAGTTTGTGCAGAAGGAAACTTGCACAGTGTCTACTTAATGTTTAATGCTAATGATAGTGTTGAGTCTGACATGCGCCCTTGTGTGGCGAATGTGGCTCAGTATATTTATGAATTAGCAGATCAATATTCTGATAGTGCCTTTAATGGTTTTGTTGCCATTGGTGCTAATTATTGGGACACCTTATACCCCCATGCTCGACCAGAAGAGCTAAAACCTTTCCCTGCGATGAATCGAGGTAATCGAGATGCACCGGCTATCGAGTATGATTTATTTGTGCATATCCGTTGTGATCGTTTTGATATTCTGCACTTGGTGGCTAACGAAGTTAATCAAATGTTTGAAGGCTTAGTTGAACTCATTGATGAAGAGCGTGGCTTTAGATTCATGGACTCTCGTGATTTGAGCGGCTTTGTTGATGGCACCGAGAACCCTAAAGGACGTAGTCGTCAGGAAGTTGCATTAATCGGCGAGGAAGACAGCCGTTTTAAAGGCGGAAGTTATATTCATGTACAAAAGTTTGCCCATAACTTAAGTAAGTGGAACCGTCTGCCAGTCAAGAAGCAAGAAGATGTTATTGGGCGTACTAAAGCGGACAATATCGAGTATGCATCGGCTGATAAACCGCTTACGAGCCACATTAAGCGTGTTAACCTGAAAGACAGTGAAGGTAAGTCTATGGAGATCTTAAGGCAAAGCATGCCTTATGGTTCAGTTAAAGAGCAAGGCTTGATGTTTATCTCTACTTGCCGCAATTCAGTTAATTTCGAAAAGATGCTAGAGAGCATGGTGCATGGCGATAGTGAAGGCAACCATGACCATTTAATGCATTTTACTCAAGCATTAACAGGTTCGTCATTCTTTGCGCCATCATTAGACTTTATGATTACAGCGGGCTAATTCGCAAGGTTTTACTGACTCATAAAAAACGCACAGTAAAGTGCGTTTTTTATTGGGCGTAACAAAGTGAATTATTCGCGCTAAGCTTCGTCTTTATCCCAATAATTGGTGGGGCGTTTAGCGTAAACTTCGTTGACAGATTTTACTAGCACCTTGTTATTTTCTGGGTACACAACTACGTCATGTATGTCTCGGTTACCAACGACCAGAAAAACAAACTCTTGCTCACTATGATTGACGAGTTTATGAGACACACCCGTGTCAGCGTTAAAGCAGATATATTCTCCCTGACTAAAAGGGTGAGGCTCGCCGTCAATGTATAGCGTCGCTTCGCCATGCATCGCGTAGATATGCTCTTCTTCTTTTGTATGGTAATGGGCAACAGCTGAGGACTTACCTGGCGCTAAGCGTTCCATGGTCACGCCAATTTTTTCTCCACCGGCGGTATCGCCAATGTGCTTTTGCTCGCTGGCATACTGATCTTCATGCTGCCAAGATTCCCAGCATATATCGTTGATATTTATTATTTTACTTTTATTCATTATTTGCCCTCGACTAACAGTACTGTCATTGAGGATTATAACGATTATTGCTCGAGAGAGAAGCTGCTATTCAATATATTGTATAAAACATAGTGTTTCATACAGGGGGCATTAAGCTAAATGATTGGGTTACGGTGCAGAGCCTAGGTAAACGGTCGAGTGATGGAGGCTGATTATGCAACAAACAAAAAATGCTGTAGCCCTGAGGGTACAGCATTTAAAAAAATCGTCGCTTTATGTTTAGTCGGCGTAATTAATCAGCATAATTAAACAGTGACTTAACTGTCTCTAGCGTGTCTTCAATGCTATGGATACTAGATGGACAGATGAAAATCGTATCATCACCAGCAATAGTCCCCAAAATACCCTCAGGCTTACCTATTGAGTCGAGTAGACGCGCGATTAATTGCGCTGCACCAGGGCTAGTTCTGACAACAATCATGGCTTGGTTATGGTCAACATCCAGTACCAGGTTTTTAAGCGGGCTTCCGGCAGTAGGAACGCCAAGCTCTGCTGGAAGGCAGTAAACCATCTCTTGCTTTGCGTTACGGGTTCTAACCGCGCCAAACTTACTTAGCATACGAGAAACTTTAGATTGGTTTATATTGCTAAAGCCTTCTGCTTGAAGGGCGATAACAATTTCACTTTGAGAGCCAAAACGCTCCTCTTTTAAAATAGATTTGAACGTCTTAACTAAATCATCTGGGCTTTTACTAGCTTGCATATATTATTATTCTTTATTCAAAAAAATCTGCTTCATCATGAATATTTTCGCCGTTTTTGTCAATTGGTATTCGTTTTTTTGAATAAAAATTCATTAATAAACCCAGTTAGACTCAATGATTCAACTTAAGTTAGAATGATTATTCTAAATTTTGTTATGCTAATTTATTATGGTTTTAGCTCTGTATCGCTGATGTACACTCACTTTACTCATTTACCATCTTACATTAGCGTTCTAGATTATATTCAACACGACTAAGGGATAATTGAATTTTTTTTGTGAATCCAGTACTGTTGCGGCCTTGGAAAGGTGGATCTAAATCACAAAAATCTGAGAATTGACGGAGATCATTATGAAAGTTGCTGTACTTGGTGCTGCTGGTGGTATTGGCCAGGCGCTTGCCCTACTGTTAAAAACTCAATTACCTGCGGGTTCAAAATTGTCGCTTTATGATATTGCCCCTGTTACGCCAGGCGTTGCGGTTGACTTAAGCCACATCCCTACTGCGGTAGAAGTAAAAGGTTTCGCTGGTGAAGATCCTACTGCTGCACTAGAATGTGCTGATGTTGTACTTATCTCTGCGGGTGTTGCTCGTAAGCCGGGTATGGATCGTTCAGATCTATTTAACATCAATGCAGGTATAGTTCGTAATCTAGTTGAAAAATGTGCCGCGACTTGCCCTACGGCATTAATCGGTATCATTACAAACCCTGTAAATACAACCGTAGCCATTGCTGCTGAAGTATTGAAAAAAGCGGGTGTTTACGACAAGAACCGTTTGTTCGGTGTTACAACGTTGGATGTTATCCGTTCAGAAACGTTCGTTGCTGAAGCAAAAGGCTTAAACGTTGCAGACGTTAAAGTTAATGTTATCGGTGGGCACAGTGGAGTGACGATTCTTCCGCTGCTGTCACAAATTGAAGGCGTAAGCTTTACCGATGCAGAAGTTGCAGCATTAACGACACGTATCCAGAATGCGGGTACGGAAGTTGTTGAAGCTAAAGCGGGTGGCGGTAGCGCAACCCTATCTATGGGGCAAGCTGCATGTCGTTTCGGCTTATCACTTGTTCGTGGTCTTCAAGGTGAAGCAAATGTGATTGAATGCGCCTATGTTGATGGCGGCAGTGAGCATACTGAGTTCTTTGCACAACCTGTTGTACTTGGTAAGAACGGTGTTGAGCAAGTCCTTGCTTATGGCGATGTAAGCGCATTTGAAGCGAATGCTCGTGACGCTATGCTAGATACACTAAAGGCTGATATTGTGCTGGGTATCGAATTCGTTAAATAAACGATGACTGACCTCTTGTGGGTCATAATAAAAAAGGAGCCTTAGGCTCCTTTTTTGTTTCTCAATGGCATCAAGGTGCTAATTTAAAGAGAATAATTAGTTACTTCGATCTTAGTTACTGCGTTGAGTTGCTATTCTCGCAAGCGAGATGAGCGCTTCTTTATAATCGGACTCTGGAATGATGGCCAGTGCTGCAATGGCCTTGTCAGACTCCTCGATAGCGCGCTTCTCTGTGTACTCCAATGCACCACAGTTTTTAAGTGCGGCAAGGATCACCTCGATATGCTCAGTTCCGTCACCTTTCTCGATAGCTTCACGGATAAGCGTCTTTTCAGTGTCGTTACCATTTGCCATAGCAAAAATAAGCGGCAGTGTAGGCTTACCCTCAGCTAAGTCGTCACCGATGTTTTTACCTAGCTCTTCTGTTTCTGCTGTGTAATCGAGAAGATCGTCGGTTAACTGGAATGCTGTACCTAAATACTTACCGTATTCAGCCAGTGCGGTTTGCACCTCAATAGGGCTGTCTGCGAGCAAACCTGCAAGGCGAGTAGCGGCTTCAAATAGCTTGGCTGTCTTGCAATAGATGACGCGCATGTAGCTGTCTTCTGTGGTGTCAGGGTCATTACAATTCATCAATTGTAGGACTTCACCTTCCGCGAGCACGTTTGTTGCGTCAGCGAGGATCTCTAGCACGTCTAGGCACTTGAGTTCCGTCATCATTTGGAACGAGCGGGTATATAAGAAGTCACCGACTAATACACTAGCGCTATTACCGAATAGGGCGTTGGCAGTTTTTCTGCCGCGTCGCAACATCGACTCGTCAACAACATCATCATGTAAAAGTGACGCGGTGTGAATGAATTCGATAATGGCTGCTAATTTAAGGTGAGATTCACCTTTATAGTCAATGGCGCGAGCTGCTAGAATAGATAGCAGAGGTCGCAAGCGTTTACCGCCACCGTTAATAATGTAGAACCCAAGTTGATTAATTAGGGCAACATCTGACTCTAGTTGTTTATAGATCAGTTGATTGACAGCTTGCATATCGCTATCAGTCAATTGACGAATGGCGTTTAAATCCATAAGTAGGCTCTAGTTCTTGTTGGCTGCTGAGTAACATTGCAGCTCAATTAAGGCTTAATGTTATAATAATTGGATTCTACCTAAATTTACGGTACAAGACAGTAGTTGTAGATGAATGTGAGAGTTATTTGGGTCTTTTTTTATTCTAAGTTAATTAAGGCTTGTCAGCAGCCTGTTCTTAGCGTAAACTCCGCGACCATTGTCATTAAAGCTTTTATAGCACCCCTGCATCAAACAAATATGTTTTGAGCGGCGTGTTAGAAATATCGGAGTAAAATAGCTATGTACGCTGTTTTTCAAAGTGGCGGCAAGCAACATCGCGTTGAAGCCGGCCATACAGTTCGTTTAGAGAAATTAGAAGTCGCTACAGGCGAAACTATCGAATTTGACCAAGTTCTTTTGGTTGCTGATGGTGAAACTGTACACGTAGGTGCACCTTTAGTTGAAGGTGGAAAGGTTGTTGCTGAAGTTATCAGCCACGGCCGTGCGGAGAAGGTAACTATTGTTAAGTTCCGTCGTCGTAAGCACCACGATAAGAAGATGGGCCATCGTCAATGGTTCACCGAAGTTAAAATTACAGCTATCAACGCTTAATTAGGAGAATAACTCATGGCACATAAAAAAGCTGGCGGTTCTACTCGTAACGGCCGCGATTCAGAAAGTAAACGTCTTGGTGTAAAGCGCTTCGGCGGTGAATCAGTTCTAGCTGGTAACATCATCGTTCGTCAACGTGGTACTAAATTCCACGCTGGTGTTAATGTTGGTATCGGTCGTGACCACACTTTATTCGCACTTACCGATGGTAAAGTGAAGTTTGAAGTTAAAGGTCCACAGAACCGTAAGTTCATCAGCATCGAAGATTAATTCTTAGCTCAGCTAATAATTAATATTAAGCCCCGCCATTGGTGGGGCTTTGTTTTTTCAAAATTAAGTAAATTGTGTTTTGGCGACTAGAATCGTTAAGAGTATAATTCTTTCATTCTGTGGTGCCAGGAGTTGGTATGAAGTTTGTCGATGAAGCTATTATCCGTGTAGAAGCCGGAAATGGTGGCAGTGGTTGCGTTAGCTTTAGACGTGAAAAATATGTTCCTGATGGTGGTCCTGATGGTGGTGATGGTGGCGACGGTGGTAGTGTTTATCTACAAGCCGATGAGAACCTTAACACACTGATCACTTTTCAGTTTGAACGCTTCCATATTGCCGAGCGCGGTAAGAATGGTCGTGGACGTGATTGTACCGGTCACGGCGGTGAAGACTTGATCCTTAAAGTGCCTGTAGGTACTCGCGCTATCGATAACGATACTGAGGAGTCACTGGGTGACTTAACCACTCACGGGCAAAAATTGCTTGTGGCTAAAGGTGGTTTCCATGGTCTAGGTAATACTCGTTTCAAGAGTAGTACTAACCGTGCGCCAAGGCAGAAGACGTTAGGTACCGACGGTGAAGTGCGTAGCCTTAAGCTGGAGCTGTTATTGTTAGCAGACGTAGGCTTGTTAGGTATGCCTAACGCAGGTAAGTCGACCTTTATTCGCTCAGTGTCTAAGGCTAAGCCGAAAGTGGCTGACTATCCGTTTACAACTTTGGTTCCTAACTTAGGTGTTGTTAACCCTAGACCGGGTCAAAGCTTTGTAATCGCCGATATTCCAGGTCTTATTGAAGGTGCTGCTGATGGCGCAGGTCTTGGTGTTCAATTCTTGAAGCACTTAGAGCGTTGTCGTGTATTGCTGCATATTCTAGATGTTGAGCCTATCGATGGTAGCGATCCTGTTGAGTCTGCTCGTGCTATCGTTGGTGAGCTTGAAAAGCACTCTCCAAAGCTTGCGGGTAAGCCGCGCTGGTTAGTGATTAACAAAGCAGATTTGATGTTGGAAGAAGAGCTACAAGAGCGAATCGACCATATCGTTAAAGAACTTGAGTGGGATGGCGATATCTATACGATTTCAGCTTATAACCGTGAAGGTACTGCTGAGTTAGCCCTTAAACTACTAGACTTTATTGCTTCACTTCCTCCTGAAGAAGAAGTTGATGCCGATGCCGAAGTCGAGTTCAAGTGGGATAACTATCATCAGAACGCTAACGAATCAGTCAATGAAGATTTTGACGATGATTTCGATGACGACTTTGATGAAGATGACTACGATGTAGAGATTATCTACCAAAGATAATTATTCGCATAAGAGGAAGTTGAGAAAAGGTGTACGCTACAACGCAAAATGACATTACTCGTCAAGTCGTTAGGGTTGCTCAACTTCTGCTAGCTTATGGCGCTGAATCTGAACTTGTTGAAGAGATCACTCAGCGCTTAGGCCACGCCTTAGGTTTAGAAAGCGTTGAGATATCCATCTCTTCCAACTCGTTAGTACTTACCAGCTTGGCCGTCGGCCGTTGTATTACAACGACGCGGCGCATTCGCGAACATGGCATTAATATGACCGTAGTTTGCGAACTCCAACGTATCTGTTTACTCACCGAAAAAGGCATTTATGGCCTAACGGAAGTACGTAAGCGTGTTGGCCGGATCCAACCAAAAACCTACCCCGCTAAATATGTCGTGCCCATGATTGGTTTATCATGTGCAAGTTTTTGCCACTTATTTGGTGGTGATTTAACGGCCTGTTTGATTACCTTTTTCGCCTCGGCAGCGGGTATGTTTGTCAGATTATCAATTGCTAAACGTCATTATAATTTACTGCTTAACTTTAGTGTGACTGCCTTCGTGACGACGCTAATAGCACAAACGGGATATCAATTTGACCTGACTGATACCCCTAAGTTGCCTATGGCGGCAAGTGTATTAATGCTCGTGCCTGGTTTCCCAATGATTAACGCCATATCGGATATGGTTAAAGGTCACCTCAATGTGGGGATCTCTCGCTGGGGACAGGCCACTTTGCTTACGGTAGCGTCGGTTATAGGCATTACTATCGCAATGCAGATTGGAGGATTATTCCTGTGATCTCATTATTATTAACCATGCTCAATGACGCCATTTTTTCTGCTATTCCAGCCATTGGTTTTGCTATGGTATTTAATGTACCGCGTCGATTTTTACCTTACTGTGCAATCGCGGCAGCAATGGGACATGGTAGCCGTACCATGTGGTTAAGCTTTGGTTTGCCTATCGAGTGGGCGACATTTTTAGCCGCAGCTTTGGTCGGCGTTATAACGATAGCGTTTGCTAGAAAGCATTTAGCGCCGCCATTAATGTATGCTGTAGCTGCAATTATTCCTATGATCCCAGGCACCTATGCATTTAATACCGTAATAGGTTTGGTGCAGCTAACAGCGCAAGCCGATATGAGCCCTGAGCTGATTTACCAAGTTGTCAGTAACGGCCTTAAAACGGTGTTTATTTTAGGCGCACTCTCTGTGGGGCTTGCGATGCCGAGTCTGCTCTATTTCCGTTCGCGTCCAGTCATTAAGTAACTAGAATCTTTCATTCGATAGTTATTCGTTCTTAGCTAATACGTGTTCAATCATTAACGCTTAGGTAAGCTAAACATACTGTATCTGACAATATAAAAATAAAAGGAAGTTTCATGAAAATAGCTATGATTGCCGCAATGGCAAATAATCGCGTCATTGGTAAAGATAACCAAATGCCATGGCACCTTCCTGAAGATTTACGCCACTTTAAGGCCATGACCTTGGGCAAGCCTGTCGTCATGGGGCGAAAGACGTATGAGTCGATAGGGCGCCCATTGCCCGGACGACATAATATTGTCATTAGTCGTCAAGCAGATCTCGTTATTGAAGGGGTGACAACCGTCACGAGTTTTGAGCAGGCTAAACTTGCCGCAGGAGACTGTGCGGAGCTTGTTGTGATAGGGGGAGGCCAGCTATATGAAATGTTACTGGCTCAAGCAGATATCTTGTATCTCACTGAAATTGCATTAACTGTCGAGGGTGATACCTTCTTTCCTGAGTGGAATGATGGTAGCTGGCAAGAAGTCTCTCGAGATGTAGCGAAAAATGATAAACAGCTTGAATATAGCTTTATCAAGTTGGTAAAAAAATGTTAAATTTAAGGGGTTGTTTAGTACCCTGTATAACGATAAAGAAAGCCTACTAGTTAGCGCTACTTTACTAATAATAAATAAAAACTAAAAATAAGGAGTGTCCGATGCGCTTGTTGCCTCTGAGCCTCGCTACACTGATTGCTGCATCTTTAATTTCTGTACCTTCAACTGCACTTGCTAACCAAGACCAGTTGACCGCGAATATCTGTAATTATGTTCAGGCTGATGATAAAAATCGCCTACGTAAAAAGCTTAAAGAGAGTCGTGTTAAGCTTCGCAACATTTATAGTGGCGTATCTTGTAATGGTGATAGCCTGCTAAGAGTAGCGCTGAAAAGTGGTTCAAATAAAGTGGGTACCTTTGTGGCAAAGCGCTTACCTGCAGCTGACTTAGGCTCTGCTGAAAGTGATGGAAGTACAATTGTTGCTTGGGCAGAAAGTAACGGTCACAGTGGCAGTGAGATAACCGCAGCGATTAAAGAGCGTATCGCAGGTGGTTAAACCGTGAAATCAATGTAATAAAAAATACTGGGCTTATCCCAGTATTTTTTTGTCTGTAGCGAGTGAACTTACCAGGTAGAAAACAAAAAGAGGCGCTAAACTTAGCGCCTCTTTTTATTTTTAGGCTTGATTGAGCTTATTTATATCTGTTGCTTAAGCTTGGTCAATATAGCGCTGCAAATATAGCGCTTCCCACTGAATGAACAGATACTTAATGCAATGGGTATAAATTAGACTCTGAACTCTTTAACAGAAGCCTGCAGTTCTTCTGCGAGTTGGGCCACTTGATGGCTTGACTGGGCTGTTTGGTCGGCTCCAGTCGACGTTTCCTCTGAAATCGCCGCAATATGCTCTAGTTTCTCGGATACTTGCTGACTCACTAAGTTTTGCTCTTGCGCAGCATGAGCAATATGTGTTCCTGAGTCGTGAGCGCGATGTACAGCATCGCTAATACTTTCAAGTGCATTATTAGCCTGTTCAGTCTTATCAACGCAAGAGTTAGCCTGTGTGCGCCCCAAATCCATTACGGCTACCGCTTCTTGGGTTCCTTGTTGCAGGACCTCAATCATCTGTTGGATCTCTTGGGTAGAATCCTGAGTTCTTGATGCAAGGCTACGCACCTCATCGGCAACAACGGCAAAGCCTCGACCTTGCTCTCCGGCTCGAGCGGCTTCAATTGCAGCATTTAGCGCGAGTAAGTTTGTTTGCTCTGCAATGCCTCGAATAACATCGAGAATAGATCCAATAGAGGCACTATCTGCATGCACCTTGTTGATGACGACGCTGGCTTTAGACACTTCATCGGCTAGCGCTAGAATGGTACGCTTATTTTCATCAGCAATCAGGCGCATATGTTGGCTTTCATCATCGGCGGCTTTGATTTGGCTTAGCGCCTCATCAGCACTGGCCGTCACCTGCTGAGCACTTGAGCTTAGCTGAGTCGTTGCTGTTGCAACTTGATCAACTTGGCTCTTCTGTTCTTGAATGCCAACAGTGGTTTGGGCAGTAATTGCTGAAGTCTCTTCTGCTGCAGCGGCAAGCTGATCTGAGCGCTCTAAAATGCCTTGGATCAGCTCTCTTAGGCTATCGACGAGTTTATTGCAGTTGGCTGACAGTTTTGCGAATTCATCATGGCCTGATTCATCAAGTTTGTGGGTTAAATCACCTGATGCTAGTACATTTAGAGCATGATTGACTTTCTCTAATGAGCGAGTCAGTGGGCGAACGACTGCGATACTAACAACGACTGCAACGATAATAGCGACTAGCATCAATAAAACGGTGCGCATACTCGCGCTATCGATATTAGCAATGACATCGTGACTGATCTCGGCAGAGATGGTCTCGATGTTAGCCGTTAAGGTTTTCATCTGCTTGTTGACGTTAGCTGCTGCTTGTTCAACATCAGCAAGCAAACGGCTTGTATTACGATTAAGCTCAAGTTCTTTTTGCTTTAACGCTGTGAGGGAGTTATTGCCTTTAACCATGCTAAATACGTTACTGGCTTCAGCATTAAGCTCGTCAATAAGTTCGGCATCGACAACGCCGTCCCAGTGGTTAGTAACATAATCAACTTTGCTCTTTGTATCGCTAACAATATAATCGAGTTCTTTTGAAATGATGTCGAATTTTGCTTTTTCAGTGCTGCCCATCAAGTCAAAACTGGTGCTGGCGATGCTGCTAAAACTGAGTTCGAGCGAACTTGCTGTGGCTGCTATCTCTTGCTCAACAACATCTTCACTCATCTCTAGGTCAATTAAGTCGAGTAATAAAGAGGCGCTATCATCGACGGCTATCTCAATATCATCGTATTTACTGATAATTTTATTTGTAGTGACTAAAGCAGTTTCATGAGTCGTAATCATTTCATGACTAATGCTATTGAATTTAGCGTATTGATTATCAAGATTTCGAATAACAGAATTTAATTCTGAATTGCTACTGACTAGGCCGGTTAGTTTTTTAAGCTCACGCTCAAAGGTCTGGCTGGCTGTAGTAAATTGAGCGTTGATTGTAGGGATCATCGCTGCACTTTGGCTGTGGTAGGCCATCAAAACTTGTTTTTCTTGTTGAGAAAGAGTCTGAGAAAGCTGATTGCTGGTTTTTAATGCAGGAAGACTTAGCTCCTGTAAGACTTGAGTACTGGTCTTTAACTGGTTGTTAGTAAACCAAGAAGCTGCGCCAAGTACAATTAGCAGTAAAGTGACTACCGTAAACCCACCTATCACTCTAGTGGCTACATTTAACTTCATATGAGCTCCATTATTATTATTTTTATCTAAGTCTCAGCATCTGGCCGACATCTATTTCGTATACTGTATCGGCCAAATGTTGCAATAGTTTAACTCTTTTTTAACTTCTTTTAACGGCTTTTATTTTGTTTTGAGTAATTTTCTGGTTTGACTCCATATGCCAAAGTGTCATGTGCTCCCCCCAGCAACAGCCAGTATCTAGTGCCTGCCTATTAGCGAGGTGAGTTTGCCCCATAATGGCAGCCCAGTGGCCAAAAATCACAGTGTAGTCGGTGGGTAGCTGACTAGGTTGGTTAAACCAAGGGACTAAGGAGTCATGATTACAATCTTGTAGTGGTGACTTACAGTCAAAATCTAAGCGGCCATCGGCTTTTAAGTAACGCATACGGGTGAGTGCATTAATGCAATAGATCTGTTGTTCAAGCGCTGTTAAATTTGAATTAAACTCATCGACTGAATTGGTATACATCTCACTAATCAAATCATTTAGATAGTTGGGAGATTGCAATGTTAGGCTGACTCGATCTGCTTGAGTGCGTAAGGTGTGCAGATCCCAGTTAGGCGGCACACCCGCATGGGTCATAATAAGGTTCTTTTCAGGCCAGTCTTGATAGAGTGGCTGCAGTCTCAGCCAGTCGATAATATTAGCGATATCATCTGCTGCTAGTAGAGCGGTTAAATGATCTTTTGGGTTAGCACGTTTTAACTTTCCGTGAATAGCCAGCAGATGAAGATCATGATTACCGAGGACAATTTTAGCTGAACCAGACAAGGACTTAAAAAAACGCAGTGTCTCAAGGGAACCTGGCCCCCTAGCAACGAGATCACCTACGGTCCATAAGCAGTCCTTTGATGGATTAAAGGCTACCTTTTCGAGTAGCAACGTTAACTCGTCAAAGCAGCCTTGGATATCACCTACAAAATAGTTCGCCATTTTTACCTATGCATTATTTATGTTTTGTTAATTATGTTTTGTGATTAATGAAGTAAACCTGGGACGGCTAAACGAAAGGCGGATATGGGGGCTGTAAATTCATTGCCACTGCTGTCGACCATGGTATAACTGCCTTCCATCACACCCAATGGGGTTTCTAATACGGTGCCGCTGGTATATTCATATGAGCTATTGGGCTTGATTGTCGGAGTTTGGCCTACCACGCCCGCACCGTGAACTTCACTTTTTTGCCCATTGGAGTCTGTAATACACCAATGGCGACTTTTTAGTGTGACGTCATCATCACCGAGATTACTGATGGTAATAGTGTAGCTAAATAGATATTTCTCTTCATCAGGGGAGGATTGATTTTCAATATACTCTGTTTTTACGTCGACGCTAACAGGCGTTGTTAATTGACTCATATAGACCTCTAAAAGATGGAGTTATCTGATTTTTAACGAGCTTCCATATTAAATGGAGAGTATCTGAATTAACAGGTAATTATTTATGAGCAGGTATAAAAAAAGGGCAGTTATTGCCCTTTTGTTGGTCAGTATATTATTCAGAGAATAAATCTACTTCCTATCGAAAACGTGGTTAGCCATAGCGACGTATTGGTCAACACGGATCTGTTCAGGCCTCAACGTTGCATCAATACCTAACGCGGCGAAGTCTTCATCAGATAATAGCTGCTTAAGGTTATTTCTAAGCGTCTTACGGCGCATGTTAAATGCTGTCGTGGTTAAGTTTCTAAGCAGGTCGACATCTTTACATGGCCAAGGTTTAGTTTTGTATGGCACTAAACGCACAACAGCTGAGTCCACTTTAGGTGGTGGTGTAAAGCATCCTGGTGGGACTTCAAGCACAGGCATGACTTGGCAATGGTATTGAGCCATTACGGTAAGGCGGCCATAAGCTTTAGTACCCGGGCTTGCAGAGAGTCTTAATACGACCTCTTTTTGCAGCATAAAGTGCATGTTCTCAATATGCTGAGCAAACTCAAACAGATGGAACATAAGCGGAGTTGAAATGTTATATGGTAAGTTACCAAACACTTTCATCTGCTTGTCTTCACGCACGAGTTGATTGAAATCAAACTTAAGTGCATCACCTTGGTGAATTTCAAGCTTATCTTTAAGGACCGGGTGCGTTTGTAAACGCTCAACCAAGTCTTTATCGAGTTCGACAACAATAAGCTTGTCGATACCGCTTGCAACAGGCTCAGTTAATGCCGCTAAACCGGGACCAATTTCTACCATCACATGATCATTATCAGGTGAAATAGCACCAACAATGCGATTAATCACATTCTCGTCAGTTAAGAAGTTTTGTCCAAAACGTTTTCTGGCCGTGTGGCCTAAATGTACTTTATTGCTCATGAGGTAACTTTTATCACTAATTCTTTGCAGCCAAATCAATGGCTTTATTTAATGCGCAGACAAAACTGCCAATATCAGCAGTACCCGTGCCTGCAAGCTCTAGGGCCGTACCATGGTCGACCGACGTTCTTATATAGGGTAATCCTAGAGTGATATTGACTGAACTGCCAAATCCTCTAGATTTTAGTACTGGAAGCCCTTGATCGTGGTACATAGCGAGTACAACGTCAGCATCTTCTAAGTATTTAGGTTGAAACAGGGTATCTGCTGGTAATGGGCCAACGATATCCATGTCGAGTTCTCTTAATTCATTAAGGGCAGGGATGATGATATCGATCTCTTCTCTGCCTAAATGGCCGTCTTCACCTGCATGAGGATTTAAACCGCAGACATAGATCCGCGGCGACTCAATTGCAAACTTCTCGACTAAATCGGTATGTAAAATTTTGACAATCTGATGCAAGCGATCACGGGTAATAGCTTTAGACACATAAGCCAATGGTATATGAGTTGTTACCAGTGCAACCTGCAAACCTGGGGCTGCAAGCATCATCACCACATCCTGGCAATTTGCTTGGTTTGCGAAAAACTCAGTATGACCACTAAACGGAATGCCGGCCTGGTTAATGATGCCTTTATGGACTGGGCCAGTTACAACAGCATCAAATTCACCAACCATGTTCTTTTCACCAGCAAATCTCAGTGTTTCAACAACATAGGCACTATTGTTTTCATTTAGTTTCCCGCACACCGCGTCGGCTTCAAGGGTAAATGGCACAATAGTCAATGTTCCAGCTTCCTGTGCTTTAGGCGGCTGGTTCGGTTGGTATGGGCGTAGCGTAATCGACAGCCCAAGCTTCTTAGCGCGAGACTTTAGTAGTTCGGGATCAGCACAAACAACTAGCTCAGCAGGCCAAGCCTGCTGAGCTAGTTGTATCACTAAATCGGGACCTACACCCGCCGGTTCACCCGGCGTGATGGCAATTCGTTTAGTTGACAATAGTATTAACCTCGATTCGTTTCTGGCTCGAAAATATCGATAAATGCTTCAGCGCGCATTTCATCTAGCCAGTTTTGTAACTCTTCATTAAATTTACGACGATAGATCAGCTGGTGAGCTCGGTTCGTATTAAATTTATCGGTTGCATCTGTTGTACGTCTTTCTTCTAGTTGAACAATATGCCAGCCGTGAGTCGAACGGAATGGTTCGCTATAGCCACCAATTTCAAGGCTATTTAACTCTTTGGCAAATGCTGGAACATAGATGTTCGGATCGGCCCAACCCAGTTCACCACCTTTAGCAGCAGAACCTGGATCTTCTGAATACTGACGTGCTAAATCTTCAAACTTAGCTTCACCTGATTTAACTTGAGCTAGGAATCTGTCCATCATGCTCTTAGCGCGTTCTTCCGAAAGAATTGGAGACGGCTTAAGTAGAATGTGGCGAGACTTAACTTCTTTAACTTCTTTGGTTTCTAGACCGCGAGCATCCATCACCTTGATGATATGGAAGCCCGATGCACTCTTAATTGGACCTATGATATCACCAGTCTTCGCATCAGTAACGACTTCAGCAAATAAGGTTGGCATTTCGTTGATGTTCATGTAGTCCCAAATACCACCTTCTAGTGCTTTAGGGCCTGAAGAGGCTGCAATTGCGATACTTCTAAAGTCATCACCATCTTGTAATCGTTTCATCACGACTGCGGCGCGCTTACTTGCAGCTTCTAGCTGCTGACTGTTAGCGTCGCTTGGTACATCAATAAGGATATGACCAATTTGAAACTCAACTTCTTTCAGACCTTGCTCATTGATTAGCTTTACAAGGTTATTGATTTCTTGCGTAGAGACTTGAATGCGACGTTGAACTTGAATACGTTGAATTTCACCTAAGGTGATCTCTTCACGTAGTTGCTCGCGGTATTGAGCAAAAGTTGTACCTTCACTTTCAATTTGCGCTTTCATTTGCGCAACCGTCATCTTCTGCTCTTTAGCAATATTTTCGATAGTCTGGTCTAACTGTAAGTCACCAATGTGTAGACCAATTCTATCGGCCATCTGTAACTGCAGACGAGTTAGGATTAAACGTTCAATAACCTGAGTCCGCAGTGCAGTGTCTGACGGCAGCTTCTGACCTGCATTGGCAGCATTTGCCTGGATGGTCTTTACCATTCCGGTCACTTCACTTTCTAAAATGATCCCTTCATTTATTTGCACTGTTACACGGTCTAGAGGTTCTGGCGCAGCGTGAATTGTCTGGCTCATTGCCAATGTTATAAGGGCAAAAATCAATTGGTTACAGCGTTTCATCCACTAAAATCCTTGGCATTTATTGAGTGTCATTTACGGTGATTACTCACCGGGTTAATGATTCTTTAGTTCTGCTTTGACTGCATGTCGTCAGCTAGGTTCAGCATTTATTTACGTTATTTATCTGCTAATTCTTCAAATAAAGCGGTTTACGATAATTAAATAGGCCGTCATCTAACATATCTGATACCCCTAATGGGCCTGAACCACCGAGTCCTTTGAGGATAAAGTTTAGGTAGATCCCGCTTTCAAATAGTTCTCGAGTATCCTGTACCGGATTATCTTCGTCAATATAATTGGTCTTGATGCGGTAATGATAACTCAAACGGACTGCCCAGCAACATGATTCATATTGAAAACCTGTATAGGTTTCAACTGCTCGGCTTTCATTGAGATCGTAATACCAGTTACCCACTAAGTAGAGGCTGTCGTTAATCGGCCAGGCTCCCCGGAAACCAAGCTGCTTAATATCGACAGACTCATTGGTATTGGTGTTCAGTAGATCCGGTACGTAGCGGTAGCTAGCTTGCAGTAGCTTATTAGTACCCGGACGATAGTCAACGGTGACTTCGCTCTTCTTATTTTCACTCTCTTTAGCATCATACTGAATCGAGCCACTTAAAAACCAATCTGCGTAGAGTTGAGTACTTAATTCGGCTGCAATTGCAGAGTTCGAGGTGTTCTCTTGGGTGAAAGTATCGTTACTCCCCATGACATCGTTAATACCAACACGACTGTCTTCGAGGTAAATAATTTGCCCCAAGCTGAATTTAAATACTTCGCGGTTTTGTTCGTTAAATAGCTTAGTGGTTAAACCGAGCGTGAACTGATTTGCATCGGCTATGCGATCTAGGCCTGAGAAACGTCGATCTCTAAACAGACCGTTGTAATCTTCTTGTAACGGCGCAGTATCGTAAATACCAATATCAGATTGGTCCTGGTAACCGACATAAAGATATTGGAACTGTGGCTCTAATGTTTGGCGGTAGTTGGTGTCGAAGTAATCCGTAAAGCGCTCAAAGTTAATTTGACCATGAATGCGTACCTCTGGCAGCGTTCGGTTGACGCGATCGCGAAGCTCTGAATCAGAGAGGTTGCCCTTATCATCTTGCCAATAGTTAGTTTGCAGCAATTTGACTTCACTGGTCAGCGAGCCTGCTGGACCATGAATGGGATAGGAGATACTTGGCTCTATATGCACACGAGTGGCAGCCGAGTATTCACTATCTTGATGTTCAAAGTTAGTCGCTTGACTATATAGGTTAAAGTCTAAGCCGTGCCAATAGCTTGGCGCACGGTAGTTAAACGTAAACTGCGGCATCACTTGGTAAGGCTTTTCCTCTTCACCAAGTACTTTAATATCTTGTACTCGTGCACTTAAATCCCAGTTCTGCTCAAAGTAAGATATTTCACCAATTCGGTTTAATTGATTATCTGTCGCGCGTTGAACATCTGAATTCAAGTCATTGAAATAGTTGTTATCTGACACATCAGTGTAGTTTGCATGAACGCGCCAGTTTTGATTAAATGCGCCAGTATGCTCCCAGTGATACAGGTATCTATCTGGACTATTTTCTAGCTTGTTATCGTTGGCTAGATATTCAAAATTTAACTGGCCACTCTGCTTCTCGCCAGCTAGGTATCTAAACTCTGTCTTGGTGAATAGTCCACGAGCCGACATATAGTTTGGCGTAAAGGTTAAATCGTATTCTGGTGCAATATTCCAGTAATATGGCGTCGCAACTTCAACACCGTTGGTGGTACTAGTGCTAAATGTTGGGAATAAAAAGCCAGATTTACGCTTATCTGATACCGGAATGGTCATATAAGGCACATACATTACAGGTACGCCAGCAATCTTAATTTTAGCGTCCCAAATCTCTCCCCACTCTTCGGAGCTATCAATCTTGATTCGGTCAGCTTCTAATAGCCAAGCTGGATCTTTATCAGGACAAGTGCTGAAGTTCGTGCCAGACAACAATAGATTATTATCTTTAGTGATCTCCAGTCTTTCGGCATCACCATGGATTTGTTGACCGTGTAACCAATATTGAGCGCCACTTAAGATCGCACTGTTACTGCGCATTTTGGCAACTAAAGAGTCAGCTGTAACGGTAAACATAGCGTCTTGAAACACTAAGTTGCCATTGGCATGAAGTTCTTCAGTTTGTTGATTTAAAATTGCTTCATCGGCTGCAATGTTGCGACCGCCCTGGCTGAAGCTTACATCGCCAATAAAAGTTGCTTCTTTACCCATTTGGGCTGAAGAACTATCAGAACTAATATAGATCCGCGCTAAGTCGGCTGGATTATTGATGTCGTAAAGCGGAACGTACGGCTTTACCGGAGGTTCAACTACGCACTGCGACGCAGGGGCTGTCACAGTTTCGGGTTCGTCTGCTAAGACTAATTGGGGAAGCAGGCTCAAGGCCAGAAAATAACGGATCTGCATCTTAGGTCAATTAATTATGATTTCTTAGTCTGGACGGTGAAAGAGGAGAAAAGTTGACCCTTTCTTGGGCAACTCAGCCAAAATAATTCTTTTCAATTGCTTAGCTGATTCCATTTTGTCGTTATAATAAAGCAATTTCTTCTTAAGAGCCATGAGGTGCCCTTGTCAGATCCTAGATTTCTTCAGTTAAATGCATGGCTAAACCAGTATTTTAATGTAAAAGTTTCGCCACAGCTGATTTCAGGCGACGCAAGTTTTAGGCGTTACTTCAGAGTTGTTGTCGACAACTTGTCTTATATTGTAGTCGATTCCCCTCCTAAGCTTATCGATATCACCCCGTTTATTCAATTAGCGGACAGTTATGCGCGTCAAGGTATTGCTGTGCCTAAGGTGATCGCTAGCGATAAAGAACAGGGCATTATGCTGCTTAGCGACCTTGGTGACGTGCAATTATTATCGGTGTTAAAAAGCGATAACTTACAGCAATATTATTCTCAAGCATTAGTGTTACTTAACGATATTGCCAATGTGACAGAGACGCAAACAGCTCCATTGCCTCAATATGATGCCGATTTTGTGGTACGAGAACTGGAGATTTTTATTGAATGGTTAGCCGTGCATCATCTTGGGCTGGATACTGATGACGTTAAAGCGCACACCAGTAGTGCATTTAAACTGTTAGTAGATAATGCACTGGCTCAGCCACAAGTTGGCATGCACCGTGATTACCATAGCCGTAATATTATGCTGCAAGATGGCAAGTTAAAGGTTATCGACTTTCAGGATGCAGTGCTTGGACCTGTAACCTATGATGCGGTTTCACTATTGCGAGACTGCTACATTCGTTGGCCAGATAGCGATGTGGAAGCCTTAATGCATCAACATTACAGCCAGTGTGTTAGCGCTGGGCTGATTGATGTGGCAGTCACATTTGAGCTGTATCGACGCTGGTTTGATTTGATGGGGATTCAAAGACACATTAAAGCTGCGGGCATTTTCGCAAGGCTTAATTATCGCGATAATAAACCGGCTTATATGGCCGATATTCCACTGACTCTTGAGTATATTCGCGATATTGCAGGTCGTTATATCGAGCTGCAACCATTTGCTCAATGGATTGGTGAAGTCATCATCCCAACATTCAATGCTCATAAATAATGATTCATATCAAAAAGGCTGATCAATGAAAGCAATGATCCTTGCGGCGGGGCGTGGAGAACGACTGCGCCCCTTAACAGATTCAGTGCCTAAGCCTCTTGTTGAGGTGGCGGGCAAGCCGCTAATTGTCTATCACATCGAAAAGCTTGCTGCGGCTGGGATTTTAGAAATCATCATTAATCATGCTTGGCTTGGCCATAAGTTAGTCGAGACGTTAGGTGATGGTAGTCAGTGGCAAGTTAAGATTCGTTATAGCGAAGAAACCTCGGCACTGGAGACGGGTGGAGGCATAAAACAAGCGTTAGGCCTGTTAGGTGACGAGCCATTTTTAGTGATAAACGGTGATATTTTTATTGATGAGTTACCGAGAATCAAGGCGCTCGATACCGGAGTGCTGGCGCATCTATGGTTAGTGGATAATCCATCGCAACACCCCCAAGGAGACTTTGCTTTGCAAGGTGGCAAGGTGAGTGATAGTGGCGCAGAAAAACTGACTTTCTCTGGTATGGGCATTTACCATCCGGCTTTATTTAAAGAGACACCAGAAGGTGCGTTTGCACTGGCTCCTTTGCTCCGTAAAGCCATGAGTCATAGTCAGGTTAGTGGTGAGCATTTTAATATGTATTGGTGTGATGTTGGTACGATTGAGCGACTCGCACAAATAACAGAACGTGAAACAAAAAAGGTTAGATAATGCGTATTTGGGGTAAGGTTTTCGGTTTTATTATTGGTTATATGGCGGGTCGTCTTGGTGGCGCCATCTTTGGGCTTTGGCTAGGGCATATGTATGACCGCAGGCAGAGCCAAAAAGCGGGGCTCGCGGGCGGCGGAAAACGTCAGGCACTGTTTTTTAATACCACCTTTTCGGTGATGGGGCATGTAGCAAAAGCGTCGGGACAAGTGACTGAAAACGATATTCGCATGGCGAGCTCGTTAATGGATCAGCTTAACTTAAGTGGCCAAGCCAGAGCAGATGCACAGGCGGCATTTCGTGAAGGCAGGGAGCCTGACTTTGATCTTAATGCTTGCCTAAAAACCTTTAGACTCATCTCTATGGGGCGTAAAGAAGTGCTACAGATGTTTTTGGAGATCCAAATTCAGACAGCGCTTGCCGATGCTCAGTTAGATCAAAAAGAGTTATCAATTCTGTCCGTGGTTGCCAAAGAGCTCGGATTTAGCCAACAGCAACTCAATGACTTATTAGCACGTTGGCAGGCAGAGTTTAATTTTCATCGTAGTGGTGGGGCTGGACATCAAACATCGATTGAAGATGCTTACAGTGTGCTGGGGGTGACAGAGTCGATGTCTGATCAAGAGATCAAAAGAGCTTATAGAAAGTTGATGAATGAGCATCACCCCGATAAGCTAGTCGCTAAGGGGTTACCTGCTGAGATGATGGAGCTTGCTAAAACAAAAGCCCAAGATATTCAAGCTGCTTATGATAGAGTTAAGGCTGATAGAGGCATGCGCTAAATACTAATAATCAGAAAATAATAGGGATATATGATGAAAAGAAGCTTAGCAATATTACTGGTTTTTTTGTGTGCATTTCCTGCAGTGTCTGAAGTATATGTGGCCCCTTTTGGTGGCTATAGCTTTGGTGCTAGTGAGTTTGATATTGCTAGCACAGAAACCGACGAAGCGGGAAAGGTAAAAATAGCTGAGGCGCAAAACTATGGTGTCATGCTGGGCTTTACCACAAAAGACCCTGGTAACGTCTATCTTCTTTATAGCCACCAATCAACCGATTTAAAAACAGGTGATAACTTTAGCCCTAATGTGATTACCTCTATGGATGTGGATTACTTTCATTTTGGTGGCAGTTTATATTTCCCTATGCAAAGCGTTAAACCTTATGTCACCACTAGCCTTGGCTTTACCCATATGCGACCAAGCGGCGCTTACTCTAATGAAACGCGTTTTTCAGTGGCTCTTGGTGGTGGTATTGAATACCAGGTCAGTGAAGCCTTTTCATTGTTTGCTGAAGTAAAGGGCTACGCGACGTTTATCAATGCTGATAACGCTTTGTTCTGTGGTAATGACGGCTGTATATGGAATATTCAGTCAGATATTATGTGGCAAGGGCAAGCCAATCTGGGTGCCAGTTTTAAGTTCTAGCTTTAAGTTCTTAGTTCTTAGCTCAAGTGTGCGGCTTGCAGTCTTTCTTTCAAGAGCCACGAGACTGACGATCATTTTATAAACAAGGGCTGTGTTAGATGAAAATAGTAGTATTGGACGGATACACACTCAATCCTGGAGATCTAAGCTGGCAAGCTCTAGCGCAGTTCGGCGAGCTCACTTGTTATGATCGCAGCGCACCGAATGACGTGATAGCGCGTAGCCTTGATGCTGAGTTTATCCTGACCAATAAAACCGTGCTTGATGAAACGATACTTAAGCAGTTAACAAAGCTTAAATATATCGGCATTCTCGCAACCGGCACTAATGTGGTCGACCTCGCAGCGGCTAAAACGCTCGGCATTGTGGTCACAAACGTGCCTGGATATGGCCCAGATGCGGTTGCTCAAATGGTATTTGCTCATATTCTTCATGCCACTCAGCAAGTGAGTCTGCACTCCGATGCAGTAAAGCGTGGTATGTGGGCTGAGTCGGCAGATTTTTGTTTTACTCTTACGCCACTACAATCACTTAAAGATAAAACAATAGGGTTAGTTGGTTTTGGTGATATCGGGCAAACTGTGGCTCAGATTGCACTGGCTTTTGGCATGAAGGTCATAGTCAATACTCGAAACTCGCAAGTTCCACTACCTGAAAACTGTAGTTGGGTAGAACAAGCGGAGTTATTTAAGCAGGCAGATATTGTTTCTTTGCACTGCCCGCTTACCGTAAAGACAGATAAGCTGATTAATGCAGATGTATTAAGTACCATGAAATCTAACAGCATATTAATTAATACCGCTCGTGGAGGGCTTGTTGACGAAGCGGCATTAGCGGCAGCGTTAAATCAAGGGCAACTGGCATTTGCAGGCGTTGATGTATTGTCAACTGAACCTCCTAAGGCTGATAATCCGCTTCTTAGCGCTAACAATATCAGCATCTCTCCCCATAACGCCTGGGCAACGCGAGAGGCACGGCAGAATTTGCTTAATATTGCGATTGAAAATCTAGTGAGCTTTAGAACAGATAATGCGAACAATCGGGTTAACTAGCACATAGGAGTTGGCGATTAAAGGCTGACGCATTAAAGTCTGGTGCGTCAAAGTCTAATACATTAATGGCTAGTACATTAAAAGCTAATGTATTAAACGTTAGCGCATTATGCAGGCACTAAGAGAATAATAAACACTTTAAAAAAGCCTCAACCTTTTAATCAAGGCTGAGGCTTTTTAATTTTGAAATTATCTTTCAGTCACTCTAATGTAGAGTTAAAAAGTAACCTTAACCTTACTTGCCGCAGTTAGCGCCTTTGCAACGGCTTTATCGATATCAGTATCTCTGGCTAATGCCACACCTAAACGTCTCTTACCGTCAATCTCAGGTTTGGCAAATAATCGAACCTGTGTATCGGGCTCAACTAATGCATCAGCTAAACCTGAGAACTGGATGTTGTTTGAGCTGCCTTGGGCAAGGATCACCGCCGATGCACTTGGACCGTGCTGAGCGATGTTACTAATTGGCAAACCTAAGATAGCACGAACATGCAGAGCAAACTCCGATAAGTCTTGGCTAATAAGGGTCACCATACCGGTATCGTGTGGTCGAGGGGACACTTCAGAAAAGTAAACTTCATCGCCCTTGATAAATAACTCAACACCAAATAGGCCATAACCACCTAAGGCTTCAACTACCTTTTTACCTATGGCTTGTGATTTAGCTAATACGATATTTGACATCGCTTGCGGCTGCCAAGACTCACGGTAATCCCCATCTTCCTGACGATGGCCAATAGCATCACAGAAATGCATGCCGTTCACCGCGCTGATGGTCAACAAGGTGATCTCATAGTCAAAGGCAATGAACCCCTCAACAATGACACGTCCTTTGCCCGCACGGCCACCTTCTTGTGCATATTGCCAAGCCGACTCAATTTGATCTTGGGTGCGTATAACGCTTTGGCCTTTACCTGAGGAGCTCATCACTGGTTTGATGACGCAAGGGAGCCCGATAGTGGCGACTGCATCGGTAAACTCTTGCTCGGTATCGCAGAAAAAGAAAGGTGATGTTGGGATTGATAGGGTTTCGGCTGCTAAGCGACGTATGCCTTCTCGGTCCATCGTTAGTTGAGTGGCTTTAGCTGTTGGCACGATGTTGACACCTTTAGCTTCCATTTCTACCAAGGTTTGAGTTGCAATCGCTTCTAGCTCAGGGATCACCAAATCAGGCTTTTCAAGTTCAATAACCGCCTTTAATGCCACACTATCAAGCATATTAATAACGTGAGAGCGGTGAGCAATTTGCATTGCAGGGGCGTTGGGGTAGCGGTCTACGCCGATCACTTCAATACCATAGCGCTGAAGTTCAATGGCGACCTCTTTCCCGAGTTCGCCGCAGCCTAGCAACATGGCGCGTTTAGCATTAGCTGATAATGCAGTACCTATCATTATGATTACCTTTTGAGATTGTAGGGAGTAGTTATTGGTTACAGAGCCTGTATGGCACTCAAGCTAGCAACACTTTACTGAGGCATTCTAGTGCCCCATTTATTTGTGATTAGTGTAACGTGACGTGTATTTCTCTAGGTTAGATTTAGTGGCAAGTGTGCGAAAGATCACTTTGTTATGCTAAATATGGGATCGCTAATATGCAGATTTAAGTCGAAAAAATGCAGTTGTAGGGTTAATATTGCTTTAATGTTGCTATGATGTTTTTAGTGTCTATCGTTGTAACTCAAGGTTTCACAAGGAGAGCGATGTGTTTTTAGATTATTTTGCGTTAGGAATTATTTTTTTCGTTGCGATTTTTATTTTCTATGGGGTCATTGCCATTCATGATATCCCCTATGAGATAGCCAAGAAGCGCAATCACCCACAGCAAGATGCACTGCATATTGCGGGGTGGGTGAGCCTATTTACCTTACATGCTATTTGGCCATTCTTATGGATCTGGGCAACCCTTTATCGTGAAGACCGTGGTTGGGGATTCCAAGAGGTCGTCGAGAAAGAACAACTGTTAGAGAGTGAAGTGCAAGGCTTGACTGAAACTGTGAGAAAATTAGAACAAAGAATCACTGAGATGGAATTATCAAAACAACAGCCTAAACAAGTAAGAGGCTCTGGTAATCATCAGTCCGGTACTAAAGTTGATACTCAAATCGACGATAGTTCAACAGACAGAGCAGAGGTGTAATATGGATTTACTACTTGTACTGACTTACACCGCAATCTGTATTGCCATTTTTAAAATATTTAAGATCCCATTAACTAAGTGGACCGTTCCAACGGCGATATTAGGCGGCATATTTATTGTTGGTGCCTTGATCTTATTGATGAACTATAACCATCCGTATACACCTTATGCTAAAGAGTATTTTGTAACAACGCCCATCAACCCAGCGGTTAGGGGCATGGTTGTATCTGTCGAGGTGGAGCCCAATACGCCGATTAAGAAAGGTGATGTATTATTTAAAATCGATCCCACTCCTTTTCAGGCTATTGTAAAGCAAAAACGTGCGGCATTAGTGGCGGCGGAGCTTGAAGTACCACAATTAGAAGCGGCATGGGAAGCGACAAAAGCTGCAGTGACGCGAGCAACCGCTGACAGAGATAGAACCAAGTCTGCGTTCGACCGTTATGAGAAAGGCCGTAAGCGTGGCGGTGCTAACTCACCCTTTACAGAGCTCGAACTCGATAATAGGCGTCAGCTTTATTTTGCATCAGAAGCACTATTAACTGCTGCTAATGCTGAAGAGCTAAGAGTACGTTTAGCCTATGAGTCAAACGTTGATGGAGTGAATACCAAGGTCGCAGGGATCCAGGGCGAACTTGAAAAAGCACAGTTTGACCTAGATCAGACGGTAGTCAAAGCGCCTGCCGATGGCATGGTGACTCAGATGGCATTGCGCCCAGGTATTATTGCTGTTCCTATGCCGTTAAGGCCGTTAATTAGCTTTATTCCAAATGAAGATCGTATGTTTGTCGGCGCGTTTTGGCAAAACTCATTGCTCAGATTAAAAGAGGGTGATGAAGCTGAAATCATTCTAGATGCTGCGCCGGGCCAAGTATTTAAAGGTAAAGTGGCTAAAGTCTTGCCTGCTATGGCTGAAGGTGAAATTCAGTCATCGGGTTCACTGATATCATCTCAGCGAGTGATGAGTCGTGGCCGCGCATTAGTACTGATTAAGCTTGAAGATCATGAGGCGAAAACTGAGTTTCCAGCTGGTGTTTCTGGGCATGCAGCTATTTATACTGACCATTTTGCCCATGTATCGATTATGCGAAAAGTATTGTTGAGAATGCAAGGCTGGCTCAATTACCTGTTCCATTAATTTATATATCTTAACACTGTGGAATTTGCAGGTACTAACTACTGGTACTTACAGAACCACAGTGGCTATAAAGGGGCTATAGGCCCCTTTTCTATTTAAATCTGTGTAGGCAATAGATGACATGCAAGATATTCAAGATCTCACCGCAGTACTGCGATCGAATACACCGATAGTTATCATAGAAACCTATGAAGAGCACCGGGTGATAGAGTTACTTAGAAAAGTTTCGAATATTCTGTATCAACCCCTGTTTAGCTGGAGCATTACCCAAGGCTTGATGCGAGTCGATAGCGGCATGGGAAGACAAAAATTTAACTGTGAACCTGGCGATATTCTTGGGCAGATCAAGTCGACAACGCAGCAAGGGATATATGTTTTATGTGATTTTCACCCTTTTGTTGACGATGCGCCTAGAAACGTACGTTTGCTAAAAGAGATCGCGCTGGAGTATGAGTCACTTAAACATACGCTGGTGCTGGTCAGCCATGCCTTCACTATCCCTCCCGAAATCAAACACTATTGTGCTCATTTTAGGCTATCACTTCCTAATAGCGCTCAGTTATTGAATCTAATTTATGAGCAAATAGATAAGGTGCGCAGTGAAGGGATCAGGCTCAATGTCGATGATAGTGCGGTCGCTAAGCTTGCAGAAAACCTACGTGGCGTGACCTTTGATGATGCCAGGCGACTCGCGCACAAAGCGATTGTCGATGATGGCGCAATCACCCATTCCGATATCGACAGTATTAACCGAGGCAAGTTTGAATTGCTCGATATGCAAGGTGTACTTCAATTTGAATATGATACCAGTGACTTTTCGCAAGTTGCAGGATTGCATAACCTTAAACAATGGTTGAGCTATAGAACGCCGTCATTAAAGACGCAGATACTGGAGGATAAACCCAAAGGTATATTGCTACTGGGCGTGCAAGGCAGTGGTAAAAGCTTGGCTGCTAAGGCTGTCGCGGGCTTGTGGCAAAGGCCATTACTTAAGATGGATATGTCAGCACTTTATAATAAGTACATTGGTGAGACAGAGAAGAACTTGCGAAAGGCGTTAGAACTTGCGGATTTAATGGCACCTTGTGTGTTGTGGATTGATGAAATAGAAAAGGGCTTAAGCAGTGGTAGTAGTGATGATGGCACTTCAAAGCGAATTCTTGGCACAATTCTAACCTGGATGTCAGAGCGAAAATCAGATGTGTTCTTAGTCGCTACGGCTAATGATATTAGCGCCTTACCCCCCGAGTTGATGCGTAAGGGGCGTATGGATGAGATATTCTTTGTGGATCTGCCCGATGCAGAGATCCGTAAAGCTATTTTTCTTATTCATATCAAGCGACGTCAGCTTGAGCCTACTCACTTTAACTTAAGTCAGCTGGCTAAGATTAGCCAAGGTTTTTCAGGGGCGGAGATTGAGCAAGCGGTTATTTCTGCTATCTATACGGCTAAAGCATCGGAGCGAGATGTTGATCAAGCTCTGTTGCAAGAAGAGCTGATGAAAACGCGCCCATTGTCGGTAGTGATGCGTGAAAAACTGCAATCATTAAGGCAATGGGCTGAAGGACGCACGGTCAATGCGCACCAATAGCGAGTGACTTTTTGTTGTGCTCCTATTATCAGTGACTCGTTATGAACCGAACACGGGCTGTGGGCGGTTCATTGTATATCAATCTACTTTTGTTGCTTAGGGGGGAACTGCGCTAAGATTTTTGCAACGGTAGCATTAGTTTCTTGTGCTTTTGCTTCACCGCCCTCATCAAAGGTGAACTTGTCTGTACCGCGCCAGATTAATTGATTGGTTTTAGGGTCGAGAATATCAATCTGTATGGTTTGTATTTTGGCGGTATTACTGCCAACGGGGACATCGACGCTAGTGCCGATACTTGCGCCACCAGAACTGCCCCATGTCCCCGTACCTAATCCGATTGAAAAGCCCGAGTCTTTGGGTTTGTCATCAATTCTAAAACCATAACCCACATAAAAATCAGCGGCCAGGTCATTGGGGATAAAACCTTGACTGGTCAGTGAGCTGCTTATGGCTTGTTTAATTCTGTTAGCGCTCAGAGGGTCGCTATTTGCTGGCGGGGGGAGCTGTGAAAAGCTCTTTAAGTTAGCAAAGTTATAATCAAGGTCATAATCATTCTTAGGCGTAGAGCTACAGGCCGATAAGAATAATAGCGGTAACGCGAGTAGTGTGACAAAGAGGCTTCGTTGCTGTTGTTTCATATTGTTACCTTCTTAGTGCTCAATTCTCGGCGACTTTAATCTCGCCAAACATGGGGAGAGTGATTGGTATTAGTCATCTCACTGTATTTATTTTAGCCTTTCATTGTCAAGATAGTATATGTTTAAGGTATGGAGCAGTTAGAGTTTTTTGAGATCCCCTGCCCTTGTATTGGCGTATGTCAGAGTGATGCTAGAGGCTATTGCAAAGGGTGCTTACGTAATAGAAATGAGCGTTTTAACTGGCTCGAGTTTTCTGATGCGCAAAAATATGATGTGATCCGTTTATGTCAGCAGCGTAAACGGAGGCGTCAGCTTGCATTATTTAAAGCGAGAAAAGCGCAGTTACTTGATGAAAGGGCGAAAGTGAATTCCACTCTAGACTTTGGTTCTGATGGCTCTTAAAAGGCGTTTTATAAGCCTAGAGGCTGATCGGATTGGACTAGTGCTGTGTGGTGTTTAACGGCCAAACTAAGGTGAACTGGGTAAAGCCTGGTTGACTTAGAAGCGTGACTTCGCCGTGGTGTCTTTCCATGATTCTCTTTATGATAGCTAAGCCTAAGCCGTGTCCCTTATTACCATTTTTACTGCTTGCACTGCGGTAGAAAGGCTCAAAAATCTTACCTTGGTCTTCCTCTAAAATCCCTTCGCCATCGTCAGTCACAGACAAGGTGACGGCTTTACTGTCTATCGCGATGTTGACCTTAATGTCATCGATTGAGAAACGCTGAGCATTGGTGATGAGGTTTTGCAGAGCGCGCTCAACCAGTGATGGTTCTGCGACCAAGTAAATTGTCTCTTCGGGGGCATCGAAAAGTATCGGGGTTGGGTGGTGGCTTTGTAATCGTCGGATGGTTTGCGTGACTAAGCTGTTTAGGTCACAGCGCTCAAAATTGAGTGATTCTCGCTGGGTTTCCAAACTGGCATAAGTGAGGAGTTCTTGTAGAAGATTTTCCATCTCTTTGATATCAAGCTTCATCTCGTCAAGAAAGTGTTCGCGCCTAGCGGGATCCGATTCTGGTTGGCAGTATTGAGGCAACAGGGCAAGGGCGAACTTGAGCCTTGCAAGTGGCGTTCTTATTTCGTGAGAGACGGCATTAGAGAGATGTTTTTGGTTTTCAATAAGGGCACTGATATGGGCGGCCATATCGTTAAAGGTGTTGGCTAGAGGCAGTACCTGTGAGCGCTTAGTGAGTTTAATTCGGGTATTCCATTTTGCCTGTCCAAACTCTTTAGTGGCTTTCCCCAAGATTTTTAAGTCTTTCGATAGCGGCCATACCCAAATGAGTGCAATAAAGGCTAATAGAAAATAGAAGAAAATATTATAGATATTTCTTAGGCTGGCTTCTGGGTCGAGTTCAATCGGACCTGCCATTAGGACTTGTTCGCCAACAGCCACAAATTGCAGCTCATGGTTAATGTCATAAGGGGTGGCAATCACTTTGTCGGCCCGAACTAATTGTTCGCCAGAAAAAGCAACCTGTTCAGCATTAAGCAGGGTGAGTGGAAAGTTAGGCCTAGCTTGAATACTCTCTAGCATGGCTTGACGTTCATCTTGAGGCAGCTTAGCTAACACTTGCGCCAAAGCAACTAAAGGTGCATCGAGTGCACCTTTTTCGTCAACGTTATTTTGCCATAAATTATCCAGTGCCCATCCAATGCCTAAAAAACCTAGGCTGAGCAGAAGATAAAGGCTAATGAAAAGCCGTTTCATCTTAATAAATTAGCAGACTTAGTTGTTCCACGCTTCTGGCGCGAAGAGGTAACCTTGCCCCCAAACTGTTTTAATCCTAAAAGGGGTTTCAATATTATCGCCAAGTTTCTTTCTTAGGCGTGATATACGTACATCAATCTTTCTGTCTTTACCGTCAAAATCAATATTGAGCAGGTATTGATAGATATATTGGCGGCTCATTACTTGGCCTGCTTGTGATGCCAGTAACCAAAGTAGTTCAAATTCATGACTGGTCAGATCCACTTCGGTCTCACCCAAACGAATCGCTTGAGTATGCGGGTCGATACTTAACTTACCAAAGCTTAGGCAGTGAGATTCTACTTGCGCTGGTTTAGCTTGGCGACGTAGTAAATTGTTAATGCGCGCGACTAATAATGCTGGGTCAACAGGTTTAACCACGTAATCGTCAGCACCTAACTCTAAGCCTTTAATTTGATCTTCATTTGAGCCTAGGGCACTCATCAGTAAAATAGGGCCTGCAAAGTAATCTGGCAATTTTTCGCATAAGGTTAAGCCATCCATCCCAGGCAGCATAATATCGAGTAAAATAATGTCAGGTTTATAGTTTATTAGGCGAGTAAGGACAGTGTCGCCTCTACGCTCTACTTCAACATGCATGCCATGTGACTTTAGGAAGTCGACAATCAAGTTGGCTAAACGAATATCATCTTCGACTAATAATACTCTATGCGTAGATTGAGAGCTGGTCATTAGAATAAACTCCATGGGTTTCGATATCGTCGCCTAACTTGAGGCGAAGAAGCGGGTGTGACTTTCAATTTTACACCTGCAATTGTTTCGTGGGTATCTTTGTCTATCATCACAAACTGAATATCACGGTCAGCACTGATATTGACGGTCAAAGAGTGAATGTCTGGTGAAGGACTGCACCATTTCTTTAGATCTTTGTAGTCTGAAATAATACAGACTGTTTTGTTTTTTAACATATCCCATTCTAATGTGACTTCTATATCGCAAGACTCTTCATTAGCTGAAGTGATACAAAACTCAGGGGACAGTTTTAGGTTAGTTGTTGGCTGTTTTGTACTATTTTTTGCAATAGCCGTTGTACTCATTAACGAGCTCAACAACAGACACAAGAATACAAGTTTGAATTTTGAAGACACTCTAATCAGAACCTATACGCTGCGCCAACAAAATAGGTGGTGGTGTAATCTTTTTCTAAAAGAGGACTATCGACGATTTCATCGCTGATATCGGTATAACGTGCCACTAAGAGTAAGTTCCAGTTTTCAGTTAAAACGTACTGCCCAGTAAATTCGATACTCTTATTCAATGCAGACTCCGCTTGATATTCTTGGCTCCAGTAGAGGCTTTCACTCGGTCTGACACCATAGTAATAGTCAACCACCTCTTTACTCTTCCAGTCTAATACCGCAGCAAATTCAAAATTCCACCTATCTAGGGGAATATTGTAAAACCACCTCAATTTAGACTCAAGGCCGCCATGGACATCAAGTATGTCATGGGCGAGCGTTGCGTGCACTATACCAAATCGGGTGTAAACAAAAGCCTCGGCTCCGCCAAGATATGTAAAGTTTCGATTTTCTAGCTCACCAATGGCAGGCTCTGGATTTACTCTGCCAAAGGTTGAGAGCGGGGAGGTTGCACGTTGACTACTGCCGCCAGCTGAAAGCAGGAAAATATTCGACGGATCCCAGCGATAGAAGAAGGCGCTATCACTGCTAAAAGTGGTGATCAAATTGATGGTGTAGTTTTCGCCCTCCGTTAAGGTATAGCCGATATTACCGTTATCGAAAAACCAGTTATCACCATAATAGGCAATGGTCGGGACGACATACAGGGGGATGTCTTTATAGTCTTTAAGAGGATTAGATTTATTACCATAGCCTAAGGCAAAGCCTAAGTCCCAACGACCGACTTCGATACAGTCGGTATTGTTATCGCAGCCCGTTGAAGCGGTTGCGAAAGCAGCTCCCGAATATAAGCTGATAGTAAGCATAAGTGCTAATAAGTATGGCATCTAATACATTAACTCTTGATTACAAAATTAACAAATGAAGCTATAGGGTATCATCTATTGCCATATACAGCATGAAGGTTAAGATATTTGTTGCAAACTGATACAGTTTGAAAAGTAGTCAGTTTTAGGCGCGTGTTTATCTTGATTCAAAAGTACAGGAAACGGATAAGACTGGCTTAGGTATTGACATATAAGCTGTTTTAGCGAAAGTTAGTGTTTAAACTGTGCTGTGTAATAAAAGGAGAATGTGGTGACTGGAGAGCGTATCCCCTTAGAAAGGGAGAAAACAATTTTGGTAGATATAGATATTCGTCACAGCCTTGATGCTGATATTGATGGTATCTGTCAGCTTTATAGTCAGCAAAGCTGTTATGCAGGCACGTTACAACATCCTTTCCCGTCATTACATACTTGGCAAAAACGTCTTATGGAACTGCCTGATAACTGTTATAGCTTAGTGGCAATAAGAGATGGCGAGGTCGTTGGTCAAATAGGTATGGAAGTGTTTAGTAACCCTAGGCGTAAACATGTAGCAAATATTGGTATGGCGGTAGATGAGGCATTTCGAGGGATGGGTATTGGCTCTGCGTTGCTTGACGCAATGGTATCACTTGCACAAAATTGGCTTGCAGTGAGGAGAATTGAGCTTGAGGTCTACACTGATAACCACTTAGCCATTAGCTTATATAAAAAACATGGCTTTGTGATAGAGGGGGAAATGCGTGAATATGCTTTTCGCAGTGGCGAGTATATTGACGCATTTCTAATGGCGAATGTGAGAGATTAATCCGCTTCGCTTTGTTGCAGCTTTTGACTTTTTTCAGCCGCTTTACTCACAACAAATTGCGTGGCCTGTTGATCTAGGCTGCGCTTTGAGAGGTAGCTGGTGCCTTTTAGATGCTTTAATAGAAAGCCCTGAGTAGTTTCCGTTATCTCGGTGACATCTTGCCATAAAATAGTGCCCTGCACGTAGAAAGAGTCATTAGTGATCCCAGATTCATCTACCGTTAAGGTCACTTCATTATTGGCGGCTTTACTCATCATTTGACGCATTAGCCACCAAGGTTTTCTAAATCGTACACTCAATGCTTCAAGTGCGCCTAAGGCGATTAAAAACCATGAAGCGTAACCATTAATATTGGTTAGCATTAGGGCGGTACCCACTAAGCCAAAAATGATGGCCTTACGATATGCACGCACAGAAGTATCGACAATGACTGATTCGTCATAACACTCGCTAAAGTGGCTTTTATCTAGCGTGTATTGTGTAGTGTAGCTATATTGATTGTTCATTTTGTCTCATTATTACAGCAAGTGCATGCCAGCTGGTATGGGGATGTTGCGATTATAGTGCGTAGTTTGCTTATCGTCGCTTAACTTGAGCTTAATTGGCATTAATAACACGTTATAAAATGAGGTTCTACGAATATGCCCACGATCCCAACTGATTATGTGAACTATAAATCGAGTCCGGTATTTGACAAGCAGACCGTGCCAAAGATGTTTTTACACCTGCACAATACTAAGGCGGGCGTCTATGGACAAATTCATGTGTTGAGCGGCGAACTCAAGTTCTATGGTTTTACTGATAGACGGGGCGAGGTGGAGCAAGAGATCGTGATTAAAGTCGGTGAGGTCGGGGTATCGCCGCCTCAGTATTGGCATAAAGTTGAGCTTCTTTCGGATGATACCTGTTTTAGAGTCGACTTTTGGGCGCAAGCAGATTCTGACATAGTGGCGAAGACCCAGTCGGAACGAGATTAGCGTTCATATGGTCATTCATGATAATGACTCATATTAGGGGCATTAGTGACTTAGTGGATTTGCGGCTTGATAGCCAAGATATCGCATTTGAGTTGATTGACGATCACAGAAGAGGTGTGCCCCTTGAGTTCACTTATTAAGCCATGGTGCTCACCTGCGCCAATGACCAACAAGTTAGCGTTACATTGGTGAGCGATAGTGGGAATAATATGATCCGGTAGGCCTTGCTCAAGGTGTAAATGTTCGTTTGTTATATGGTAGTTTTTAGCGTTACTGAGTAAGCGTGCCCAATGCTGCTGTTTTTGCTCCTTATCTGAAAGGTGGTTAGTTTCTTTTTCAACAGACATGCTCCAATTTTCTGTTTGATAACAGTTAAGCAGATGAATATCGCTGTCTAACAATGTCGCCAGTTGCAAAGTATCATCGAGTAAGCATTGATTTAACTTACTGTGTTCAATATCTGGGTCTGCGGTTTCAAGCGCGGTGAGGATATGCCCATGTTGCTGCCAAGTCTTATTACCCACTATCATGACGGGTTGCTCACACTCTCTAAGTAGGTGAGCTTCACAGCTAGGGATGAACTCGTTGATAACTGGGTTGTGGTGTTTGTTATTGACCACGATTAAATCGTAGTTACCCTTATTGGCTTCGTTCAATATCGCAACATGGTCTTGGAGGTTCTTAATGGCTTTTATCTCAACTTCAACCCCCAGCCGTTGATACTTAGCCAATAGCTTTTTGACAACTAGCATGGGGTCGAGTGCTTGCTTGGAGAGTAATCCAAGGCGACTTAATACATTATTGTAGGGGCGCTCAATCTTCAATACAGTGACTTTCGCATGAGTTTTTTTAGCGAGTTGTAACGCCTTGTTGAGTGCAAGTTGTACCGGCGAATCATTATCGATTACCGTTAATGTATGGTGGTAGGAAATCATGGCAAATACTCCGTCAGCCTTGCATTCCCTTGCCATTAACACAGGTCCATAATTCTGTAAATCTAGTCGATAACCCAGTAAACACACGGTTTTGCTAATACTAAATCACGCTTAAATTACTCCTTGTAAGTGCTTTTCAATCTACGAGATTTTAAGTCATTGATTTCAAAATTGTCTTACTTCTCTAGTTCAAATAATTTGCAGATAATTTGTGAATAAAAAATGATTACCATTGTTATTAACGGTCCTCAACCTGACTTTAACCTGCATTGTCGATGGGGCGATTATCTCCATCGCTCGATGACAAGTAGAGGCGATAGATGGCGCGTTCAAAGGTATTAACCATACTGGGTTGATGTTCGTTGAGATTGGATTGATATTGAATTGCTAGGTTTTGCGCTTACTTTTTATGCTTAGTCAGTACAGCGGCGTAACGTGAAAAGGCATTGCTTGGGAGACTGCCTGAGACCGATAAGCCTTTTGTTGTGGGGCTGGTATTTTATATCGGCTTACTATCGCTGGGCATCTGGCTTGGATAAACCTGCTGTTCTGTCGCTTTCTAATCGCCGAGTTGAGGTTTACATTCTATTACTTCAACAGTAGCTTAGATTAGATTAGGTTAGATGTTAACCATGTGAATTAAAAACGATACCGCTATGGATGGAAACAGATGATGGCTAAGCGTAAGACAATATTGATCACCGGCGCCAGCTCTGGTTTAGGTAGAGGCATGGCACTGGAGTTTGCCAACATGGGGCGAGATTTGGCTTTGTGCGCGCGACGAGTTGAGCGTTTAGATAAGCTAAAGCAAGATCTCTTACAGATAAATCCAAATATTAACGTTTCGGTTAAAGCGCTTGATGTTAATCAGCATCAAGATGTGTTTAAGGTGTTTAATGAGTTCAAGTCTGAATTTGGCCAGTTAGACAGGATCATTCTTAACGCAGGAATGGGTAAGGGCGCTGCCATTGGCACAGGACATTTCGAGGCCAATAAGCAAACGGCGGAAACTAATTTTGTAGCTTTACTTGCTCAAGCTGAAGCGGCGATGATTATTTTTCGTGAACAAAATGCTGGCCACTTAGTAACCATATCCTCGGTGAGTGCTGTGCGTGGCTTTAGGCGAGCGATGACCGTTTATGCGGCGACAAAAGCTGCTGTTACGTCGTTAACTGAAGGTATTCGTATTGATGTAATGTATACGCCAATTAAGGTCAGTTGTATTCATCCTGGTTTTATCCGCAGTGAAATAAACGAGCACGTCGAAAAGGTGCCTTTTATTGTTGATACCGACGTGGGCTGTAGTGCTATGGTTGCAGCTATCGAGGCTGAAAAAGCCAATAGCTTTGTACCAAGCTGGCCATGGGCAATACTGCATCGGCTACTTAGAGTACTACCGAGTCGCTGGATAAGAACAATGAGTTGATCAGGCTCATCGTTTACAGCTTTAGCTGAGGCGCTATAGTTGTCACTGACGTTCAGGTTGGCGATTAATCGCTATTGTTGATGCTATTGCTGACAGCGGCGATTATTCATATTGATTGCGCATAGCCGGAATATCCGTGAGATATTCAACAAACTCAACTTCGTAACCATCGGGATCGATAAAGTACACATTACGGCGATAGGGATCTTCTGCGCCCGCTTTATCTACAAGATGGCCGCTCGTTTTGAGGCGCTCAATCACCCCATCAAGATCATCGGTGACATATGCAAAGTGGGCCAAGCCAACTTGATGCCCACTTAAGTCACGGTTGTCTTCAATACCGTCATCGTTAAACGTTAAATATTGATAATCATCACCAAAATGCACCCAGTTGCGCTCTACGCCATGCCAACTAGACTTTCCTCCGCCGCGAACTTTCCAATGAGGAAAGATTGCTTGGTAAAACGCTAATGCCTTTGAAATATCTCTGACCACTAAATTTAAATGCTCTAAACGCATCATAATTGACTCCTTGTATTGTTGTCCTAAATTGATTGCAGCTTTGCAAATGGCTTGCTTTGATGGTCACATGCCATAATGGTACTCCTGCTGTTTTGGAAATGGCTTGTTTTGATGGTTAATCCGCACTCCTTTTAAGGCTTCGCTGTATTGAGTGAGCATATGCAAACTGTAGTCGATACGTTCCCGTAAATGTAATTCTCTATCGCACAGTGGCGCGTCAGTATTGAAGAGTTCTTCGACATTTCTAACGATTAAATGATCAGGCGTCGCCACCAGTTTATTGTTTTTTAATGCATTCATTCTTAGCTCGGCAATAGGGTAGGCACCACTTATCCCACTGACAACAGCAACCAATAAAGCGGGTTTATGGGCGGTATCTTGGTGGTCGCACATCAACAAAAAATTCTTCATCAAAGGTGATGCCATGCCGCCCCACTCGGGTGTAATTAATACTAAGGCGTCTGCTTTCTTTACTTGCTGAGAAATTAAAGGCCAGCGGCTACCATCGGCAGATTTGGTTTCTGCACTTCCATCCCAAAAAGGTAACTGGTATTGGCAAAGCTCTATGTGATTGACTCTGTTAAAACCCGTCACCTGTTCGCTCAGGTAACGGGCGACTTTGGCACTCTGCGATGGGCTTCTCTGGCTGGCACTAATGATGACTAATTCCATTTTAGTAAACCTTTTTGTTTATTTAAGTTTTAAGTAAAGTAAACAGTTTACAAAATAAAGTAAAGAAAAAAGTTTACTTAATTGATGGTTGAGTAATAATGGCCATAGTCATACCGCTTTGTGCCTTGAGCGATAAAAGAACAAAGCTGCCATAAAGAGATAACGATGAAGACCAGTGACAAAATTTTGCAGATGCTTAAAACCCAAGGTGAATTAACGGCTAAAGCGATTGCTAGTGAGCTAGGCCTGACAACAATGGGGGTGCGTCAGCATTTACAAAGCCTTGAAGAAAGTTGCGATGTGGTTTTTGATGATAGAAAAGCGACTCGTGGGCGACCGACACGTTTCTGGGCGCTAACGCCGCAAAGTAATAGTCATTTCTCTGATAGACATGAAGAGCTGAGCGTTCAGCTAATTGATTCGGTTAAAACTGTTTTTGGCGACAGTGGCTTAGAACAGCTTATTAGCCATCGTGAACAGGTGTCACTTGCGCTTTATCGTGATGCGTTAATCAGTGCCGATAGCTTAGCCATTAAGCTACAAGTCTTGGCACAGTTACGTACCAATGAAGGTTATATGGCGACGGTTGAGCATAGCGACGGCTGTTACTGGCTACTTGAAAACCATTGCCCGATCTGCGCTGCAGCAACAAAATGTCTTAATTTTTGCCGCTCAGAATTGCAGTTATTTCAGACCTTACTGCAGCATGACGCTACGGTGAGCCGTGAGGAACACATTATCCAGGGGGCACGTCGCTGCGCCTATAAAGTACAGCCTATCACTGCTGAGCAATAGAATTTTATGGAATCAAAACGTGCACGGCTAGATAGGTTTATTAGCGTCAAAACAGGTATTAATAAAAAACATGTTAGGTTGCTGTTGGCTAAAGGGCAAGTGCAGGTGGACGGTGAGATAGCGCGTGATATCGATTTGATTATCGACGAGTTCTCCCATGTTTGTCTTGATGGTCAAGTGTTGCAAGCCAGCCGGCCGAGCTATGTGATGCTATATAAGCCCGTTGGCGTGGTCAGTGCTACCGTTGATGATAAGCATAAAACGGTTATCGATTTGCTGGCTAGAGAAGATAAGTGCAGTCTGCATATTGTTGGTCGCTTAGATCTCAATACTTCAGGTTTGTTGCTGTTAACTAATGATGGTCGCTGGTCTAAAAAGCTGATGTCGCCAGAACATAAGGTCGGAAAGCTGTACCGAGTGACGCTGCAAAATCCCATTGATGAATCTTATATTCCAGCTTTTGCCAATGGGATGTACTTTGAATATGAAGGTATCACGACCTTACCCGCTAAGCTGGAGATCATAGATGCACACACGGCTTTGGTGACTTTGATGGAAGGGCGTTATCATCAAATCAAGCGCATGTTTGGCCGCTTTCGAAACCCCGTTGTAGGTTTACATCGAATATCCGTCGGCGCCATCGTGCTCGACCCGCAATTAACTGCTGGTGAAAGTCGAGACTTATCGATAGCAGAAATTCAGAATGCCTAAATATGCTATCCATAGGTTTTTCTCTTAACTCATGTCGCTCACTCTGGTGCAGGACTTCTGTTAAATATACCGCTTGAGCGGGCTATAAAAGGGTGGAATAAAGGGCTGAGTAAAAGGCTATATAAAGGCCATGTAGAGAGCAAAGTGAGAATGTTGAGCCCAAACCTGTCAAATATCTTAACCCTTAGGGTCTTTTTGCTAAAAATAAGACCATTTTTTTAGTTTGTGAGCTGGTGCAATTTTTCAGCACTTTTACTCTGCGAATTTCATCAGTTGCTAATGTGCTAAACTTGAACCGTGTGTTCAATGTCATATTTTTATTGGTTTGCGTGATCAGTGTCTCGCATTGGTTTTACGCTTGAACTAAAGTCCTATTTTTGTTTATAACACATTGATTAATTAGTAATATACCGTATTAGTTTCGATTTCCCTCGTTTCCCCTACGCCTGCGAGCATATTTGCTCGGCCCCATCGCTTCGACTAGAATGCGCGCGCTCAAATTAACTTAATTTCATATTTGCATTTAGCGGTGCGGATATATTTTTTGACTACTTCCTGTAGGGGAACTTAATGTCGACACAACTAGCTAACCCAGCTCCACTAGGCCTAATGGGCTTTGGTATGACAACTGTCTTACTTAACATCCATAACGCAGGTTTCTTCCCAATTGATTCAATGATCTTAGCAATGGGGATCTTCTACGGCGGTATCGCTCAAGTTATCGTTGGTATCATGTGCTTTAAGCGTGGTGACACGTTTGGTACAACTGCATTTACTTCTTACGGTTTATTCTGGTTAACTTTGGTTGGCTTAATCGTTATGCCTAAAATGGGCCTAGCAGAAGCAAGCCCAGCTAGCTTTATGGGTTGGTACTTAGGTTTATGGGGTCTGTTCACAGCAGCACTTTTTGTGGGCTCACTACGTTACCCACGTGCTAAGCAAGTTGTGTTTGCATCATTAACGATTTTGTTCTTCCTACTTGCAGCTCGTGATTTCACGGGTAGTGAGCTAATCGGCACGATCGCTGGCTACGAAGGTATCTTCTGTGGTTTAAGCGCAATTTACTTTGCTATGGCACAAGTATTAAATGCTGAGTTTGGCCGCGTTATTTTACCAGTTGGTCCAGTTGCAGTTGCTGCATATGAGCCCGCTGCAGAAAAACAAGCCGCTTAAGTTATAAGTTATCCATTATCACCTATCTCCAATAATGTGAAATTTAAAGCGAAAAAAAAAGCTGACCGAGGTCAGCTTTTTTTGTCTCTGCTTTTTATTTCATACTTAGTAACAGTACATTGCTTAACGCTGCTGAAGCTTAAACAACCACTTACCGTAAAGGTAAATACCAATCGCTGAGATGCTACCGATTGCGGCAATGATATACCAAGCCATACCTATATCATGGGTGTTATATAAAAGTGTTGTCAGTGCTTGTGCACTCTCGCCGGTGTAGCTAACCAAAGTTGTAAAAGCTTCACCCTGTGGGATCGCGCTAATATCTGCAGCGCTCATGCCACGTTCGGCCAATAGTTCGCGGGAAAAAACCTCCTTCGATGCATACATCTCGTAGAGTTTAGGACCAAAGTAACCTTCAAGCGTCCAGCCAATACCCTGCGGTAACATAACAAAGCCTAAGTACATGGCTTTTTTACCTTCCGGTGCAATGTTACCCATAAACTCGTTTTTCTTTGGGCTGATCATCATTTCACCGAATGAGAACATCGCAATCGCAAGCACAATCATCCATGCCGCGTTTGTTGCGCCAATCAATACGAACGCCAAAATACTCAACAAGCAGCCAGCGAGCATAGCTGTAGTGATACGGTATTTAGCGGTTAAAGCAGCGACCAAGAAGCAGCTGGTCATGATCATGCCGGCATTTAGGTTTAGCATGCCCTCTGGCATCACCTTAGTTCCGGTATTATCAAGCCCTAGCCAGAATTGGAAGAAGCCATTAGAGGTCCCTTCTGGACCAAATAGCGAGGTCACAATTACACTGGTATCGACCCACTCAGAAATGTGAATAGGTAGAACATCGAACAGTGAGTTAAACAGGAACCAGAAACCCGCAAATACCAACATATAGTAGATAACGATAGGCTTTTTTAGCTCGTGTAAAGCATCGCGCCAGAGCGCTTCTTGCTTAATCTCACCCGATTTAATTTTACGGTTACGTTCTAAACGCTCTTCTTTTCCGGGCTCTTTATAAGCAAATAAGAACAGGAAGTTAAACGAGATGATTGCAGCGCAGGCATAAAATACGTTATCCCAAGATAGCTGACGCATATGCACAGCAACCAGTGGGCCGAGGAAGCCACCAATATTAACGACCTGATAGAATATACCCCATGCCATCGAGGTGTTTTGTCTACCCGTGGATAAGACTAATGTGCCTTGGATCCCAGGCTTAAATATACCAGTACCAGCAGCAAGCAAGATGGCACCAAATAAGAAACCATAAAAGCTTGGGAAAAACGCCATGACTAAGTAGCCAGCAATTTTGATAAGTGTGGAGGCAAAAATTGTTTCTTTATAGCCGACACGGTCTGAGATCCCGCCGGTAAAGACAGGTACAAAGGTCTGCATAAATGCCCACAGAGCAATAATGACACCATAATCACTGAGGCTAATGCCTAAGCCACCTTCTGATACTGGGGCTTTGGCGTAGAGGCCAGCACTGGCTTTAACGCCGTAATAGGCGATTCGCTCAACGAGCTCCATGCCGCCGACAATCCAGAAAATGTAACTTAAGCTGGCAATAGAGGCCCACATACCCAGCTGCTTAACTTCCCTTAGGTCGTTATCTGCATAAGCATCGTTCGAATCACTCATAGCTATCCCTTCAAATGTTTTAATTATTTAATCGTTATTATGTATATATCTTAATTGTGTTGGTTTTGGGTTTGTAGAGCGTGTGAATCTTTGCCAAAACGCTGCAAGCTTGTAATTGCATGCGACACTTTACCTAATTTGGTTGCAAACACCAATGCGTTATTACATTGAGTCGTAACGGATGTTTTAAACAAAATTGAGTTTTATGGGGAAAGTACTCTGAAGTGCCGATAATTGTGAGGGAGCGAGGTAAGCCATAAGCTTGCGGCTGATATGGCTATGGAGGCCGGAATTACACATCAAGGCTAAATAAAGCATAAATATGGTTCGATTCAAGTTGTCGTTTTATTGCTTGAATCAAGTTGTACTTCAATAGGTATTGTTGCGATTAGCTGAGTAATCGGGCAAAGAGTGGGGCGCTTAATACCATCGCAATCCCGGTAAATATCATGGTCAGGCTCGCGATAACCCCTTCTTGACGGCCTAATTCACTCGCCTTAGCAGCGCCCGCTCCGTGAGCGGAAGCTCCTAATGCGACGCCTTTAGCAACAGAGCTGCGAATGTTAGCGACTTTAAATAAAGGCTCACAAATGAGCATGCCCATGATCCCTGTCAGTAGCACCAGCATAGCGGTGAGTTCTGGCACACCACCAAAGGCGCCAGTGGCTTCGATAGCGAAGGGGGTTGAGACTGAGCGTACCATTAAGCTATGAGATAACTCGGCTGGCATGTTGGTTAAGTAGGCCAATAGCCAAGAGGAGCCCAAGCCGAGTAATAAACCCGTTATAACACCTAAACTTAAGGTCAGTGGATACTGCTTAATTAACAGGCGTTCACGGTAAATTGGCAGCGCAAAAGCGATTGTTGCAGGAGCGAGCATCGCAGCTAGCCAGTGGGTGTAACTGAAGTAGTCGTTAACACTAATATTCAAACACACAACCACTAACAAAATAACGACAGGCGCGACAATAATGGGCGCAAACCAGACTTTACGTTGACGGCGATAGAGGGCTTTACTGGCGTAATAACCCGCCAATGTTAAGACCAAGCAAAATATTCCTATAGCAGAATGATTCACGCAGCCTTCCTTTTCTCATGGGGTAAATCGACAGGGCGTAGCGGTATGACTTGCGCTTTTGAAGAGGCTAAGTGTTTTCTTAATCGCAGCCTTCGTTCAAATTTGAATAATTTATCGACAGTAAAAGCCGTGCCCAATAACACGCAGGTGCTAGCGACTAACATGGAACTGATAAGCACCAAGCCATAATGTTCAAGCAAGGCTTCATATTTAATGACCGCCACAACGGGAGGAATAAAAAACAGCAGTAGATCGCCAATGAGCCAAGTGGCTCCCATATTGACGCTTTTTTCAGGCACCATCTTACTGGCAAGTAGCAGTAATAAAATCCCTAAACCAATTACGCTGCCGGGAATAGGGGAGTTAATTTTCTGTGCTAATACTTGGCAGGCCCAGGCCAATAAACACAAAGCAACGATTTGTGCGATCATCTGTGAGGCGGCTAAAGCGATATGCTTAGCATTTTTATGACAGGGCTTGGCAAAAGTTGCCATGGTGAATTCCAAACTAGGGCTTTGAGGATTGATGCTTAGTTTACGCTTGCTTAATTGATAGAAAAAATGAATATTAAGAATGGAATCTATCAATTTTGGTTATCTAAATGGATCTTAAAACCCTGCACTATTTTATGCAAGTCGTGGATGCGGGTGGATTTGCAAAAGCAAGCCGCACAGCATTTCTAACTCAACCTGCGCTTTCTAAGGCAATAAAAATGCTAGAAGAAGAGCTCGATATGGTGTTGTTAGAGCGTGGTAAGCGTGGCACACAAATTAAGCTAACGGCGGCAGGTGAAGTGGTTTATCGACATGCGCAGCAATTGCTGGCTGGTCGGCAAGAGCTGCTTAATGAGCTCGATGCGTTGCGTAATTTAACCGGCGGCAGCTTAAAGTTAGGCTTAGCTCCGCTTGGTAGCGCCGAGCTATTTGCCCCTGTTATAGCAAAGTTTAGGCAGCAATATCCGAAAGTTGATATGCAATTACTGGTTCGTGGCGGCATTGAGCAAACACTAGCCTTACAAAAAAATGAAATTGAGTTGGCAACAGGGATCATTGAATTTGATGGTGAATTTGATGGATTAAGGATCCGTAATGATCCTATGGTCGTCGTGGTGCCGAAAACCCACGCGTTAGCCGGTTATCAAGAGCTACAGCTTAAAGATCTGCAATCTTTAGCGCAGGTGATGTTTGAACCTGAATATGCACTCTATGAGCTGATCTTAGAGGCCTGCGATAAGGCGGGTTTTGTCCCCGCTGAAATTACTCGAGTCAGCCATGCTGACTTTGGCATAGCTCTGGTTGCGGCCGGTACGGGAATTATGGTGTTACCGCAGATTATTGCCGAGCGCTATCGAGTTGATGCTGTGGTTAATGTGCCCCTTGCGGCAAATGATCTTAGGTGGGAATTGTCCCTGTTTTGGCATAAGCAGCAAACTCTCTCTTTTGCGGCTAAGGCGATGATAGAGCTCGTTAAGCAACAGTTAGAGCAGACGGCGATGTTGACGCAGAATAAGTAAAATGCAGCCAATGTTTGGCTTTTTGGAAAACAAAAAGCCTAGCTCATTAGAGACTAGGCTTTGTGCATTTATAGGCGAGTCAGTAGCTGGGGTTACTTAGCAAGCATATAGTGAAGGACAGTCTTTTTAAAACTAAGCGACTAAGACTAAGCAACTAAAACTAACCAAGTAATACCAAGCTGCTAATACTCGCTAGGTAACTACTCGTTAGATTACGACTTAGTGACGACCCACAGAGCGTGTAATAAACCAGGAACGAAGAAAAGCAGGCAGAGAATAATGTTGATTAATAAGTCTTTACCCGCACCATTTTTTAAAAATACTGCCAATGGCGGCAATAGAATCGCAATGATGATAAGTAATAGCTTGTTGGTGTCCATGTTGTAATGTCCTTTTAGTCTTTATCGAATAGCATATTTTTTCGCATAACAAATGGCTTATGCATGGCGATAACTCGATGATTTGTTCAGTACATTTTTTATGATAACTGTTCAAAACTTAATCTATATTATAGGGCTTGTAAACGCACCAAGGAGGGATAAACTAAAGCCACCGTATCTTGGTGGCTTTGATCATTTGATTGCTTATTTAATCGATAAGCACATTTACACTTAATTTAGCGCTTAACTCGCCGCTGAAAATACCGGGTTAAAGTGGCCAAGCCTGTTTACCATCCACCGCTACAGCTTGAAGATCTAAGCTTAGGCAGTAATCCCCAGGGTTATAGACATATACTTTCCTGTCGATAACACTAAAGTTAAATCCAGCGACTTGATCTTTGGCCGCTTGTGTCGTCGCCAGTCCCCACATTTGATAAAGCTCACGATAATCTAACTGAGTGGAGTAGCTCATCGCCACCATCAAGAAGTCATTATTTGAGATGTTCTTTGCGGCATCTAAGTTAAATTGACTAAAGCCGAGTAAAGCGCGCTTTTGCAGCCAAAGTTCTTCTGAGCCTTTAGCTCGTTCAAATTCACGCAATAAAATGTGTAGTCTTGCGAGCAGATGCCAACCATTTTCCAGTGCGCCATATTTCTGCGCAGCAACCATCATCTGCAGCATGGTTGCCATACCATTTGACCAGCTTGTTAGCTTAGCCTCTTGCATATAAGCGAATGGGTCGGCTTGATTCATGCTTTGTTGCAATACTGCAAACTCATCATCAATGTTAAGACCTTGGCAAGAAGGTAATTTACCTAGCTCGGTATAGGCGCGTGACTTAGTGTAATAGGAGTATGGATTGGTGGTTGAATGGCCATCATGTCCATCAAATCGCAGGCGGCCTTTTTCAAGCCCATGCCCAAGTTCGTGGATGTCACCATGGCCAGTTGGGCTAAATGACCAGCTCGCATCATAAGGGTTGCCAGAGCAGCCCGCCCCGCAGGTGGCTTGGTCGGCATTCATATGTTTTACAGTATCAATAGTATCGACTTGCCAGCCCTGGCTGGTGGCAAACTCACTGATCTCTGCAACCTCGTCGATAAACGGCCCTTTGAATCCCGCTAACAAGTGAGGGTAGTTATGGACCTGGGTCATGATGGCGGTTGCCATTTTTTCTGGGGTATTCCACAGAGGCTCGTGGCTTAGGGTATTTTGCATCTTATCGAGTTTGGAATGCACCTCAAAATGCTCTGTTGCCAGCTCACTCCAATCATATTGATTTGCCGCTAAATCTTGCATGAACTTGCTGCCGTCCATGCCTGTGCGCCAGTATGGATGAAGGCCTACTTGCTTAAAGCTAAATTCAGTGGCTAAGTCAGTTTGGTCAAAACGCACCTGCATCGGTCCGCCATAAGGACTGGTAAACTTAATGGTTTCACCGGCCTTAACTTCAATATGGGTCGATTGCAATAATTTAGGGCGGTTGTAGCCGTTGCTGGCAAACTCATGAGTTGAACCTGAGCGCAGAGTATTGATAAATACCCAGGTGCGGACTTGACTGTTATCACTTCGCGTCACGCTTACAGTTTGGCCCGGTAGGGCGTAAACGCCAGCAGAGCGGAAACCTTTTTTACTGCTTAAACTCACATGCTGATCTACAGCGCTGATTTGGCTAAAGTCGGTGCGACTAAAGTTGCCTAAGTCCTTTGGTACAGCATTAATATCGCGGAAGTTATAAACGCTATGATCGGCGTAATAGGCTTTAAGGTAATTCAAGCTATCGGTCGTCGTCACATCCATCGGGTATTGAATCGCTTGGCGATAGTTATCACCAAGTAAGATAAGCAGCTTGTAGAGAGAGTAGTCAGGCTGATTGAAAATATCACGTTTACTGGTTTCTATCGCTTGGATATTACTGCGAATAGTACCGAGCGCTGGCCGATAATGATCGTTAAATCTGGCATCGCAACTCGTTGCACAATTGGCAAGGTTAAAATCGACTTGTTGGCTATCGAATAGGCTTAACCATAATTGTTCTTTATCTAGCGCGCTGAAGCTGTCGAGCATCGCGGTGGCAGATGACCAGTCGGCTTTATCTTGAGCAAAATAGTTACCAGGCCCGCCAGAACCTTGCATGCTAAAGCCCATAGGGTTCAGTACGGTTTGGGTTAAGGGAACACTATTCCAGCTATGTAGGTGCACATAGAGCAGTGGTTGTGTTGCCTGTTGAATTTGAGCAATCAGTGGCTCAACAGTTTTGATTGGAAATAGCTCTGAAGAGCCGGTTATCACCAACTGCGCCTCGGCTAAGCAACTGCTAAGCGTGGTTTCATCGCTACAGGTTTGTACCTGCCAATTAGGGTAGTGTTCGCTAATCCAGCCATTGATGCGGCTGACCGTATTGCCGCTCATGAGAAACAGACGTACTTGTTGTGGCTTTGCCAGTGCAGTTTCATCCTGCTTGAGCATCCAGCCTAATAAGCGCTTAAAGCTAGGTTCAAAACTAGCGTTATGACCTTGCTGCATGCTCGAAATAATATCGGTGCCGAATGCAGCATTGCGTTGACCAGACTTGTCATTGGTAGCTGCGAAGGTTAGGCCTTTATTACCCGTAACAATGGCATAAGCCTTATTTTGCGGATAGGCATGTTCTGCGCCTGCAAGCTGGATCATTTGTGAGTGACGGCCTTGATCGTATTGAAGGCTATCATTTTGGTAGATGCTTTTTAGCAGTGTATCGCCGTCTAAGCGATACTGATGAATGTGACTCAAGGCGCGCTTGATTATTTGTGGTGACATTGCGGCGGCAATACTGGCATCGCCGCTTTTCATCGCCGCGCTGATTTTATCATTGAGCTGAATCGTTATCTGCTCGCTAGCACTTTGGTTACTGCTATCTGTAACCGTAAGGCTGAGGGTAATGCTGCTATCTTGTATAAGTTCTTTGGCATTAATAGTTACGCCTTCAAGTGTCGCGTTTTGTAATGTGACTTCGGGTCCTGATACTTGCTGCCAGCTAAATGTATTAGCGCCAGTGGCATAAATATTGACATCAGCGGTGAGGTTTATCAGCGAATCATTCCATGCCGTTACGGTATCGCCGAGCTCAATAGTGGGAGCTTGAGCTAAGGGCGGTATTACGCCGCCATTATCACTGGTTGAATCATCTGATCCGCCACAGGCCGATAAGCCTAATAATAAACAACTCGATACAAGCAAATGCTTCATTTTATTTACACTCTATGCAATTTGTTTACATCTTGAATTTGTTTCATGTTTAAAGCAATGGTTATTTTTAAAATAGTTATATAAAACAATGTTTAAGGCGGTTTTTTGGCGTTGTCATCAAATTGACATTTGTTGTAAATTTAGTGGTGACTAAATTAGCGTTTCTCACTATTAGCTTTACCGCCAATTCTACGACTCGTTTTCGCTGTGACCCATATCAACTATTTATACAATCGATTGATTTTCAGGTATTAAATTGTCGCTTTTACTCTATGCTGCTTGCCGACTCGATATTGTTAGAAGCAATGAGTAGGTAGTTAAATCGAGCATTTCTTATATTTCAGTAAGGCAACCCCGGAGACTAGGGAACTGTATGTCTGTATTAATCGAACAGCTAGACCGAGAAGACCTTCGCCAATCGAATCACTCGCAAGCGAATGTTGTCTCAGCATTTAAATCAGTACGTTTTCAACTAAAACTGATTGTATTTTTGACCGTGATCTCTTTCCTATTCCTAGGGTATAAGGGGATTTCTGGTATGCAAGATGCGGGCGATTCGATAGGAAAGCTGTATGCCGAAGGTATGCAGCATAGTATTCGCGCTGGACAGGTGCTTAATGAACTTGCTACTGCTCGAAGTGAGCTTTTATTAGCGTTTCAGCACGATCCAAGTAGCCCGTTTTCTGAAATGCATAACCATCCTCTGAGGCTGCATGTTAGCCAGGCACAGGCGGCTATCGAGCTGCTGTATAATATTATCGATAATGAAATCTTAGGCGCGAAATTAGATAATGAAGAACGGCTGCAAGCTAGCCGTTTAAAGACTCAGCTCGATAAAGTGGTCGCGCAGGGGTTTAACCCAACAATAGATGCCTTAGAGCGAGGCGAGTATGAAGCGGCAAACCGGGTGTTGCTGACACAGATTAACCCACTGTTTAAGAACATTACCGCTGAGGCGCAGTCTTTCTTAGATATGCAGGTTGTAGAGGGGCGAGATAGCTTCAATCGTTTTAATGAAGACATGCGTATTTATCTCTTGCTGGTGGCGGTTTTCTCGACGGTTTGTATCTTGGTTATAACGATTAGCTCATCACTTATTGTTCGTCGTATGGGCAAGGCGATGACGGAGCTAGAAACCACTGCCATTGATATTGCTAATGGCGATTTAACCAAGCGCATAGAGCTTGGTGGGGATGATGAGTTTTCGCATATTGCTACCTATGTGAATCAAATTGCGGCACGCTTTCAGCATGCAGTACAAAATACCCATGAGTCGACAGCTCGCTTAGCCAGTGCAGCGGAAGAGAACTCTGTGGTATCGACTCAGACTCAGCGTAATGTGATTGACCAGCAACAGCAAACTCAGCAAATCGCTGCCGCGATTCATCAGTTCTCTGCAACGGTGCGAGAAGTTGCGCAAAGTGCCGAAGCTGCAGCTATGACGTCAACAGAAGCAAATGACGCGGCTCATCATGGGCAAACCGTTGTGAGTGAAAGTATTGCGGTGATCGAGACGTTATCAACAGAGATGGATGGGGCGACAGAAGCGATGCAATTGTTGTCTAAGTCATCTGATGAAATCGGCTCAGTTGTTGATGTTATTCAAGGGATCTCGCAGCAAACTAACTTACTTGCCTTAAACGCGGCAATTGAAGCGGCTAGGGCTGGAGAGCAGGGCCGAGGTTTTGCTGTTGTCGCTGATGAGGTACGTTCGCTGGCTAAACGAACTCAGGACTCGACTGAGGAGATCCAGAAGATGATCCAGCATTTGCAACAGGGCGCACGCGACTCGATGTTGATGATGGAGCGCGGTACAGAGCAAGCTAAGTTAAGCGTGGATAAATCACAACAAGCGGGTGACGCGCTACAGTTAATTATGGTGAGCATCGAGCAAATTAGTGCTTTGAATACGCAGATAGCGACCGCATCAGAAGAGCAGAGCTTAGTGACCGAAGAGATTAGTCGCAATATTATTAATATTAGCGATATCTCAGACCAAACAGCAGCAGGTGCAGAGCAAACGCAGGCCGCGACCCATGAGCTTGCCCAGCTTGCTGAATCTATGCAGCAAGAGATTGCTTACTACCGAGTGTGATTTTGTTGAAGTATTAGATTTTAGCTAACAAAAAGGGCTGTCGATGACAGCCCTTTTTCTTTTTTTACGCTATTTGTAGCTTTTCGAATTAGCCTTCTAGCTTAGCCAGTTCAGCTTTCTGTTCAGTTAGCTTGTCCATATCACGTTGGTATTCGGCTTGCTTAGCACGCTCTTTTTCAATCACGGCAGCAGGCGCTTTAGCAACGAAACCTTGGTTAGATAACTTACCTTCGATACGCGCAAATTCAGCGGCCGCTTTCTCGAGTAATTTATCGATACGCGCCACTTCTTTAGCCACGTCGATAAGACCTGCCATTGGGATCAATAGCTCCATGTTGCCTACAAGCTGAGTCGTCGACATCGGCGCAACATCATCTTCAGACATAATGGTGATAGTCTCAAGTTTTGCCAGTGTAGTGAAGAATATCTGGTTCGCTTCAAGACGTGCTCTGTCTTTGTAGCTCACGCCACGTAGCAATGCATTAAGCGGCTTAGATGGCGCGATGTTAAGTTCTGCGCGGATGTTACGTACCGCAACAATCACTTGCTTAACCCACTCTAAATCTTCCATCGCAGCAGCATCGACTTTGTCAGCTTGATACTCAGGGAAGGCAGCCAACATCAATGTGTCACCCTCAACACCGGCTAGTGGCTTAACGCGCTGCCAGATAGTCTCAGTTAGGTATGGCATGATTGGGTGCATTAGACGCTGCATCTGCTCTAGTACGTTAACCAAAGTATGGCGCGTACCGCGAAGCTGTGCATCGGTGCCACTTTGCATAACAGGTTTCGTTAACTCTAAGTACCAGTCACAGAACTGGTTCCAAGTGAACTCGTAAATGGTGTTAGCGGCAAGATCGAAACGGTAGTTAGCCATGTGCTCGTCGTAGGCTTTAACGGTTTCATTGAACAGACCGATAATCCAGCGATCGGCAATCGATAGCTCCATTGCGCCTGGCTTGCCATCTACCAGAATTTGACCACAATCTAGCGCTTCGCCAACAGCATCATCGCTCGCGCCTTCAGCTTGCACTTCGGTGTTCATCAATACGTAACGTGATGCGTTCCAGATCTTGTTACAGAAACTGCGGTAACCATCTAGGCGCTTCATGTCCCAGTTGATGTCACGGCCCGTTGATGCCATAGACGCTAGTGTAAAGCGCAGTGCGTCAGTACCATGCGGCTCGATACCTTCGCTAAACTCTTTACGCGTGCTCTTTTCAATCTTAGCGGCAAGTTGTGGCTGCATCATGTTGCCAGTACGCTTAGTCACTAGTGACTCAAGGTCGATACCGTCAATCATGTCTAATGGATCAAGTACGTTACCCTTAGACTTAGACATCTTGTTACCGGCTTCATCACGGATAAGGCCTGTCACATATACCGTCTTGAACGGCACTTGTGGTTTGCCGTTTTCATCTTTGATGAAATGCATGGTCATCATGATCATACGGGCAACCCAGAAGAAGATGATGTCAAAACCAGTAACCAACACATCAGTTGGGTGGAAGGCTTTAAGCTCAGCGGTATCTTTTGGCCAGCCTAGTGTAGAGAACGTCCACAATGCTGAACTGAACCAGGTATCAAGTACGTCGGCGTCTTGGCGAAGTACTAATGAGTCATCAAGGCTGTGCTTAGCACGGACTTCAGCTTCATCGCGGCCAACATACACTTTGCCTGCTTCGTCGTACCAAGCTGGGATACGGTGACCCCACCAAAGCTGACGTGAAATACACCAGTCTTGAATGTCACGCATCCAAGAGTTGTACATGTTCTCATACTGCTGTGGTACAAACTTGATGTCACCGTTTTCAACCGCTTCCATGGCAGTTTTAGCCATAGGTGCAACGGCAACATACCATTGATCTGTTAGTAATGGCTCGATTACCACACCAGAGCGGTCACCGTAAGGGACTTTCAATCCGTGTGGATCGATTTTGCCCAGTAGACCTAATGTTTCAAACTCTGCAACAATCGCGCTGCGCGCTTTAAAGCGATCAAGACCGACATAACGCTCAGGTAGGCTATTATCTAGTTCGTTGTTTGCAGTGCCGTCGGTGTTAACCACTTCAGCGCTTGAGCGAATTGCCGCATCAATGGTTAAGATGTTGTACATCGGCAATTCATGTCGCTTACCGACTTCATAGTCGTTAAAGTCGTGCGCAGGAGTGATTTTCACACAACCTGTACCGAACTCGATATCAACATAATCGTCTGCGACAATAGGGATAAGACGGTTGACGATTGGCAGTAAAATGAATTTGCCAATTAGCGATTGATAACGCTCATCGTCTGGATGAACCGCTACTGCACTGTCCCCCAGCATGGTTTCAGGACGTGTGGTTGCTACTTCTAGGTAGTCTTTACCATCGCTAGTCAAAGCGCCATCGGCAAGTGGGTAGCGGAAATGCCACATGCTGCCTTGCTTTTCTTTGTTCTCAACTTCTAAATCAGAGATAGCGGTGTGCAGGGTCGGATCCCAGTTCACTAGGCGCTTACCGCGGTAGATTAGGTCATCTTCGTAAAGGCGTACAAATACTTCTTGTACCGCTTCAGACATGCCTTCGTCCATAGTAAAACGTTCACGGTCCCAATCAACAGATGCGCCAAGGCGACGTAGCTGCTTAGTGATGGTGCCGCCAGATTGCTCTTTCCAATCCCAGATACGATCGATAAAGTTTTCACGACCCAAATCATGGCGGTTTAAGCCTTCTTCGGCTGCCACTTTACGCTCAACTAACATTTGAGTGGCAATACCGGCGTGGTCTGTACCGACCTGCCAAAGGGTGTTCTTACCCTTCATACGCTGGTAACGGGTTAACGTATCCATGATGGTATCTTGGAAGGCGTGACCCATATGCAAACTACCCGTCACATTTGGTGGCGGGATCATGATGCAATAGTTGCCTTGAGACTCGTCGCCGTGTGGCTTGAAGTAACCTTTCTCTTCCCAGTTTTGGTAAAGAGACTGTTCGATAGACTGCGGGTTATATGTTTTTTCCATGAGGCGTGTTTATCTCAAACTAAAAATTAATTGGTTGTGCTGCTAGATCTTGGGTCGTTAATGCTATCCCAAGAGCGCGATACTGCCGATAGCGATCGCGAGCAATCGCTTTGTGGCTATCGTCATTGGCAACGAAATCGATAATCTGTCCAAAGTTTACCGCAAATTGCGGTACTTGGTCTGCAAGATTAAGCAGAAGATGACGTTTTTTGTTGGCACCAAGCCTATCAAAGCCGATTTCTACCGGAGCGCCGCCGATTGGGCCTTCACCTTTTAGGTTGTGGGGCACAAATGATTGCGGCTCAAATTGCCAAAGCAGCTCGTCAATAGCATAAGCTTGCTGTTGATCTTGGCAATGGATATAAACCAACTCTTGAGTAGCAAAAGCCCGCTCTGCCAATTGGCAAGCGAGTAAGTACACTTGGTCCTGCGCAGATTTAGGCGCATTAGATGCAGGTTTTGCGTCCTTTGGCATCATGTAAAACAGGGCTTGCGACTGACTAAAAGACATAGTGGGTTATCGGCATAGTGGGTTGTTGGCGCTATTGTCTTAGCTTTTGGGCTGACGAAAGAGAGGATTTTACACTAAAAGTCGCTCATAGATCAGCCTCTAATCACTGATTTATTTATTGATGCACCCAGTTAATCGGTGTGGTTAGTTGCCACGTTTGCATCGAGAGTGGGCTGGTGATGGGGTTAAAGAGTTAATTTTACTAATCACGTCGCTGTGGTTACACTCCATGCACTTGCCGATATTAGCCGATACTATGAATTTTTCCGACCTTAACCTCAGCGTTGAAACCCTATCTAAACTGCCAAGCAGTGTTTCTGTAGCCACTGAAATCCAAAGACTTGCTATTCCTGAAATATTAGCGGGAAAAGACCTCTTAGCATTGGCACAAACGGGCAGCGGTAAAACCTATGCGTTCGGTTTACCTTTATTGCAAATCATCACTAATGATGGCGTTGAAAACGGTAAAGTAAAGGCGCTGATTCTGGTGCCTACCCGAGAGCTTGCGTTGCAAGTCGGTGAGGCGCTTAAGCATATCTCAGTTAATATTCGGTTGACGGTATTATGTGGTGGTGTTGATAAGGCCAAGCAGCTTGAAGAGCTTGAGCTACAGCCTCAGCTTATTGTGGCAACACCAGGACGTTTACTCGATTTTCTACGCCAGCAACTTATTACATTGGAAAGTGTAAAGCAGTTGGTGCTAGATGAGGCCGATAGGCTGATGGAAATGGGCTTTTGGCCTGATATCGAACGCATTATTGAATGTATTCCTGCAAAGCGACAAACCCTATTATTTTCAGCGACGTTAGCTCCTGAATTAAAGGACAAGGCGTTGAAGTTACTACATGCTCCGAAAAAGTTGGCTGCCCAAGCTGTGAACAGTGTAACGAGTGACATTAAAGAGTTACTGTTCCTTGTCAATAAGGGCGATAAAGCGAGAGCGTTGATTGCATTGAACCAAATGCATCAATGGTCACAGGTATTAGCTTTTGTTAATGCCCGAGATGATGCCGATAAGTTAGCAAAAAGGCTCGTTAAAGCAGGTATTAATGCGGCGGCCTTGCATGGTGATAAAGAGCAGCTTCAGCGGCAGCAAACATTGGAAGATTTAAAAACGCGTAAACTGCAAGTGTTAGTGACTACGGATTTACTGTCTCGCGGCATTCATATCGATGCGCTGCCTGTAGTGATTAATGTCGAGCTACCAACAAGCGCCCCTGTATATGTGCACCGTATTGGCCGCACGGCTAGAGCGGGCGATAACGGCGTGGCAATTTCATTGGTATGCCATGGCGAGGCTGATAACCTAACGGCCATTAGAGAACTGACTGGCAGAGCTTATCCGTTAGCACCTCTTGATGGTTTTGAAGTGACTGATAAGCCGCCATCGGGCGACAGTAAACGCCCGCCCCGAGATAAGAAAGCCAATCGACGCAGCCAGAATAAGCGCAGCGCCAAAGACTTTGTCGCTAAAAAGAAAAAATAACCTATACCCCTTTACGTGTGGGGCTGCCTACTCTTATTGACATGCCTAGCGGCTTATTTAGCAGACTCGGTTATTTCGGCTTGTTATTTTTTAGGGCGATCTCGTGCCCCTGCAAGGCGACCGAAAAATAATGATAAGCCGACAGTTTTACGTACATGCTCAGCCCAAAAAGCGCCAATAAGAAAGCCTATCGCAGCCCACAGTGCCAGCATATAAGCATTAAGTTGACCTGATTGCAGGCTGATAGCGATGCCAATAAAAGTGCCAAGCAATGTAGGGGATAGCGCCACTGCTAACCATTGTAAAGAATGTACTAGCCATCCAATAAACTTCATTGATTATCCTTAATCTTTATAAATGCAGTTTGAGTTTCGCACTTTACTCAGCTTTGTGACAAATAGCCACTCATACCCGTGTTGCTTGAGAAATTATATCGGCAGCGTTAGGCCATATAGTTAGTTACAACTGTGTGGTTATTTTTCGTACAAACATAGGCTTAAGTTAAGCCAATATTTTTTGTTTCAGTGATAAAAAAATAGACGCTCACATTGTCTAATTTATTAGCTGGTGAGTTGTCTGTATTGCGGATATACTCCGCGATCGCGCCAATAGTGGTTGGTCATTATACAAAGTTCTACTTGGAGAAAGATAAATACTGCCAAGAAGAAATAATGATATGCAGTAAAGGGATAAGTCTGTTTTTAGTTTTGATAAAGGTGCTAAATGAGCTTCTTTGATAATGCTGTAATTATATTACTCCTGATTGGGGTGAGTTGTTTTTTTTCTATGTCGGAAATAGCCTTGGCGGCAGGGCGTAAAATTCGTCTGCGTCAGCTTGCGGCTGAAGGTGATATTCGCGCCAATAAAGTCCTGTTGCTGCAAGAGCAGCCAGGTAATTTCTTTACTGTGGTGCAGATAGGTTTAAATGCCGTGGCGATTATGGGTGGTATCGTGGGTGAGTCAGCGTTTACGCCTCATATTCACGCATTCCTATCGTCTTGGTTGAGTGGACCTTGGTTAGACAAAATGAGTTTTCTACTGTCATTTGTGATTGTGACCAGCTTATTTATTTTAATTGCCGATCTTATCCCTAAGCGCTTAGCGATGGCCTTTCCGGAAAAAGTGGCCATGACCTTTGTTAGCCCTATGATGGTCTGCATCGTGGTGCTTAAACCGCTGGTGTGGTTCTTCAACGGCTCTGCTAACTTCGTATTCCGTGTGTTTCAAGTGCAAACGGCGCGTAATGATGCGGTGACTTCAGATGACATTTATGCGGTGATGGATGCGGGTGCAGAAGCGGGGGTGCTAGATAAAGGCGATCAGCTGATGATGGAAAAAGTGTTTGAAATGCAAACCATTCCCGTCACGGCAGCGATGACAGCACGTGAAAGCTTAGCTTATTTTCTTCTGCAAGATAGTGAAGATGAAATTAAGCATAAGATAGCACAGCAGCCTCATTCTAACTTTCTTGTTTGTAACGAGCAGTTAGATACTGTGGTGGGCATCGTCAATGCTAAAAAGCTACTTATCTGCTTGATTAATGGTGAAAAAATCAGCCTTAAAGATAAAAGCCTTGTGAGTAACTGCTTTATCATTCCTGACACTTTAAGCTTGTCTGAGTCGATGGATTATTTTAAGAATAGCCGAGCAGACTTTGCGGTAGTGATGAATGAATACTCCTTAGTTGTGGGCGTAGTCACTGCGAAGGATCTGCAAGATGCAGTGATGGGCGCGTGGTCTTTGCCTGAATGTGAAGAGCAGATTATTGCTCGCGATGAGCGTTCGTGGCTGATGGATGGCGTGACGCCGATTACCGATGTGATGCGAGCACTGGATATTGAGGAGTTCCCTCAAAATCATAACTACGAGACTATCGCGGGTTTTATGATGTTTATGCTGCGCAAAATTCCAAAGTGCACCGACTCGGTTAATCATGCAGGCTTTAAGTTTGAAGTGGTTGATGTTGATAGTTATAAGGTCGACCAGCTCTTGGTTACGCGAATTGAAGAAGAGACCACTGAGACTCTAGAGGTTAACGCTTAAGCATAAGCAATCAGCGTAAATCTATTTGCATATGGAACATATGAAAACGGCTGAGTCTATATAGACTCAGCCGTTTTTTTTGGCTGGCGACTTCTGTATTGCATGGCTTCTGTATTAATAACCTTTGCGTTAATGACTTTACCAGGGGAACAGCCATCATTCGCCTTGATTGAATTAAAGCGCTAAGTCGCTGGCTTTCTTGTGCTGAGGTTAAGCCTTGCTGGAAATGCTATTTGCTTTGATTTTCCAGCTCTCATGCCAGTCGTGTAATTGCTCTACAGGCATTGGCATAGCGATATAATAACCTTGGGCTAAGGTGCAACCTAATGATTGCAAACGCTGCCACAGAGGCAATGTTTCTACTCCCTCGGCAACAGACTCTAGCGATAAACGACGGCTTAACAATAGACAGGCTTCTACAATCGCTGCGGCGGTATTACTCGTTTCCATTGATCGAATAAAGCTCATGTCTATCTTGAGAGAGTCAAATGGTAAGGTGTCTAATAGTGATAATGATGAGTAACCCGTACCGAAGTCGTCAATTGATAAACTAAAGCCGTGCAGCGCGAGACGCGACGCTGCCTCTAATGCTCTGCCCGTATTTTCTAAGGCGTCAGTTTCAGTGATCTCAAAATAGAGTTGTTTGCAAAGGTTAGGTTGCTGTTCTGCTAAAGAGAGCACTTGGTCAACAAAATGATTATGCGTCAGAGTGGTAGGTGTAATATTAACTGCAACGGGGCGTTCGCCTAGCTCATGTTGATGCTGTAGCACATAGTTGATGCTTAATAGGGCTAATTGCGCATCTTTTTGCATTTTGCTCAATAAGGGTAAAAAACATGCTGGCGGTAATACACCTAAGATAGGGTGTACAAAACGGATCAGCGCTTCACTACTTCGCCATTCACCGGTATCTAATGTGACCAGAGGTTGAAAATAAGGCTTAATCCAACCCTGCTCTAATGCATGTTCGAGTTCCTGTTCAGTAAACACTTTGTCTAATACCGATGAGCTATGAATCGGCGTCATGGCGCTGCTAAGCCGCTCAACATTGGCCAAGTCGAGTAGCTCTTTTAGTGTATTCATCTTCACCGGCTTACTGATGGCACCAATCACTTTAAGGTGATAGTTCATACACATTTTCTTTACGGTATCGAGTACGATCTGGTTACTGGCACTAGTGATAATAATGCTGCCAGTAAAAGACAGCTCACTGATATGACTTAAAAAAGTGATACCGTCCATTTCTGGCATTTTTAAGTCACACAGTAAGATATCGGGCTTAAAACTTGCCATTATTTGTAATGCTTCAACACCTGAAGCGGCGGTTTTAATCTGCGCAATGTGAGGCATATTAATCAGCTCTAGCTGCATTAGCATAGCTTCACGCTGAAACTGGTGATCTTCAATCAGTAGGATTTTCATGTTAATCGCTTTACCTGAGTCGAGATCTGGCTCATTAGCTGTTTCAATTGTGCAAGTTGTCGTTGCACCGTGTCGATATCTTGAGTCGAGGCTGCTTTTTCGATTTCACTGCAACATGTGGCTAAACGTTCACACTCAATGACGCCAGCTGCGCCTTTTAGCTTGTGGGCGTGATGTGCGGTAGCGATAAAATCTCGGCCTACGACAGCCTGGTTGAGTGCTGCAATATCTTGAGCACTGGTGGTGACAAACTTATTGAGTAAGCTGATACATATCGCTAAGTCGCCGAAATTAGCTTCAAGTGCAGCAATATCGATAATCAGTTGGACTGTTTCCTCTGTCGCTATGCAAGGCTGATAAGTGGCATTATCAACGTTCTCGGCATTCTCAAGATGAGCTACATTGTCTGCAGCGGCTTTAATGTGGCTGCTCAGTACCGTTTGTAGCTGTTGTAATGTGACCGGCTTAATTAAATAGTCATCGAAACCAAGCTGATGGCAACGGTTTCTTTCACTGGACATGGCATTAGCAGTGAGAGCGATTACGGGTAGACGAGGCAACTGTTTTTGCCTTTCATTGTCGCGGATAGCGCTTACTAAGCCGTAACCATCGAGTTCGGGCATATGGCAATCGGTAAGCAATAGCATGTATTTCGTCTGCTGGTAAGCTGTTAATGCCTGCTGGCCATTATCAAAGATATCTGCAAAGTAACCCAGTTTACTGAGTTGCATCCTAATGACATCTTGATTGATTGGATGATCTTCTGCGACCAGAATAAGCTTATTTTGTGCAATGGCTTGTTCACGGGTCAGGGCTAACTTTATGTCTCCCTTCATGCCGATATATTGGTTTTTAAAGAACTCTGGCTTAGTCATAAGGTGCAGCAAGTGCAAAGGGATCAAAGGGTTGACTGACAGTGCCCAACCTAGTGTTGCCGGTGTTGGCGACAGCATACTCTTGTTTTTAAGTAAGATGACTTGTACGCCGGGTATATTGTGGTTAATCCAGCTAGGGGTCATCGATTGCTGTTCACACCATGCTTCGCATAGCAGTAATACTTCGAGCTTTTGCGTGGCGACATAGCTTGCAAGCCCCGTTTTATTATCTGTGCCTAATAGATTAAAAGTGGTGCAATGCCAATTGATTAAGTATTCACTAAATAGATTGTAGTTACTTTCATCAGTGACAATGATGCCGCAACGCTTGTTGACGATAGTGGGGATTTCAACTGCTACGGTTGGCAAGGTCAGATTAAAGCGGAAAGTACTGCCTTGGCCGTTGGTGCTGGTTACCGATATTTCTCCACCCATGAGTTTAACCAGTTGCTCGCAGATAGATAAGCCTAAGCCTGTGCCATTAAAGCGTCGCTCACTGCTGAGGTCAACTTGCTCAAATGGCAAAAATAATTTGCTAATATCTTCCTCTCGGATCCCTATGCCACTATCTGTTACAGCGAAAGTGATGGTTTGCTCTTTGTCGGTTGCGCTCAACAGGCCGACGGACAACCAGATCTCACCTTCTGTGGTAAATTTCGATGCGTTATTGAGCAGGTTGTTCAATACCTGTTTAAGCCGCAAATTATCAAGAGTTAACGAATAGGACAGTTTTGGGTCAAGCCAAAGCTTGAATTTAAGGCCTTTTCGCTCAATATGGGCAATATGTGGTTGGACTAACTCACCGATAAAACTGCTTAACTGACATACATCTGGGCTTAGTTCTAATTTCCCAGCCTCGATTTTCGAAAAATCTAAAACGTCATTAACAATATTGAGCAAGTTGCTACCTGAATGGGTGAGGTTTTTATGGATCCCATAAAGTTCGTTGCTGTTTAGATGCGGAGCCATGAGCTCTAATAGACTTAAAATGCCACTGATTGGCGTACGAATTTCATGGCTCATCATGGCCAGAAAACGTGATTTAGCTACCGTTGCAGACTCAGCAATCAATCGAGCTTCGTCCAGTTCAGCCTGTTTCTCTTTAATGACCGTGATATCGACTAAAGTGTAGGTCCAATGCTTATTTCTATCCTCTTTTGTACAGGTGCCCGTGAGCTGATACCAAGAGATCTTACCGTCAATATTAAGCTTCATTGTTGTATAAAGTGAATCTCGGAATCGGGACTCTTCAATATCAGTTAAGAACCCATGCTCGTCTGCGTGCATGGCTAAAAATTCCATAAGCAGATGCGGCGCTTGATAGAGTTGATTAGGGGTTAGACCAAAGTATTTTTCGATATTACCACTGATAAAGCTCCAAGAAATATCTTCAATATCATCGCCATAGCGTATTAGTTGTGCAACGACGCCACCAAAGTTGTTATTCACCAGTCGTAGCTCTTTTTCGATACTCTGTCTCTGAGCTATTTCAGCTTTTAACTTTCTGTTTGAATAGGCTATGACTAAAAAAAGCGTAAAAATGCCACCCAGTACTAGCAATAGCCAGTTGGGTATTTTTTCAAAGGAGAAGTCACTATCGATACTGACATTATTCCATTTATGAGTAATAGCCTGTAATTCATCCTTATCAATAGCGTGTTTTGTCTTATCAATAACAGATAATAGAGCGGGGTTAATTTTATTCACTGCAAAGCTGACGGGGCGGCTCTGCTGCTCTATCGGGGTTGTTAGGATCTGAATTTTCCCTAAGTAACGCGCGCTAATGACTCTGCTCGCCTTCGATAGCGGCAAAATACCGACCTGAACTTTACCGTTAATAACGGCATTAAGCAGGTGTTTAGTGGTGTTAAACCTGGTTACATTGGCATAGGGAAAATCTTTTTTAGTGTCAATTTGCTGCTCATGCCTGCTTAAAACCCCCAGTCTTTTAGTCGTTTCTAGCTGACCAGTAGCCAGGTTCGTTGCGGCAACCGCAATCCAAGGATCTTGTATATAAGCTGTTGTGCACTGCGTAAATGGATGTTTTCCTTGCACGCAGGTAAAGGCTGGAATGAGTTCAAACTCATTTTCAGCAAGGTACTTTTCAATATTTTGACCATTGAATTCAGTGGCTTCAATTTTTAGATTTAGTTTGTTGGATATCGCTTTTAAGATATCGGCGCCCATTCCATCCATTTCTCCAGCGTCATTGGTGAAGGTAAATGGGTAACTGTCAGCAGAGTAAAGCACCTTAATGACCTTTTTATCTCTGATAGCATTGCTCTCTGATTCGGTAAGGTTTAAGCCTTGATGCTGATAAATATATTTAACTTGAGAGCTGGTCAGCCAGGCTTCATAGAGTTTGTCGAAGGCCTCTGTAGGGATCTGTTTTAAGCCATCATTTAATCGTTCGATCAACTTGTTATTTTCGATGAGTCCCGCGAAGTGCAAACTTTCAAGAGGCATGTCGTTAAGCAGGCGAATATTTAATTTTTTCGGTGCATATTGGTGGGTAAGTAAGTAATCAAGAGTGATAGCATTACTTATGTAGGCATCTGAACTACCATTGAGCACCGTTTTATAAGCAGATAGGCTATCGGTGTAGTTGATGACTTTGACACTATTAGGGCCATTTCTGAGTTGATCATTAATCGCAAAGCCTTTTTCGGTCGCGATGCGCAGGCCTTTTAACTCAAAAAGGCTATTGGTATTTTCTTGATAAGTGATCCCTGCAATCGGTACCAACATAAGCGGCGAGCTAAAACTTAGCCAAGTCATTCTCTCAGGAGTCTTTGACGCCCCCATAATGATATCAATCTCACGATCACGCAGTGCTTGAGTCACTTGTTGGTAGTTAGGATAAGTCACGACCTCTGTGCGGTAGCCGCTGTTCTTAGTGATCTCTTGTAAAATTGACGGCAGCAAACCGATCGCATTTCCATCTTTACCAATGTAAGTAAAAGGCTGCCAGTCAGCTACTGGGTAGCCGACTCTGATCACTTGCTCTGCATTGAGCAAGTGCGAGTCTTCATTTTCTTGATCCGCTATGACGGGTAAAGAAAAAACAAACAGAAAAAATACCAGAAATGCGTTACGCATATTGCAGCCTATGTTGGATTACGGCAGTAATAAATAAAATGTTGATGTACAGGCAGCGACTACTAACGAGGGGAGTTCGCAGTAGAGTCTTAGTTAAGATTAAGTGGCTGGTGTCAGTGTTTTGCGCGAGATTAAGTAGCTTAAAAACTGAGGCTGTGAATTTTTGCGTATTGTAAGCTCAATTCATTAATTGTCGATATCTTGTGATAATAATTATGTCAGGCAGCTCTCATTTTGAAGATATTTTCAGCAAAAGGAGTTTCTTTGCTCATGACGAGCTTGCAGGGATGTTTATTCACGTAGGGCTTAAGCTTGAAATAAAAAAGGCTAAACCGGCTGGATTATAGAGTGAAAACCGTGTTTAGCCTTAATGTAAGTGTTCGCGTGGGGTTATTCGCCTTGCTCTATGCCTGCTCGGTTAAGCAAGAACTGAGTCAATAGCGGAACTGGACGACCCGTAGACCCTTTGTTGGCACCGCTGTTCCAAGCTGTACCAGCCACATCTAAGTGGGCCCAGTTATACTTCTTGGCAAAGCGAGACAAGAAGCAAGCTGCAGTGATTGAACCTGCCGCGCGGCCACCTAAGTTAGTCATATCAGCAAATGGGCTTTCCAAGTGCTCCTGGTACTCATCCCATAACGGCATGCGCCATGCGCGGTCGCCACTTTGCTCGCCAGCATTTAATAACTCATGCGCGAGTGGATTGTGACCAGAAAACAGGCCTGATGCGTGTTTACCTAGTGCGATAACACAAGCGCCAGTTAATGTTGCAGTATCGACCACAAGCTCAGGATCGAAGCGCTCAACATAGGTGAGCACGTCACATAATACTAAGCGGCCTTCGGCATCAGTGTTTAGCACTTCAACGGTTTGGCCAGACATAGTGGTAAGGATGTCACCTGGACGATAAGCATTGCTTGATGGCATGTTTTCACAACCAGCCAAAATACCAATGACATTGATAGGCAGCTGCATATCACACAGGGCTTTCATGGCGCCAATAACACCGGCAGCACCACCCATGTCATACTTCATTTCATCCATGGCTTCGCCAGGTTTAAGTGAAATACCACCAGAGTCGAAAGTTAGTCCCTTACCGATTAACACGATTGGCTTTTCTGTATTATCAATGGCGCCCTTGTATTCCATAATGGTCATTACTGACTCATTATCGCTACCACGGCCAACCGCTAGGTATGAATTCATGCCTAGCGCTTCCATTTGCTCTTCACCGATAGTTGTCACTGTTAGGTTTTCAGTGTTTTCGGCAATCTGGCGAGCCTGTGAAGCAAGGTAAGCAGGGTTACAGATATTTGGTGGCATGTTCGCTACGTCGCGACAAAGGTGCATACCTGCTGAAACGGCCATACCGTGTTCAATAGCACGCTCACCAACCGTCAGCTCGCGGCGAGTGGGTACGTTGAATACTAGTTTACGCAGTGGACGGCGAGTTTCACCCTTACGGGTTTTTAGCGCGTCAAAGCAATATAGGCTATTTTGTGTGGTTTCAACGGCTTCACGTACTTTCCAGTATGTATCGCGTCCTTTTACATGTAACTCGGTAAGGAAGCATACAGCCTCCATTGAACCCGTTTCATTTAAAGTGTTGATTGTTTTCGTAATGATTTGTTTGTATTGACGTTCATCAAGTTCGCGCTCTTTACCGCATCCGACGAGCAAAACGCGTTCGCTTAGTACATTCGGTACGTGATGAAGCAACAACATTTGTCCTGGCTTTCCTTCCAAATCACCACGACGAAGTAAGTTGCTGATATAGCCTTCACTGATTTTATCTAACTGTTCGGCGATACCGGACAAGCGTCTTGGTTCGTATACACCTACGACGATACAAGCTGAGCGTTGTTTCTCTGGACTACCGCTCTTTACGCTAAACTCCATGAGCTCTCCTAGATTCTTAAAGACAAATTTTATTATTTATTAGATAATGTCTGCTTGTGCCCAAAAGGGCTCGAATATGGCGCACCCTATAATTTTCTTTTCAGGTGTTTTCCCTGGCCATGTTATGTACTTGTTGGTAACAAAACTACTAAAAGTAGACAGTCTACATGAAAGTTGTATTGATACCAGCATAAATGAACGTTTGGAGACCGGATCCTCACTGTGATTGTATTTAGATACCTGATTCGAGAAGTTTTTAAAGCGCAAATAGCGGTACTTTTGGTGTTGTTAGCTATTTTTATTAGCCAACACTTTGTCCGCGTGCTTGCTGATGCCTCTGACGGCGAATTTCCTGCCTCGTTAGTTATGACCTTACTGGGTCTTAACTTGCCGTTTCTTACTGTTTTGGTTTTACCGCTGAGTCTATTTTTGGGCATTTTATTAGCCCATGGACGTATGTATGCCGAAAATGAGATGGTTATTTTTCATGGGGTAGGGATCAGTGAGTGGTATATCACCCGAGTCACACTATTGCTTGCTGTGATGAATATGGTGTTTACCGCGTTCCTATCAATTTATGTTGCGCCTTGGGCTGAGGAGCAGCAAAACCAAGTGCTTGAACATGCCAAATCTGAAGCGGGACTGGCGGCATTAACCCAAGGACGTTTCCAAACGAGTCCAAATGGACGAGCGGTACTGTTTGTTGAGCGCATTGGTCGTGATAACAAGTTAGATAAAGTGTTTGTGGCTCAGTTGCCAGAACCGGATGATGAAACTGGCGTCGCCAATGTAGTCGTTGCGCGCTCTGGTAAAGTGGTTGAAGACGGAACGGGTGGCCAGCGTTTGCAGCTAGAAGATGGCGTGCAGTATCAAGGCAGTCCGAAACGTGTCGATTACCAAGTCGTCGAGTTTGGTGGCTATCAAATGCAGATTAAAGAACAAGAGGTTGATGAGCGGCGCCGTAAGTTATCGGCCATGCCAATTGGTCAGCTTATGGATATAGATAGCCCAGAAGCGACAGCTGAATTTCACTGGCGACTAGCAATTCCGCTGGCGATCCCATTGATGACCTTAATTGCAGTGCCAATGGCGCGCGTGAATAATCGTCAGGGTAAGTTTGCTAAGATGTTCCCGGCTATTTTGTTATATCTTGGTTACTTTGGTTTGATGGTTGCTGGCCGTAAATCCTTAGAAGATGGCGTAATCCCTCAGTATTTAGGCATGTGGTGGATCCATGCTTCCGCCCTGGTGATTGGCATATTATTGCTCGGTAAAGAGCGGCCGTTAGGGGCGAAGGTTACTGGCCTGTTTAAGCGTAAAAAGGCGGCCAAAGCATGAAGATCTTAGATATCTATATTGCTCGCGTACTGATTAGTACCTCTTCATTGGCATTATTAGTACTCACAGGTTTGTCAGGTATTATTAAGTGGGTCGACCAACTTCGCCTTGTGGGACGAGGCACTTACACCATGATGGATGCTGGTGTTTACGTGTTATTTTTGATCCCAAGAGATATTGAACTGTTTTTCCCTATGGCCGTTTTGCTCGGCGCTTTGATTGGTATGGGAATGCTCGCGTCAAACTCTGAGCTGGTGGTGATGCAGTCATCAGGACTTTCGCGCCTACAAATAACCATGTCGGCGATGAAGACGGCTATCCCATTGATGATCATCGTAATGATGCTCACAGAGTGGGTTGCTCCTGTAGCGGAGTTGCGCGCTAAAGAGATCAAGCGAACCAATATATCCGGTGGCAGTTTAATCGATTCTAATCGGGGCATTTGGGCTAAAGATGGTGACCTGTTTGTTAACATTGCAGGGGTTGTCGATAGCGATAGTTTGCGTAATATCACCTTGTATGAATTTGACAATACCACTAACTTAACCAGTACAGTGCATGCGGACTCAGCTGAATATAAGAAGAATTATTGGCAGTTATATGATGTCAGAAGAACCACAATTAACAATAATCAGGTAGTGCTAACTAACTTAGAGGAAGATAAGTGGATTTCGTCGCTAACACCGGAAAAACTCAGTGTGGTGTCGGTTAAGCCTGAATCTTTGTCAATTGAAGGTTTACTTGATTACTTGGATTATCTAAAGAGCAATAATCAGGCGTCAGAACGTTATGAGTTGGCCCTGTGGCGTAAGTTGCTGCAGCCTGTCACGGTCGCCGTGATGATGTTAGTGGCGCTTTCATTTGTATTTGGTCCACTGAGAACGGTAACGATGGGCGCACGGGTATTGCTAGGCGTTGTAGCCGGGTTTAGCTTCTATATCTGTAGTGAGATTTTCGGCCCATTGAGTATAGTTTATGGCTTGCCGGCGTTTATTAGTGCCGCTATGCCTGCATTGATTTTCAGTATTGGAGCGCTCTACTTTATCAGGAAGTAGCGATTTTAAATTAGCGTAATCAATCACGCTGACAACCGTTTTAGGAAGCTGATGCTCTACAGAGTATAAGCTGATAAAGCGCCATTAAAAAAGCCAATCAACACCGATTTTAAAGGGGTGTGATTGGCTTTTTTTGTGGGCGATTATCAAAGGCTTTAGAGAGTATGCTGTAAGTACCTGTGCTAACGTTCAGCACTGCTACTAGTACTTGTTACTGGCACTTAGCATTAGCACTCGACGTTTAGCAACCATTAGCCATTTCGTGCTGATTGGTATAAGGCGTAGCCGACAAATACTGATTAGCGCCTATCATTAAGCTGTGTATTACACGCCGTGCCAGTTACGCATTTGGTTTGCTTCTTTAGACAATTCGACAACTTCTGAGCGAGTCATCATATCTTGCAAGGCAAGCTTATCGCCATTGATAAGGATCCATAAGTTACCAATTCCAAGTAGTGACCAAACAAGTCTAGCGGCCGCAGTCACCATGCTAAGGTTTTGCCCATTAGGATGCTGGATTTTAAGGCGCCAAGCCCTCATCCCTAATGTTTGTCCCCCCTTGCTCCAAAAGCTGATATAAAACAGACCCACACATAGCACAATCCAAAACTGATAAATGCCTTTATATAGTGCAGTTTCATTAAGCAAGTCAGAGACGTGCTCAAACCCCGCCATATCGATTAGGCCACTGGCAGTTAAGCCGGTAAAAATACCGAAGCCAATCGCGCCCGCAACCATATAAACGGCAACAGCGAGAAGAAGATCATAAACACTGGCACCACAGCGCTTAATAAAGCTCGCGCGTGGAAAGTTGGCGTGTTCATTATTGGGCATATAAGAAGTCGTCATTTATATCACTTTTATTAGGTTTATTGGATGGTGATAAACAGTTACTGGCTCACACGTTATGACTTTTTCGGTTCATCTTTATGGTAGTAGATGTCACTAAAGCCAAAGCGTGCGAACTCTTTAGCGCGAAAGTCTTTAACAGCAGAGGAGCCTTTTGAGGTCATAGCAACTTGCTGCTCCATCATCAGGTATTGTGTTAAATCAACGCCTTCTGCTGCAGCTACTGCTTCGTAGATGTCATGAAACTTGTCGTAAGCAAAGTTAATCTCTTTTGCTTGGTTCTTAAATTTATAGGTGATTCTGGTTGCCATTTTTAGCTTCTCTAATGAAATTGCCCTTATGATACCAAATCTCGGCTATAAGGTATAAACCATATAGCAGGCATCCTCGGTATAGCTAGAAAGATCCTTTTCGATAGCCTTGCTCTGAAAGCCCTGTTTCGCCCAGTAATGGTGTGCGCCCTGAACGGCTACCAAAGAGATCGTTGCGTATTGCTGTAGCTTCGCAAAATTAACAAGGGCCGTTAGAGCGAGTCGACCCGCTCCTTTACCTTGAGCCTTAGATGAAAGAGCAATATCGTGCAAATACAGGGTATTTGCACCTTCTATCTCTGATAATACTTGCTCTAAAGAGGGCGGAGTATCGAGTATCCAAGGGTGTGATAAACAGTAACCTATCACTTGCGATTGTGACTCAATGACAAAGCAACTCTCTGGAGAGTGGAGCCACTTACTTTGCAAAACATCGAGTGATTCAGGCTCGATTTGCGGGTAGCACTCAAGTTGGATTGCTAGAATATTGCCCCAATCTAGAGGTTGGATCTGACGTAACTTCATACCGTGTCCTGTTAGTTGCCCTTACTTCCAGCACTTTGAACACAAGCGCTGGAAGAATGGCGGTAGCCTGTAATTTATAACTAGCTTAAAGGTAGCGTTGTTCTAAGTGCTTCTTAAAGTGTGCAGGATTAAGGGTTTCACCCGTTGCTTGACGCATCAAGTCGTTGGTCTCTAAAAGACTACCTTGCGACCAAACATTGTCATGTAACCAGCCGGTGACATCTGCGAGTTTTCCTGCGTCAATTAAGGCCTCTAAGTTACCGATACTTTGTTCCATTGCGCCTTTAAATTGGGCCGCGTACATAGCGCCTAGTGTGTAACTCGGGAAATAGCCAAGCTCGCCTACAGCCCAATGAATATCCTGCATACAACCATTCTTATAATCACCGTCAGTGTTTATTCCCAACAGCGCCTGCATTTGAGCAGACCAGAAGTCGGGTAAGTCTGCGACCGCAAGCTGACCTGTGACCAGGGCCTTTTCTGCTTCAAAGCGCAGCAAAATATGACAAGGGTAGGTCACTTCGTCGGCATCGACTCGGATGTGTCCCGGTTTGACTCGTGAGTAGATGTTTGTCAGTTGCTGGTGGCTTAGCTCGCAGCCAAGTAGTGTTGTTAAGTGTGGCTGAATAAGCTTTAGAAACGCAGGGCCACGGCCTAATTGCATCTCACAGAATAGACTTTGGCTTTCATGCAGTGCCATTGAGCGCGCAAGTCCAGCAGGTTGGCCGCGCCAGGCTAGTGGTAAGCCTTGCTCGTATTTAGCGTGACCCGTTTCATGCACTATACCCATCAATCCGCTGGTAAAGTCAGCCTCATCGTAGCGAGTCGTTAGGCGCACGTCACTGGCGACGCCACCACAAAAAGGATGGCTACTGATATCGAGCCTGCCATGGTTAAAGTCAAAGCCGAGAATATTCATTACCTCTCTGCCGAGCTTAGCTTGGTTATCAGCACTGGCAGTCGGAATAGTAAAACGGGGTTGTGACTTTTGCTTATCTTGAATCGTTTGAATTAAGCCTGGTAACCATGACGTTAATTGACCAAAGATTTGTTCGAGGCTAGCGGTGGTCATTCCGGGTTCAAATTTATCGAGGAGCGCATCGTAAGGGCTAACATTCTGTGCTTCGGCGCGAATATAGGCTTCCTCTTTGGCTAACTCCATAAGGCTTTCAAGATTAGGCTTAAAGCCTTGCCAGTCGTTATTACGACGTTGCTCACGCCAGGCTTGTTCACAGTGATAAGCCGCCTTAGTTTTGGCTTCGACTAAGTCTCCGGGAACCACGTTAGCTTGTAAGTACTGATAGCGAATTTCACGCAAGTTAGCTTGCTGCTGCACAGTGAGTGGCAACTGCTCAGCTTCCTCAATAGTGTGAGCTAACATTGGCGCTGTTTTTAATGAGTGAATATGTTTGGCAAGTTCGGCCATTGCCGCGCCGCGAGCGTCACCCCCTCCCATTGGCATCATGGCGGCCTGATCCCAATCACCTAACGCACTTAGATGCTCAAAATGGCTAATACTTTGAAAGTGTTGAGTTAAGGTTTCATAGTGCGGGTTTGTGTTGCTGCTCATAATGTTTATTTCGATCGAAAGGTTTACGGCTATGCTAGCACGTAATTTTGCGTCCATTAAGCGCTAAAAAGCTTAGGTATGTCTCCAGTCTATGCTGTCAGTAGATCCACTCGCTAATTTATCCATCCAGCGTGCCATGAGTCGAAACCATAACGGGAAGTCAGTCATATTGAGAGCTATTGAGGTAGAGGATGAGTCATTAGGTTTAGACTGATTTAGTCGTTTTTACTCGTAGCATTTTAAAAAACGCATAAATTATTTGTGCATATAAATTCGTTGTTTGTGCTTATTAAATGGATTGAGCTAACGGGTTTGTGTGCTGGGCTATTGTAGCTTAAGGGTCAAATAATTAAGTGAAATTATGTGACCTATCAGCCTCCTCCCCCCACCTCATACTTTTGAACTATTATTCAGTCCTACTTTAAGTTATCACTATAGCGCTTGTTAACGAATTGTTATCGGTGCGGGCGTGTGCTAGGTTTTATTTTGTGATTTAGTTGTTTTCACCAAAAAGAAATAATAAAAAAGTTTATAAAACTAAAAGCAGAGGGGGTCGCAGTGCTCGGTCTAATGTTTGAATTTTGGAGCAAAAATATGAAATTAACAAAAGTAGCTACGGCGTTAATCGCTTTATCTCTTGGCATGTCTGCAGGTGCTATGGCAAGTGAGCGATATGTTATTCAGGTCGATAATGATAAGAAAGGCGTGATTAAAGCTTTAGCTAAGAAAGTGGGGGGAGAGCTAAACCTAGAGGGCAATGGCTTTATTGCTGCGACATTTTAAGGCAAAGATTTAGCTCAGGTTAAAGGCCTATTAAATAACCCGCATGTTAGATTAGTCGAAGTGGATCAGCCCCGTTTCTTAATGTCATTTAGTGATGACTCAGGTAACCCAATGACGCAGCAAGTTACGCCATATGCGGTTAAGCAATCAAACGTCAACGATATTAGTTTTAATGCTAGTGCTGCTATGAAGGTCTGCGTTATTGACTCAGGCTTAGATAGAAGTAACCCTGATTTTGTTTGGAATAATATTGATGGTGATAACGATAGCGGCACAGGTAGCTGGGACCAAAATGGTGGGCCACATGGTACTCATGTAGCCGGAACAATTGGTGCTGCAGATAACAGTATTGGCGTAGTGGGCATGGCACCGGGTGTCGATATGCACATCATCAAAGTGTTTAACGCTGATGGCTGGGGGTATTCATCTGATCTTGCCCATGCAGCAAATCTATGTAGCCAAGCCGGCGCTAACATTATTAGTATGAGTTTAGGTGGTGGAGGCTCCAACTCTACCGAGTCTAATGCATTCCAATCATTCAGTGATGCAGGTGGTTTAGTGGTCGCTGCTGCAGGTAACGACGGTAATAGTGTTAGATCTTATCCCGCGGGCTATCCATCAGTCATGATGGTGGGCGCCAATGATGCTAATGACGCGATTGCTGACTTCTCGCAATTTCCAAGTTGTACGACAGGCCGAGGTAAAAAGCAGCGCACCGACACCAGTATCTGTGTCGAAATTGCTGCAGGTGGTGTCGATACCCTCTCGACGTACCCCGCGGGGATGGCGACGGCTTCAAATATGAGTGTTGATGGCAATCCGCTAGCCAGCTCAGCAATGGAGAACGCGGGTTCTATAAATGGCAGTACTTACTTCATGGGCACCGCCGAAGCAATCGATTCAGGTGCGAATGGGAAAGTATGTGTTATCGATCGCGGCGTTATCTCATTCCATGACAAGGTGCTCAATTGCGAAACCTCGGGTGGTGTCGGTGCGATTATCATCAACAATGAACCTAGCATGCTTTATGGCACGTTAGGTGATACAAACGCTACGTCAATTCCAGCGGTTGGCGCAGCATTTGAGGACCGAGCATTGGTCGTAGGGGCGGCGAGTGCTGAGCTCTCAATTGGCACATCTGATTACGGCTTTATGAGTGGGACCTCAATGGCGACGCCTGCAGTATCAGGTATCGCAGCACGGGTTTGGTCTAATCATAATCAGTGTACAGGTGAAGAGATCCGTGCGGCACTCAACGCGAGTGCTAGGGATTCTGGCGCTAGCGGCCACGATGTCTACTTTGGACACGGTATTATTAATGCAGAGGCTGCAGATACATACCTGACTGCAAATGGTTGTGCAGGCGGTGATGGCGGGGGCGATCCGGGGACGGGTGATGGACTGACCGTAACCACTAATCACTACAAGCAAAGAGGCGTTAAGATTGTAGAGCTGAACTTTAGTGGCGCAGCGGGTAACAATGTTGATGTTTACCGCAACGGTACTCAAATCGATACCGCCTCTAGTGCAGCGACCTATACCGACAGAATTACGACTAAAGGTGGCGGAACCTATACCTATAAAGCCTGTGATGCAGGAACATCAACTTGTAGCGCGGATGTCAGAGTCACTTTCTAAGTATTTATAATGCTACTCAACATAAGAAGGCCTGCAATTGCAGGCCTTTTTTATCGCTAAGGTGAGATTAAATCGGCTGTAAAATCGTCAGCGCAGGTTGCAGGTTTTTAGGCCAAATTTGATAAGCTTTATGGTGCTTAATCAATGAGGCTTTTTTATCACCTGGGCTCAACAATAAACCGTGTTGGTAAGCTGCTTTAGCGAATGTGGCTTCATCTGCACGCACGTATAAGGTAAGAGGTTTGATTAACTCATCACCTTGAATGCGTTGAGCCATCTGCTCATCTGAGATAATTAAGCTGTTACAGCCATCACTATCAAGTTTGAGCTTTTTGGTCACCTCTTGATCGGTAATGATTAACCACTCTTGGCTTTCTAGCTCAGCTAGCATGGCCTTAAGCGACTGGCCTAAACCCGATTGCTTGTCACTAATGTAGCTGTATTGAGCTTTAATTTTTTCTAGCAATGTTTTTAATTCGGCACCCGCCCCCATGCTGCGAGCCTGACGGATCCACAGGGTTAAATCATTGGCGACCAATTTTGAATAAGTGCGTTGCTTTAATGCGGTTACCATCCAGCTGCAAAGGAAGTGACTCTCAGCTGTAGGCGTTCTTACGCTACTACTTTTAGCGCTAGCTTCAGACAGTGCGTCTAGTCCTGCGATGGCGAACTCTAAAACAGCTTGGTTATAGGTGATATCTGACATTGTTTCTCCGCCGTGGTGATGTGATAAGTGAGACGGCGAGAGGATTATACCTAATGGCGTTGTAAGTATGAAATTTACTTGCTCGCTAAACGTATTTTTTCGATCGCTATCGGCGTTTAGCGAGCCGTTAATATCCATTATGGAATTAAACTGGCCGCAGTCATGATTAACTCTGGTGCCGGACGGACTCTAAAATTGGGGTTCACGTATTGAAAGTGTATTAAACCATCACTATCGGTTATATAGATGGCTGGTACAGGTAATACTAAACGTTGCTCACCCTGTGGTGTTTGCCATAGCTTATTTTCAAGTTTCAACTTGCTTAAATAACGATTGGTGACTTTCTCGCTAGTAAAATAAGCCAGACCAAATGCTTTACTGGCATGTAAGTCTGCATCAGATAATAAAGTGTATTTTAACTCATGTTCCGTCATCGACTCTTTAAGTTTAGCTGGAGTATCTGGCGAGATCCCAATCAGTTGAAATCCCATCTCAACCAGCTTAGGTTCAATCGCTTTGAGTTGCCCCATTTGTGAGTTACAAAATGGGCACCAACCACCGCGATAGAAAAATATCACACTTGGTTTACCTTGGGTGAGCTTGGCAAGATCAATGTTGCGATCATTAAGATCTTTAAGGCTAGCTGCCGGGATCGTTTGGCCATTCATCAGAGGCGTTACATTGAGCTCGTCGCTGGCAATAGGCTTAGCAAAAGTAGGTAAACAGAGCAGTAGTAGACTAATAGCTGCAAAGGTGTTTTTTAGCATGATTGTTCCTTTTCGTAGGCTAAAGATGGTACGTAGCTACCAGACCTTGAAAGTGTCACTTTAATTTCAATGCTGAAGGAATATGCATTTAGCGCAAAAAAGGCACCATTAGGTGCCTTTTTTGTTTATAAAATAATTCGATGTCCGTACTGCGATTATTTTATCTTCTTTATTTTTGCTGGTGATGCATTTTTTACCTTTACGCGGCGGCCTTGCATGTTTTTCTCTGCAATAACCTGTGCGCCAGCGTTATCGACACGCTGCTGTTTTTTAGCAAAACTGCGGCGTTTCTGTAGTTGTTTGATCAATAGATCGCGGCTACCCACTTCATAGCCAGGAATGCTAATGCGGCGCAGTTGCTGGCCAATTAACTTTTCAATATCGGCAAGAGTGCGCTCTTCTTCACGGCTCACAAAAGAGATAGCAACGCCTGATTTACCAGCACGACCTGTACGGCCAATACGGTGAACATAATCTTCTGCAAGGAAAGGCAGGTCGTAGTTAACTACGTACTCTAAGCCTTGAATATCAAGGCCACGAGCTGCAACTTCAGTTGCCACTAACACGCGCATCTTACCTTCTTTAAACTCACGTAGTGCACGACGACGGCTACCTTGTGCCTTTTCACCGTGAACAACCGCAGTTGGAATACCATCAAGGTTAAGCTCTTTTTCAAGTTTGTCGGCAGCGTCGCGAGTGGCAGTAAAGACGAGCACTTGTTGCCAGTTCTTTTTACCAATTAGCTCAGACAATAGTTCGCGCTTACGGCGCTGCTCAACAGGGTAAACTACTTGGCTAACAGTAACCGCGGTAGTGTTTTGCTTGTCGGCTGCAATGATATTTGGCTTAACCATCATAGTGTTTGCCAGCTGCTTTACTGCGGTAGAGAAGGTTGCCGAGAACAATAGGTTCTGACGCTTCTTATTGACCGCTTGCAGAATTTTTTGGATATCGGCACTAAAGCCCATATCTAGCATACGGTCGGCTTCATCTAAGACTAAAAAGTCGACGTTAGATAAGCTTAGGTTACAGGCAACGATATGCTCAAGTAGGCGGCCAGGTGTTGCGATAATAATATCTGCGCCGCGCTTTAGTTTAGTCGCCTGACTGTCCATTTTTACGCCACCTAAAATGGTGACGATTTTCATGTCGATGTACTTAGCGTAATCGTTAATATTGTCAGCGATTTGCGCAGCAAGTTCGCGCGTTGGGGTTAAAATTAATGCGCGAGCATTTGAGCGACCGGTCGTGCTTGGGTTATCGAGCATTTTTTGCAAGATTGGCAGCGCAAAAGCGGCCGTTTTACCCGTACCTGTTTGGGCACTAGCAAGTACGTCTTGTCCGCGACGAACGGCAGGGATCGCTTGCTGCTGAATTGGTGTCATTTTTTCATAACCACATTCAGAGATTGCACGCAAAATCTCGGGAGCAAAACTAAAAGATTCAAATCTCATGATTGAGGAGTCCTATGTTCAACAATTCAATTGCTAACAGGTAACGCTAGCAGCTATCTATACCATTAAAATGGCGGTGGCGGAGTATAGCAAACTTTTAGGTTAAAACCTGCACTTTTTAGTTGTAGGCCTAGGGAGTGGCATAAAAAAAGCAGCGCCTAAACGCTGCTTGTTAGTTCGAACAGATAAAATGATTAGATAGCCGTGGTCACTTTATTTAGCCAAGTTAAATCATCACCTTGCATAAAAGGCGATAGTTTATCTTTAACTTGTTGATGGTATTGGTTAAACCAGTTGACTTCAGACTCGGTTAAATACTGTTTGTCGATGAGTCGCGAGTCCATAGGGATAAAGGTCATGGCTTCAAATTCAAGCATTTCCCGTTCGCTATTGGTCAGTGTTTGGCATGGACGCACAGCGATTAAGTTCTCTAATCGAATACCGAACTCATTGGCGCGGTAATAGCCTGGTTCATTTGATAACACCATGCCTTCGAGTAGGGCAACGTTTGAGCGCCCCTTAGCGATGCCTTGCGGACCTTCATGCACACTTAAATAGTGACCTACGCCGTGACCGGTACCATGGTCAAAGTCAAAGCCATGCTGCCATAAATATTGGCGAGCAAAGGAGTCTAGTTGCATACCGCTAGTGCCTTTAGGGAACTTAGCTTGGTCAATTGCAATGTGACCTTTTAATACTAAAGTGACCATCTTCCTCTGCTCATCGGTAACATCTCCAATGGCAATGGTGCGAGTCACATCTGTGGTGCCATCTAAATACTGAGCACCAGAGTCGACAAGATAGATGCTGTTCATTGTCATCTGAGCTGGGGTGCCATTATTGTGGTTATAGTGACACATGGCGGCATTGGCGCCTGTGGCTGAAATCGTATCGAAACTCGGCTCCTGGTATAAGGGATCGCTTAAGCGAAAGCTTTCCAGTTTATCTGCAAGTACGGCTTCATCGTATAGGCGATTAGCGGCAACTTCGCGATCTAACCAAGCAAGAAAACGGCTTACTGCCACACCATCACGGATATGACAGGCTTTCATGCCTGCAAGCTCAGCCTCGTTTTTCTGCGCTTTAGGTAAGGCGACCGGATCGATCCCAGCGATAAGCTGTGCGCCCGCCGCCTGAGTTGTAAGTTGCAGCCAAGCGTTACAGCTCTCTGGGCTTGCCAGTACTTTAGTGCCGCTTAGTGTGGCAAGTTCAGCTGCCAATTCTGACTCATTTTTAAAGCTAACCCCTTCACCCACATGCTCGAGGATGTTTTCTGGTAGCTTGTTTGTGTCAGTAAATAACAGCATATCGCCATTGGCGTGCAGTAATGCCGTTCCTAACACCACAGGTAGGCATGGGATATCTTTGCCGCGAATGTTGAGTAGCCAGCAGAAAGAATCTAAGGCTGAAATAATGGCAATGTCGGCGCCCTGTTTTTTGACCTCAGCGCCAATGGTTTTGCGTTTCTCTAGGCTGCTGCGACCAGCACTTTGCGCGCTAAATAGCATGATAGGGTGGCTTGCTGGAGATGGTCTGTCAGTCCAGTGCAGATCAATTGGGTTCTGCTGGACCTGAGTGAGCTTTATTTGCGCTTTAGCAAGCTCGCTATGGGTGTGGTTAAACCAAGCTAGAGTATGCAGGCGGGCATCGAAGCCGACGTTAGCGTTCGTGCCAAGCTGCTCGATTAGCCACTGCGCCTGTGGTGTATCGTGTAGGCTTAAATACTCAAATAAATCGGCGTCTACTTGCTGGCGTACTTGCACGGTATAACGGCCATCGACAAAGATTGCCGCGCTGTCTTTAAGTATGATAATCGCGCCAGCTGAACCGGTAAAACCGCTGGCCCACAACATGCGCTCATTATGCTCTGGCACGTACTCGCCCAAGTACTCGTCGGCGCGTGGAATAATAAAAGCGTCCAGATTAGATTTAGCCATTTCAGTGCGAATCGCGCTGAGGCGTGCTGCAATAGTATTTGACATTCAAACTCCGTTATCAGCGTAAAAGCCGTGTTGTACTGGCTATAGGCTGTTTATTTTTGTACGAATTTAGCGCGGAGATTACCATAAAGCGCTTTTGCTTGGGAGGTTAAGAGCTGTAAATTTATCTGCGGGAGTCAGTATCTGTGTGAAGCTAATTGGACGAATTGTTTATTAAGCCAAGTGTTCATGCCACTATGGCTTAATATAAAAATTGGTTATAAACACAGCGCAATATTTACACTTTGCAGCATTAAGGAATACCTATTTTATGCCATTTAATGTTTGGATATTAATGCTAGCACAGGCATTTGCCATGAGTGCCACGCCTATGATGATGCTGCTCGGTGGCTTGATTGGCGCTGAAATTGCGCCATCACCTGAGTTGGCGACCCTGCCCATCGCCTCGATGGTGATAGGACTCGCCTTGTCTGTGCTGCCTGTCTCTAAGTTGATGCAGTGTTTTGGGCGTAAGCCGGTTTTTATCTGTGGCGCCTTAGTTGCGGCAATGTCTGGGCTGCTTGCGGCATTAGCGACATCTCAGCATAATTTCATTTTGTTCTGCGTTAGCGGCACATTACTTGGGGCTGCAGGTGCTGTGGTGCAGCAGTATCGATTTGCGGCTATGGAGTCGGTCAGTGAGGTTATGGCTGCGAAAGCAGCATCTAGAGTGTTACTTGGCGGCCTTGCTGCGGCAGTTATAGGACCCGAACTGGCTGTGTGGGGAACAACCGTCTGGCAACAGGCCTATGTTGGTGCGTTTTTGTGCCTAACCGTCGTTAGCCTCATTGCAGCGCTAATTTTAAGTTTCTACCGAGAGCCTAAACTCGAACAAGCCTTAGAAAATAAGACTGAAAAAGTTGATGCTAGACCGTTAATGAACATATTAAGCCAATCACAGATCTGGGTTGCCATTGCGGGGGCGACCCTAGGCTATGCCATGATGAGTTTTGTTATGACGGCAACGCCGCTGCATATGCATCATGTTGAGCATCACTCCCTCGCCGATACAAAATGGGTGATCCAAAGTCATATTATCGCGATGTATTTACCTTCGTTATTTAGCGGCATACTCATTGCCCGTTTAGGGGTATCTAAGATGATGTTATTGGGTCTTTGCGCTTACCTTATCACCATAGTGACAGCGATTATGGGGCGGGATCTACTTAACTACTGGGCTGCGCTAGTACTACTTGGTATAGGCTGGAACTTCCTATTTGTAGCCGGTACAGCCTTACTCCCACGCTGTTATAGCAAGAGTGAGCGCTACAAGGTGCAAGCATTTAACGACACGTTTGTATTTGGTGCGCAGGCGCTGGCATCACTCAGTGCGGGCTTAGTGATCCATAAGCTAGGTTGGAGCGTGTTACTGGTCAGCTGTTTGCCTTTGATAGCCGCACTGCTAGTCCTTATCGCTTGGTGGAAGTGGAGCCGAGTAAAAGCTGTATTTGATCAATAAGTGCTGAATTGAGCTTGAGCAATCTTGGGAAATCGTGTCGATAACTATAGAGTAATTGCTCAAGATTAACGCGGTTAACGTTTATTCTAAACCCCAGTGTAGGGTTGTAAGTCTTTATTATGTTAGAATTTTATTTGTTCGTGGGGATGGGTATTAGTCGTGGTATAACCGTGTCATTGGGGGCTGAGTGCAAACATTAACAATCGATATTAGTGGGTCGAAAGCCTTATTTGAGATAAAAATTCAAGGCCGAATCGAGCAGTACAAAATCGCTGTGGCAGATAGCTTTAACATAGATAGTTTAAATACTCAGATCATAGAGCTAGAGCAAGATTATGGCTTAAATGACTACGCGCTAGGCATTGCGCTTCCAGGGTTAGTACAGGAGCAGCAATTAGTTTCATGTCAGTCGTTACCCGGGCTTAAGGGCTTAAATGCCGATAAGTTAATGACTAAAGCTGCGCGTATACTGATTGCCAATGACTGCGATGCTGGCTTGCAGGCGCTGATAGACCCTAAGCAAGTATGTGAGCTACTCGTTATGTGCGATATGGGTATTGGTATGTCTATTGCGATTAATGGCGTACCTTTTACTGGTGCCTCTGGAATGGCTGGTGAATTGGGGCATTGTCGTTTGATGACCGAGTCGGGAGAGTTTAGTCTGGAGCAGCTATCGAGCGGCGCGGCAATCAAACGTCGCAATATAGTACGTAATGAAGATCTCGCTCGAGCTGGTGGTTATATTGGCACCAGCTTAGCTTGGGTTGTAAATCTATTTAACCCATCACGGATCCATCTTGCGGGGAATTTGATGAGCAACCCCCACTACTATCAAGGTTGCTTGGCTTCTATAAAAGAGATGGCTTTAGCGATCCCTATGGCACAAGTGAAAGTTAATCGTGTTGATGACCGCGAGACTATTGTTTGTCGTGGTTTAAAAGTGATGCTGGCTAAATAGTGTTTAGATGAATCAGACGCTACTGTCTGTGAATGGATGTGGCAGCATTTTTGGTGTCACGCTATTATTTCACTATCTTCATTTATTAGTCCTTTAATACAGTCCCTTAATACAGTCCCTTAATACAGTCCTTTAATACAGTCCCTTAATGTAGCTCTTTAATATAGCTCTTTAATATAGCTACTTAATTAAGTTCCTCCATGTTCCTCAAAATTAGTCCTCCTAATTGCGATCAAAACTGATTACTGGGATCGATAATTATTTGCATTTTGTCCTATTTATTACTGACGCTTTGTATATTTTATGCTAGAAAGTGGGTCATAAAAGTGTGTCATTGTCATTGGTTCAAATGAATGAGCCTTGTTTAGGTTTAAATATAAATAATTAAGTGAAGGGTAAGCATATGACCTTAGGTGTTGGCGGTTCTACCGCAGAGCAGGAATTAGCAAAATTAACGAATATGACTCAAGGTGTTGAGGCTATAAGTCGTGAAGAGTACCAAGCTCGTATCGCTAAAGCGCAAGCTATTATGAACGAGCAAGGAATTGCCGCTATTTACCTTAATGCAGGCACTAACCTTTACTATTACACCGGTACACGTTGGTATGCCAGCGAGCGTATGGTGGGGGCGATTCTTCCAGCTAAGGGATCGCTTGAATATATTGCACCAGCGTTTGAAGTTGATACCTTAAATGGTTACATGGTCATTGGCGGTAAAGTTAATACTTGGCAAGAAGATGAGAGCCCGTTTGCATTGTTCGGTAATGTACTGGCGAACATGGGGATTGATTCGGGTAATATCGGTATCGATGAGTCTGCTGCGTTCTTTATTTTTGATGGTGTGCGTCAAGAGCACCCACAGTATAACTATGTCAACGCTAAGCCTGTTACTGCGGGTTGTCGTATGATCAAGTCGGCTGTAGAAATAAGCCTGCTACAACGCGCTAAAGATATGACAATGGAAGTGCATAAAGCGGTAGCGCGTATTTTGCATGAAGGTATCACCACTAGCGAAGTGGAAGCCTTTATCAATGCTGCACATATTAAGGTTGGCATTCCTGCAGGCTCTTACTTCTGTATCGTGCTTTTCGGTGAAGACAGTGCTTACCCGCATGGCGTTAAATCGCCAAAGGCGCTAGAGCTTAATGATACGGTATTGATTGATACTGGTTGTCAGCTACATGGCTACAACTCAGATATTACTCGAACCTACGTATATGGTGAGCCTAGCCCACGTCAACGTGAGTTGTGGCAGTTTGAGCAAGACTCACAAATAGCTGGGTTTGAAGCTGCGCAAATAGGTGCAACCTGTGCCAGCGTTGACCGCGCAGCGCGTGATGTACTAGAAGCTGCTGGTTTTGGCCCTGGTTATGATGTACCGGGTCTGCCACACCGTACTGGTCATGGGGTTGGTTTAGATATTCATGAATGGCCTTATTTGGTACTGAACGATCACACTCCACTTGCAGCTGGTATGTGTTTCAGTAACGAGCCAATGCTGTGTGTACCAGGCGAGTTTGGGGTACGTCATGAAGACCACTTCTATATGACTGAGAATGGCCCAGTTTGGTTTACAAAGCCAGCTCACTCAATTGACGACCCATTTGGCTACGAAGCGTAAATTGCTAAGCTAGATTATCAAAGAGTCATCAAAGACGCCTCGTTATAAGTAATGAGGCGTCTTTTTTATGTCGCAAGGGTTATGTGTACCGGGTAAGTTTGGCGTGCGCCATGAAGACCATCTATTTATACAAGAGTATATGACAGAGCAAGGCCCTGTGTGGTTCACAAAGCCAGCGCACTCAATCGACGATCCGTTTGGCTACGAAGCGTAACGTTTCAAATGAATGTCAAAAAAAAGCCCGAATGTTTATGCATTCGGGCTTTTTTATGATGATTCATTCTTTAATCGATACTGATAAGTTCAACATCAAAGATCAGGGTTGAACCTCCTGCGATTTTGCCTGCACTGCGGTTACCGTATGCCAATTCACTTGGTATAAAGAAACGCGCTTTCTCACCAACCACCATCAACTGTACGCCTTCGGTCCAGCCTTTGATTACACGGTTAAGTGGAAAGGCAATGGGCTCTCCACGATCAACTGAGCTATCGAAAACAGTGCCGTCAATCAAGGTGCCATGATAATGCACGGTTACAGTATCGCTTGCTTTCGGGTGCACAGTGCCAGTACCTGGTTCAAGCACTTGATATTGCAGGCCTGAAGCTGTGGTTGTTACGTCATCTTTTAGTTTGTTATCGGCTAAGAAAGCACTGCCGATAGCGATATTCTCTTTGGACGCCTTTTGGTTATTCATAGAGGAGAAAAAGTAGAAAACAACACAGGCAATAATCACAACAGCTAAAATAACTTTCATTTTTGAATCACTTTGGTTTGATTAGACACTCATGATAACGAATCCCTCTCTAGAGGTAAATCCGTGCAGAAAATCGTGGTTAAGCAGAGCTTAATTGGGATGCAAACCTTAAGTTTACTCACTTAAGTCAATAGTGCTGTTAATATCTTTGAATAAACAAGGTAAATCAGCCCGAGATTTAAGCTGATAGTAAGCCATAAGATAAACTTAAACCGACCTTTAGATGACTTGTGCCTGAGCCATTGTTGAGCCAGTAGTGCTCCTGGCCAGCCGCCTAATAAGCTTAATAGGTGTAGTTTAAATTCGCTGACGCGCCATCGATTTTTACGTGCTGAACGCTTATCCCAGCCGTAGGCGATAAACGTCACAAGACTTGTAATGATAAAATAGAGCAAAAGCCAGAGTGGGATATGTTGTTGTGAGTAACCGAAGCTCAAGATACAGATAAAGCTTAGGGCGACTCCAATGCTGAAGCGACTGCGTGAACTGGTGAACTTTCGGCTAGGTTTGACCTCGCCTGTACTCAGCAATTGCACTCGCTGGGCTTGTAATTTGCCTTGTCTATCTTTGCTCTGGTGAAACTGGACTCGATTGCCCGCTTGTGGCCGTGGGCTGTTATTGACGAGGGCTGAGATGTGTAAAAATACTTGCAGTTTTTGCCCTGGGATTTGGATAAAGCCAAAGCCCTTAGTATCATCCCAACTGTCTATTGTGCCACGTGTTATGCCTACTTTTGTCATCGAGTTCATTTGCTTCTATTGGCAGGACGATTGTTGAGTTAAATTGTCACTCTAGTTTACGGTCATTGAGGCTGTTGATTACAAAGCCAGTTAACAAGACTCGTCAGTGCAGCACTCTTCTTGCAAGAATTGTATTAGGCCATCTAAGCAGTCAAATTGTGGAATGCAATGCAGTACACGCCCCTCTCTATGTTGCTTGACCAAGCCTGCAGACATTAAACTTGAAAGGTGATGAGACAAGGTAGAGTTTGGGATCTGTAACAATTCTTGCAGCTGGCCTACCGGCAGCCCTTTATGGCCCGCTTTGACAAGACATCTAAATAGGGTCAAGCGCGTTGGGTGACCCAGCTCTTTTAGGGCTTTGGCGGCAATTTCAGTGTCCATATTCAGTGTCCATATTCAGTGTCAAAATTTAGTGGCTATAGTCAGTGGCTATATGCAGAGTCGATCTAGAGTGGCTATTTTTAGCGTTTAAATTCAGCGTGTAGATTAAGTATTTTAGTTAACGCAGCTTAAAAACAATGACTATGTTTCTGTATTATTCGAAATGATAGCAGGAAAACAGCGACCGACAAGTGCTATTTGTATCGGTCGAGAACTTTTGCTTTTTTAGGTTAGTTTTTCGCAGGTTTTTCTGAGATCCAAAGTTTGATAGTACCTTGCACGACGACAACCCCATCTGTGTCATAGGCGGTGACAGGGACTAACATATCACCTGGAGTCCATTGCTCAGGCTTCACCTGTGCAATACAAGTTATATCGCTGCCAGCCTTAGCGGTGTAGTCCACGCTCATCCCCTTTGGGATCCATCTTAAGTGATGTGGAATAGAAGCCTCAGCCATCACGCCCATTGCCATCTCAAGTCCGTTACAGATCGCAATAACGTGTACAGTTTGGATATGATTGTGTACTGCTTTGCGCTTTTTTATCTGACAGACACAGCGATTCACATTTAATTCACTGATGATGGGCTTTACTGTGCCAAAATAAGGAGCCATACGGCTCACCATTAGCGAGAATATTTTATTGCCAAATGGCAACCGAGTGACACGGTTATAGAGAGACATGACTTTAGTGGGCTTGTTATTAGTATTGATGTTGCTCATCAGTTGCTTGTCCTTGTATATCTTACGTGGTTCTTACTGGTCGGATGAGGTTAACATTGAATTAACAATAAATGCCAGCCGTAGGTTAATTTAGCTTTAGAAAAGTAAACTTCATTTCCTTTTTTATGGAAATGGGAAGTATAATTTTGCCGACAAAAAGTTTTGTGTGAATTAAGGAATAAAGTGAATTATTTAAAGACCTACCTTAAAGGGATGGCAATGGGAGCCGCCGATGTGGTTCCTGGTGTTTCAGGCGGCACGATTGCCTTTATTACCGGGATCCTCGATCCGCTATTAGAAAGTATAAAGAAGATTAGACCCTCTTTATTGACTGTAATAAAAGAGCAAGGTGTAAAAGCCGCTTTCATGCATATTAATGGTCCGTTTTTAGTGTGTGTTTTTGGCGGGATCTTAACCAGTATCCTTACCTTGGCTAAATTGATCACTTATCTGCTAGATACTCATCCAATTCCTGTGTGGTCGTTTTTCTTTGGTCTTATCGTTATCTCAGTTGTGCACATGCTTAAGCAGGTACGGGGGATCACCATAGGACGTTTAGTATTATTTGTTTTAGGCGTTGTTTTTGCGTGGGGTATTACCATGCTAAACCCTATAGCGCTTGAAATGACTTATCTGAATGTCTTTCTTGGTGGCTGTATTGCGATTACCGCAATGATTTTGCCTGGGATTTCAGGCAGCTTTATATTGTTACTCCTGGGGTTATATACGCCAGTGATTGGCGCGGTGAAGAACTTTGACATTGCGATTATGGCGACCTTTGCCGCAGGTGCGGCAATCGGCATACTCAGTTTTAGTCACGTATTGTCAGCGCTGCTGAGAAAGTATCATGACGCCACGTTGGTATTTTTAACGGGCTTGATGCTGGGTACCTTAGGTAAAATTTGGCCTTGGAAAGAGGTGCTGACTTTTCGCGAAAACTCAAAAGGCCAAATGGTGCCGCTTGATGAGCGTATCATTTCGCCAATGCAGTATGAACACCTTACCGGTCAACCTTCGTTGGTGATTTATGCCGTTATCGCCATGTTTGCCGGTATTTTATTGGTATGGGGCTTGGAGCGTTTTGCGCAAAAGAGCCGTTAAGCATATTGTTAGTTAAGATTACTAGTTAAGTAAGTACTTGAAACGCCAGCATAATAGCTGGCGTTTTTTATGTGTCCTTATTAATATAAATTGTAGCAAAAGTGATCTTTGTGTAAGTTGGAAACGTAAGTACTTCTTAATAGAGGAGTTTGACCATGAGCCAATTTAATCCAGATAAAATCCAAATCGGAATTAGTGCCTGTTTACTCGGAGAGAAAGTACGTTTCGATGGTGGTCATAAAGCGTCGAGTTATTGTCGTAAAGAGATTGCTGAGCATTTTCATTACGTGCCAGTTTGCCCTGAAATGGCGATTGGCATGGGGGCGCCAAGAAAATCGATTCGCCTTGAAAAAGACGGTGACGTCATCTTTGTAAAAAGCGCTGATGGTTCGGTGGATGTGACTGACAAATTGAACGCATTTAGCGAGAAAAAAGTTGAACAATTGGATTTTTTGGGCGGTTATATCCTGTGCGCTAAGTCACCGACTTGTGGTATGGAGCGGGTGACTGAATATAAATATGGGACGAATAATGGCTGGAAATCTGGCATTGGTGTTTACGCTAGAAAATTAATGGAGCGATACCCTTTATTGCCTGTTGAAGAGGAGGGGCGGCTGCATGATTTACGGATCCGTGAAAACTTCTTTACTCGCGTTTATGCCTATCATGACTGGCATTGCTTAAAAGTATCAGGCTTTACCAAAAGTAACCTCCTCGATTTTCATGCTCGTTATAAATATATGCTAATGGCACATAATCCCAAACTATATAGAGAACTCGGGCCTTTACTAGCCGATTTGACTGGCGACCTTGAGCAAATCGCCAACGATTACTTTACTGGCTTTATGCAGATCTTAAAGATCAGAGCGACCCGTAAAAATCACACGAGTGCGCTGCAGCATATCCAAGGTTACTTCAAGAAGCATTTATCGAGTGCTCAAAAGTCTGAGCTGAGCGAATCCATCCTTAAATATAACCAAGGCTTACAACCTATTTTGGTGCCGATGACGCTTATTAATCATTATCTAAGAGAGTTTCCAACGCCTTATATTGAAAACCAAGTCTATCTAAACCCGCACCCTCAAGAGCTAAAATTACGCTATGCCTATTAGAGATGATATTTGAGCACAGGAGAGACTAATGAGTGAGCATCAGCAACCATTTGGTCACGCCTTGATTTGGTTTAGAAATGACCTGCGTTTACAAGATAACCAAGCCTTAATGGCTGCTTGTGAGTATGCAAGCAGTCGCGGTGCCAGTGTCAGAGCGTTATTTTTAGCTACACCAACGCAGTGGCAAGCCCATGATGTCGCACCGATCCAATTAGACTTTATTGAAAGGCAGCTTAACTTGCTTGCTGTAGAGCTTGCCAAGCTCGGGATCCCTCTCGATGTTTGTCATCTAGAGACTTTCGATGAGATCCCTCAATGGTTAGGCAGATACATCAATGATTGGCAGATTGAAAAAGTCTTTGCCAGCAGTGAGCCAGAATTTAACGAGCAGCAACGAGATCATGCTGTCGCAGTATCCGGGATTAATATTGAGCTTTACCTGCAGCATTGCCTGCTGGCACCTCTTAGTGTGCTTAATCTATCGGGGGAGATGTATAAGGTTTTTACCCCGTTCGCAAAAAAGTGGCGTCAAATTGCGGCACAAAATCAGATAACGACTTTAGCTAAGCCACAAGCGGTATCGGCAGCGCTACCTAAACCTAATCACTTAAACTTGCATTGTGAAAAACAGTCGAGCCAAGCATGGACAGCGGGTGAGGAAGCGGCTCAAGAGCAGTTACGTCAATTTGCAAACCACAAGTTGGTCGACTACCAAAAGACCCGAGACTTTCCCGCGCTTGATGGAACCAGTCAAATCTCTGCATATCTGGCGATAGGCGTGCTTAGCCCGCGCCAATGTGTGCAAGTATTGCTAAGCCATTTTCCAGATGCCCTCGTTCACGATGAAAGCCCCGCTCGATGTTGGCTCAATGAACTCATTTGGCGTGAGTTTTACCGTCATCTGCTGGTGGCTTTTCCAAGACTATCCAAGCAGGGCAATTTCAACCTTCTCGCCAATAACATTGCTTGGCGTAATAATCCGCAAGAATTTCAAGCCTGGTGTGATGGGCGCACCGGTTACCCACTGGTTGATGCGGCTATGCGGCAACTCAATCAAACGGGCTGGATGCATAATCGCTTACGTATGGTCACTGCGAGTTTTTTAACCAAGCATCTGCTTATCGATTGGCGTTGGGGGGAGGGGTATTTTAAACAAAAGTTGATCGATGGTGATTTAGCGGCGAATAACGGCGGCTGGCAATGGTCTGCGGGGACCGGGTGTGATGCTCAGCCCTATTTTAGGGTGTTTAATCCTATTTCTCAGTGCGAAAAGTTTGATCCAACAGGCGCTTTCATCCGTAAGTATTTACCTGAGCTAGATGGCGTAGATTTGAAATTAATTCATAAGCTTAAAATGCCATCACCTGCGCAGCTTTTTGATAGTAGCTTTTATGTTCCACCCGTTTATGTTCCACCCATAGTCGAGCACAAGTTTGCTAGAAATAGAGCTATCGCCGAGTTATCCGTAATGAAGCGTTCTACAAGCAAAGAATTCGTTAACACTGGCACTGTGGATTTAGATAAGGAGATTTTTGGATGATGTCCAATATTGAAGTGTTCACCTCAGATAAGACACCTTGTGATGTCAGTGACCAGCTTGCCGATGAGAAAGTACTCGTTGATAACTTTATTGCTTTGTATCAGGTGCTTAATAAAGATAATTTGCATCAGTTAGCACAAGTCTATAGTGAAGATATTCAGTTTAGCGATCCGCTGCACCATGTGTCTGGTCTTGCAGCGCTTACCGAGTATTTCGGTAAACTTTATCAGAATATCGATTTCATCCACTTTGATATCCATCAGGTGATACATGCCAAGGGAGCTGCAACGCTCATATGGACCATGAAGTTTGTACACCCTAAACTTAATGGCGGCGCAGAGATCTCAGTCGAAGGGGTCAGTTTACTTGGGCTTGAGCGCAAAATTACTCAGCATCAGGACTTCTTCGATGTGGGCGCGATGTTATACGAGCACATTCCTTTGCTCGGCAGTGCAGTGAAGATGATTAAGGCTAGGGCTTCAACATGAACGCGGCCACAATCTCACCCAAGGATCAAAAAAGCGTGCTGATTACTGGAGCAAGCTCTGGCATTGGTTTGCAGTTAGCAAAAGACTACTTAGCCGATGGCTGGAAGGTATTTGCTTGTGGACGTAATCAGCAGGCGTTATCTCAGCTACATGGGGCTGAAAAGCTTATATTTGACATAACAGACAATGAACAGGTTGCAGCACAAGCGATTAAAGTGAAGTCGCAACTATCGCGCCCGCTAGACTTAGTTATTTTAAACGCGGGTAGTTGTGAATACATAGATGACGCACTCAATTTTGACGGTGAGCTTTTTGAACGAGTGATCCGTACTAATCTGATTGCCATGGGTTATTGCTTATCGGCATTTACCTCAATGATTGCAAAGGGCGGCAGGTTGGCTTTAATGGGCTCAAGTGCTGTGTATTTGCCTTTTTCGCGCGCTGAAGCTTATGGTGCATCTAAAGCCGCCGTGCAATATTTAGCAGCGACTCTTGCTATCGACCTAAAGCCACACAATATCGGTGTGAGCGTTATTTGCCCCGGCTTTGTTAAAACCCCGCTAACGGATAAAAACAATTTTTCAATGCCGATGCAGCAAACGCCAGAGCAAGCATCACAGGCGATTCGCAGCGGGCTAGAAAAAGGAGCGCGAGAAATTCATTTTCCGAAAAAATTCACCTTACTTCTAAAGCTCATCTCGTTACTCCCAAGAAGCCTATGGGAGAGATTAAATCGTCCCCCACATTCGGCTTCGCCTGAACCTTTGACGGCCCAAGCTAAAAGTACACCGTCTATAAATACAGAGCTTGAAAATACAGAGTCTATGAATACAGAATCTACAAATGCGAAGTCTCAGAATGCAGAACAACAAGCAGATAAGCCAACAGCCGCTAAAAAGGTACGCTAATGAATATCGTAGAAAATAATAAGCAGCGTAAAACAATAGCGATTGTAGGTACCGGGATCTCGGGGCTCACCTGCGCGCATATTTTATCTAAAAAGCACGACGTCACAGTATTTGAAGCGAATGACTATATTGGCGGCCACACTGCTACGGTCGATGTTGAAGTCGCGGGAAAGCAGTATGCTATTGATACAGGGTTCATCGTGTTTAACGACCGCACTTACCCAAGGTTTGAGCAACTTTTGGCAAGGATAAATGTTAACGCGCTGGCCACAGAGATGAGTTTCAGTGTACATAATGCCAATACTGGACTGGAGTACAACGGTAATACCTTGAGCTCTTTATTTGCTCAAAAGCGTAACTTATTTAGGCCTAAGTTCTGGTCATTTATTTTAGAGATTTTAAGATTTAATAAGCTCTGTAAACAAGCTTTTGCCGACGATAGCTATGAATATCAAACATTAGGTGAGCTATTAGATGCGAAGGGGTTTAGCGACTTCTTTAGTGAGCATTATATTTTGCCGATGGGCGCGGCTATCTGGTCATCCAGTATTGACGATATGCGCGCTTTTTCACTGCGTTTCTTTATTCAGTTTTTTCAACATCACGGTTTATTAAATATTGCCGACAGACCGCAATGGTATGTGCTTGAAGGGGGCTCTCGCAGCTATATCCCTGATCTAATCGCGCCCTTTAAAGAGTCGATTCATTTAAATAGCCCTGTCACAGCGATAAAGCGAACTAACAAGGGAGTTGAGTTAAAAATTGATCAAGGTGAGTGGCAGGAGTTTGATGAGGTGGTTTTGGCCTGTCATAGCGACCAGGCCTTAAACATGCTTGAAGATGCTACTGGCGATGAGCAGCAAGTGCTAAGCCAATTGGCTTATCAGAATAATGAAGTCGTCTTGCACACAGATGAAAAGCTCATGCCTGAGCGAAGCGCTGCATGGGCAAGCTGGAACTATCGCTTAGACGGTAATACTCAGCGCCAAGCATCTGTAACCTACAATATGAACATTTTGCAGCGTTTGCCAGCATCGGCTCCGACATTTTGCGTGACATTAAATCAATCAGAGTTGATCTCACCAGATAAGGTACTGCGTACTTTTAATTATGCGCACCCGGTTTTTAATGAGCAGAGCATGCGAGCTCAATCTCAGCGAGAACTGATTTCAGGTGTTAACCATACCCATTTTGCGGGGGCATATTGGTACAACGGTTTTCATGAGGACGGTGTACACAGTGCATTTGATGTATGTGAACACTTTGGGATGCGTTTATGAGCCATGCGCTAAAGACATTGGTCAGCGGTGTCTATACAGGCAATGTCATGCACCGACGTTACCAACCAAGTCATCATGGATTTAATTATCCGATGGCGATGCTTGGTATCGATCTTGATGAATTAAACCAATTAGAAAGCATGAGCTGGGTATTTTCATCTAAGCATTTTGCGCCGCTAAGGTTTAAGCAAACTGACTACTTGAATCAGATGGTGGCAGAGCAACCGGATTTAAAAACCCGAGTATTGCTTAAGACATCAGAGCTTGGTGCTAATCAGGCTTGTAATAGGGTGGTATTTATCGGCCAAGTTCGTCACTTCGGTTTCTACTTTAGCCCGATAAATTGCTTTTTCTGTTACAGGGATACTAAAGCGAAATACTTACTCGCTGAGGTGAGCAATACACCTTGGAATGAACGCCATTACTATTTGATTGACCTTGAAAAGCCTGAGCCAACAGATAAAGCGTTTCATGTCTCGCCCTTTATGGACTTGAATATGAAATATATATGGCGGATTAAGGCGCCAGCTTCAGACGTTAGAGTCGGGATTGAAAACCGTAATACGCAGAAACTGTTCGATGCCAATTTATGCTTATTTAAGCGAGAGATGAGCGCTCAAAATTTAAAGGCAATGCTGCTTAAGTTTCCTTTTATGACCTTAAAAATCGTTCAGGGGATCTATTGGCAAGCACTAAAACTGTTTATTAAGCGCGTGCCATTTATTGGCCACCCAGATAAGCCAGCGGAGAAATCATAATGGAAAATATAACCACTAAACACAATCTGGCTACTGAGCGCTTGCCTGATAGCCTCGCAAGAAAGTTACTCCTTAATGTGCTGCCAGGTTTAGCTGAGGGCCACTTAAGTCTTATCGATGGTGAAAACAGTTATGAGTTTGGCCGCAAAGAGTCTGACTTACATGCCACGATAGTGGTGCATAAACCCCGTTTTTATCGCCAAGTGTTATTGTCGGGGTCCATTGGCGCTGGTGAAGCTTATATTCAAGATCACTGGTCTAGCCCTGATTTAACGAAAGTCGTGCAGCTATTTGCTCGAAATTTGCCTCTACTGGATAAATTAGAGCAAAAGTTATCATGGTTGACCGCGCCATTTAGCCGCTTATCGCATCTGGTTAATCGTAATACTGAAGCGGGGTCAAAGCGTAATATTCTTGCCCATTATGATTTAGGTAATGAGATGTACCAGCAGTTTCTCGACCAAGAGATGTTGTATTCCAGTGCCTTATATCCTCATAGCGGTGCAACACTTGATGAAGCGCAGCAACATAAGCTTAAGACCATTTGTGAGCGCTTAGATTTAACGCCAGGGCAAACTTTACTGGAGGTCGGAACCGGTTGGGGAGCATTGGCTATCTATGCTGCTAAGCATTATGGGGTCAAGGTGACGACCACCACCATCTCCGATGCACAGTTTGAGTATGCGAAAAACCGTGTTGAGCAAGAGGGGCTAGAGGATAGTGTTAGCTTACTTAAAGATGATTATCGTATTTTAACGGGTGAATTTGACCGAGTGGTTTCTATTGAAATGATTGAAGCCGTAGGGCATGAATATTTGCCCGGTTTCTTTAAAAAGCTACAAAGCTTACTTAAACCGAATGGGCGTTTACTTATTCAAGCGATTACCATTGCTGATCAGCGTTACGATAGCTACCGTAAAGGGGCTGATTTTATTCAGCGCTATATCTTCCCGGGAGGTTGCTTGCCTTCGGTGACCCGTATGACCAATGAGCTGACTAAGCATACCGACTTTGTCACTTGGTCGGTGGACGATATGGGGCTAGATTATGCTAAAACCCTAAAAGATTGGCACAATAACTTCGATGCGGCATTGCCGCAAATAAAAGCGCTTGGCTACGGCGACGACTTTATTCGTATGTGGAAGTTTTATCTAAGCTACTGTGAGGGCGGATTTTTAGAAAGAACGACTAGCACAGTGCATTTGGTCGCAGTTAGACCGCAGTACCGCTTACTGTCATAACCGCTAGCTCTTAAGGGCGTTTGATATGTTATCAGTACAATCGATAAAGCGTGGCAGTGAGTGCTTAATACTGTTTACAGCGGTTGCACCTGTTACATTCGTTGCAGTGCTAGCCGCTAGCTGTTGAGGGTATTTGGTATGTTAATTAGTACAATCGATAAAGCGTGGCAGTGAGTGCTGAATACTGTTTACAGCGGTTGCACCTGTTACATTCGTTGCAGTGCTAGTCGCTAGCTGTTGAGGGTATTTGATATGTTAATTAGTACGATGGATAGACTGGCACAGCAACACTTGGTGATCATCAATTTATTGATGTTTCAAGCCGTCTGGTGGTTATCTATCCTATATCAAAACTCGGCTTTATGGTTAACCACAGGCCTGTTATTAGTCCACTTTGCTCTATCTCAAAGGGGACGCAAAGACTTAACCTTAATGATTAAAGTAGCATCATTGGGCTTTGCGATCGACTTAGGTTTGAAATGGGCTGGGGTGTTTCAATTTCAGCAGTTTCCTTTTTGGTTATTTGTTCTTTGGTGTCATTTTGCCCTATCACTTCGTTATAGCTTAGCCTTTACCCAAAAACTCGCCTGGTATGTTAATGCAATACTTGGTGGTGTGTTTGGTTGCTTAAGTTACTTAGCGGGAGAGCGCTTTGAAGCGGTCAACTTGCCACTGGAGTTATTCTCCAGCGCATTGATCCTATTTGCCATCTGGATCGTAATATTCCCTATGTTTGTTAACGTTACCAAAGCGCCGCAATAACTCTATTCAAGTCGTTTGGGGATAGGCTGCGCTATCGTAATTTAATAGGAATTGCGTCATGGCTATTGAAAAGTTATATCTCACACTCGCTTCGTCATTGCTTCTTGCTGCAGTCAGTTATGCTACTGAAGCTAAAACCCCGCAGTTGATTGCGTCAAATCATTCAGCGGCTAATGTTTCTTCTCAAGCGATTATCGCGCCAGTTACTGATAACCCATCATTTAAAGAGGTCGGCAGAGGCGAAATGGATTGGTGGTGGTTTTCACTTTATCGTGCCAAGTTACTCACCTTAGATGGCGATTACACTCAGGGCGAGTATCCGCTGATCCTCGATATCGAATATTACCAAGAGATCCCAAGTGCTCGCTTGGTAGAAGCAACTCAAGATCAGTGGCAGCATTTAGGGGTAGACCCACAGCGCCAGCAACAATGGCTATCTGCAATTGATGCCATATGGCCTGATGTGAATGAAGGTGACAGGCTAACCTTAAAAATACTCACACCTGAACATAGTCAGTTTTATTTTAATGGCAAACCTTTGGCTCAGCCTCTGCCAGTAGGTTTTAGTGAAGACTTTCTTGCTATTTGGTTGTCAGAGTCGACGAGTCGTCCAGAGTTGAGAAAGCAGTTACTTGGAGAGTTGGCATGCGATTGTTAAGCGGATTTATTAATAAGAGGGAAAGCGGCATTAGCCTGTTGCAAGCGCTGCTGTTGGTGACTTACTTCGCATTGCTTAGCGGCTGTTCAAGTAGTGACATTAATGATTACCAAGGCACTACACCTAGGCTTGATTTGAAGACGTTTTTTGATGGTGAGTTAGTTGCTCATGGCACGGTTCAAGACTTTAGCGGCAAAGTCACCCGACGCTTCAGTGTAAAAATGTTGGCGAGTTGGCAAGGCGATAAAGGGGAGATTAAAGAGTGGTTTATTTACGATGATGGAGAAAAACAGCTGCGAATTTGGAATATTACCGATTTAGGCGAGGGTAAATACACAGGTACGGCGAATGATATTTTAGGAGCGGCGCAAGGGCAAGCTGTGGGAATGGCGCTGCAGTGGCAATATGAAATGTTGCTGCCTGTTGATGGCAGTGAATATCAGGTGAGTTTCGACGATTGGATGTTTCTGATTGACGACAACACCATTATTAATCGCAGTGATATAAACAAGTTCGGAGTGACGGTGGCAGAGGTAACGCTAGTAATATCTAAACTTAATTGAATGATTTAATAATTGCAGCTTAGTTGCAGCTGTAGTACTCGTTCTAATTCTAGTACGGGATTGAATATAGCTTGAGTTTACTCTACTTTAGTTGAAAGGATTTTATGATTATAAAGTAGGGATAAATGATGAAAATGCTTCTTAGTGTGTGTCTGTTTGCGCTGTGTGGTTGTGGCTCAAATGCCAGTTATAGTGTATCAGCAAGCTCAAGTGATGATGTGATGTCAGCGAGACAAGCGCCAATCATGTCAGACAATACACCAATAATAAATGATGAATTAGTTAAAGAAACAGAGCAGAAAGAGAACAGCAAAAAACAAGATAAGTAGTGCTGCCATCAAGTCTGAAAATATAGCTTGAGTGGGCTGAATTTGCAGGGGGCGCTCTACTGCAGATAAGCTAATTCATATTAGCGACTACAGTTAAGCTGTCACATTTAAGCCACTACAATTATGCGGCTATAACTAAGCGGCTATAACGAAGAGATATAGCTAAGTAATATGGCTAATCTATATAGTTAAGGCCTTCATTTTACAGTGTGAAGGCCAGCAGGTATAAATTTCGCTTTATGAGGTTTTACGGCTGTTATCGACCTGTTTCTTTTCGTAATACTCAAATGGAAATACATTTCTAATGCGCTGAGTAATCGCATCACTGACGTTAGCAGACACATGCAGGCGCACATCCCCAAGTTTTTCAGCTCTAACGGTACAAGTCAGTTTATTGGATTTTGCGATAGCACGGCACTCCTTGGCAAACTTGTCTGGGATTTTGCCTTTATGGGTCGTCATGCGGCCATCTTTAAAGTTTATTTCAAACAGGGTTAATCCTTTTTTACCACTGAAGATAAGCTTGTAGACAATGAAAATAGCGATAGCAATAAAAACAATTTTAAGTAAGGTTGGGGTCATGCGCTTTCCTTTTCAATAAATTACTTATAGCCCTAGAGTTAAGATACTCCTCCCAATAGCGATTTAAAAGCCAGTTAGCTCACGAGATTGGAATTTTCACTCGCAGCACACTATGTTGAATGACTTAGCTTTGATATGACCTAGCTTTATATGAAATAGGGTTATATGAAGTAGCTTTGAATTAGATAGCCAAATGGATGCTATCGGTTGTTAGTTATCTGACTGTCGTGGCCATGTTTTGTTAGTCATGTTCTGTTAGTTATGTATTGCGAGTTATCATCTGCAGTCATCTGATGTAAATGACTGAAGATGATAATAAAAAACCGCCTGATGGCGGTTTTTTGTTGGGAGGGAAACTGTCTAGGCTAGCGTTAACGGCATAGCTTAAAATGCATAGCTTACAGTAGCTAGCACTGTGCCATCATTTCTCCATGGCTCTTTCGAGTCGATGATATTATCTGAACTTAAGTTAGTATCTAACCAAGCAAGAGATAGGCCTACACCGCCAAGTTCAGTCGAGACACCGATAGAGTAGTCAACATAGTCCTCGCCCCAGTCACCCATTTCTTCATCATTCACACCTTCACCATAGCTATATCCCACATGGGCATCGATACTCCAATTCTCGAAGATCTCGTATGAATAGTTTAGCTCGGTGTAATTGAGTGAAAGATCGGCATTAGCGTAGTCATTGGTGTACCACTGGGCTAGGTGGAATCCCGCATAGTACAGACCCGCATTCGCTTCTAAATAACCGGTATTCTCATCTTGGCCTGGATAAGTGTAGTAAGTCAGTGTAACGTCGTACTCCCACTCTTCATCGGCTCCGAAAGCGCCCCAATATCCTGCATAGAGATCAATTTCCACATCGGCATCGTAGCTATCTTTATCAACATTACTCGCCCAAGCACCAAAGAACAGGCCATTTTCCATGCTGTAATCTAAGCTGCCTTGAATCGCAAAATCGCCTGCCGTTTGTGATACACCGCGAAAGCGGTAATCGTTGGTGACATCAATCTCGCCAGAAAACTCAGCTTGAGCAAGAGGGGCCATTAGCGCAGTTGATAATGTTAGACCGACAACTTGGGCAATCCGTTTATTATTTAATTTTTTATACACGGTAGTTTCTCCATTTAACTATGTTGACTTTGATGCTGGTTTTTATCGTTAATATCTTGGCCTGTAGACCACTGATATAAACCATTGATATCGAGCATCATTATATTTTGCCAAACAGCAGCATATTGCTACGACCTCATGGCGAATAAGCGATTTTCTAATACCAGATAGCTATAGGGATTACAGCGTATTTGGCTCGAAAATCACGTATACCTTACGGCAGTTATCTAGCACCTCCCAGGTGCCTTCAAACCCTGCTGGAATGACAAACCTGTCACCCGTTTTCACCGTTATGCAGTGACCATTTTTGTCGGTAACCTTGCTGGAACCAGACAAAATCTCACAATATTCATGTTCGCTATAGGCGACATTCCAAGTGCCGATATCGCCTTGCCATACTCCGGCATGAAACTGGTCACAGTCACTAGAGTAGTGGTTTTGTAGTGCTTGCTCAGGCTCGCCAGCTATGACCTTTTCAGCATCGAGCTTATAGCGCTCGATTGCAGTATTGAGCGTTGAAAAGTTTAAAATTGAATCTATGTTTTGAATCATTAGTGCTTCCATGTCAGCGATAAGTTAGCGCGTGTAAAGCTAAACGAAAAAAGCGCGGCCTAAGCCGCGCCTTTTTGTATTACTTCATCGTCGGCATAACAAACTCAGCCTTTGTACCTTGCGAGGCGTTTTGAGACGATTGCGGCCAACGTGCAGTTATGGCTTTGCGCTTAGTATAAAAACGGACTCCATCTGGGCCATGCATATGCAGTGGGCCAAAGAGAGAGCGTTTCCAACCACCAAAGCTATGGAACGCCATTGGTACAGGGATCGGTACATTGACCCCTACCATGCCGACCTGGACGTTATGGCAGAAGTGACGTGCAGCTTCTCCACTTTGAGTAAAGATAGCGGTGCCGTTACCAAATTCATGATCATTTATCAGTTGCAATGCGTCGGCATAATCTTCTACTCGAACGATGGCGAGCACAGGGCCAAAGATCTCTTCTTTGTAGATAGTCATCTCTGGGGTGACGTGATCAAATAAGCAGCCACCTAAGAAGTAACCTTGCTGGTGGTCGGCAACCGAGAGCTGTCGGCCATCGGCAAGCAGCTTTGCTCCCTCGGCAACGCCTGTCTCAACATAGTTGCTAACCTTTTCTAGATGCTGGGCAGAGATAAGCGGGCCCATATCCATCTCTGGCGTGACACCATTTCCGACCTTTAGCGCCTTGATTTGTGGCAGTAACTTTTCAACTAACGCGTCTCCAGAGTCGCCTACGGCCAACACTACAGATATTGCCATGCAGCGTTCGCCAGCACTACCGTATGCTGCGCCCATCAGTGCGCCAACGGCTTGGTCAAGATCGGCATCTGGCATCAATAACATATGATTTTTTGCGCCGCCGAGCGCTTGAACGCGCTTGCCGTGGGCTGATGCGGTTGAATAGATATATTCTGCGATTGGCGTAGAGCCTACAAAACTTACCGCTTGCACATCTTTGTGAGTGAGTAGGGTGTCAACGGCTTCTTTGTCACCGTTAACGACGTTAAATACGCCTTTAGGTAGGCCTGCTTCGGTGAGTAGCTCAGCCATACGCATAACTGAGCTTGGATCTTTTTCTGATGGCTTCATGATAAAGCTGTTGCCACACGCTATGGCAATTGGGAACATCCACATAGGTACCATTACTGGGAAGTTAAATGGGGCTATCCCCGCAACGACGCCAAGTGATTGGTTCAGGGTCCAAGCATCAACGCCGCCACCAACCTGTTCGGTATGCTCGCCTTTCAATAGGTGCGGAATGCCACAGGCAAACTCTACGACTTCAAGGCCACGAATGATTTCACCCTTGGCATCGTCGAGTACTTTGCCGTGCTCACGGGTGATAAGCTCTGCAAGCTCATCAATATTGGCTTCAACCAAAGCTTTAAACTTAAACAGTACACGAGAGCGGTTAAGTGGGGTGACTTTAGACCATGACTCATGTGCTTTTTTAGCCAATTCAATCACGCCAGCCACCTCGGCTGCACTGGCAAGGGAGACTGTGCCACGTTGCTCACCTGTCGCAGGCTCGAAAAACGCTTGAGTACGCTGACTTGGCGCAGAGTGGCCGCCGTTAATGTAATGGTTAATCGTGTGCATAACGCAAAATCCTAATTCTTATTTCCCAGTTGGGAGCCAATAGTGTTTATGGGGGTTAATGGTTTTACCTATTACATCAGCGCTGCTGATTTTCGAGCTCATGTAGCAGTGCAAAGCCATGCTATTAACGCAAGCGTGCAAAGCGATGTAATAGGTGCTGGGATTAACCGACAGCTTTAATCGCATCGCTAAGAGTATTAACAATCTGATCTATCTGCTGTTTGTCGATAATTAACGGTGGGGATATTGCAATAATATCGCCAGTGGCACGCACTAAGGTGCCCGCTTCGAAGCAGTGCTCAAAGATCCCAAAACCACGTTTGCCCGCGCCTTTATCGCTCGGGGCGAATTGAATGCCGCCGACTAAGCCTGTGTTGCGAATATCAATCACATTGGGGAGGCCTTTTAAGCTATGCACTGCATCTTCAAAATAGCCTTCGAGCTCCTTGGTTCGCTCAAACAGCTTTTCATTTTCATAGATGTTTAGGGTGGCAATGGCAGCCGCTGCGGCAACCGGATGACCGGAATAGGTATAGCCGTGAAAGAGCTCAATAGCATTTTCAGGACCTTGCATACAGGTATCGTAAATATTGTCATCAACCAAAACCGCGCCCATTGGAATTGCGCCGTTATTTAAGGCTTTTGCAGTGGTGATCATGTCTGGTATCACCCCCCAACGCTGACTGGCGAAGGCGTCGCCTACACGGCCAAAGGCTGTAATGACTTCATCAAAAATAAGTAAAATACCGTACTTGTTGGTGATTTCGCGAAGCTTTTGTAGGTATCCCTCTGGTGGCAAAATAACCCCAGCAGAACCAGACATTGGCTCAACAATCACTGCGGCGATGTTTTCAGCACCGTGCAGGGCAACGAGTTGCTCTAGTACTTCTGCTTTTTCTGCACCGGTCTTAGGCATACCACGGCAAAATGCATTGCCGTTAATATCTAAGGTATGCGGTAGGTGATCGACACCTTGCAGTAACTGTTGATTAAAGGTCTTACGGTTATTACCAATACCGCCAACCGAAATACCGCCAAAGCCAACACCATGGTAACCGAGCTCACGACCAATAAAGCGGGTGCGTGTGGCTTCACCGTTGGCACGGTGGTAGGTGAGTGCAATTTTCAAAGCACTGTCGACAGACTCAGAACCTGAGTTGGTAAAGAAGGCTTTGTTTAATCCCTTTGGGCTTATTTGAGCTAAGCGCTCAGCCAGCTCAAAGGCAAGAGGGTGGCCCATCTGAAATGATGGCGCATAATCCATCTCATGAATTTGTTTACTGACCGCTTCAGAGATCTCTTTACGGCCGTGTCCGGCGTTACAGCACCACAAACCTGCTGTACCGTCTAATATGGGGCGACCTGCAACGTCTTTATAATACATACCTTCGGCATGGGCGAGCATTCTAGGGCTCGACTTAAACTGCCTATTTGCCGTAAACGGCATCCAGTAATGTTCTAATGACTGCGTATCGCGTTGATTGTGCATCTGTGGATCTGCCATATCATCTACCTTGATTCAGTTTCATTATTTTAATTATTGTTTTGTTATCTGTTGCTTTTTTGGGCAAGCGGTCGATATTTGCTATGCTATGTCAGAAATAATGAACATGAAAGCTTTTTGTGCATTTATTTGTAGCAAAAATGAAGTTTTTGTAAAATATATTGAAATTATGATGCTAATAAGCGTAATCTTTAACACACCTTTTTGTGGTAATTCGCCTGTAGATGGCGCGTTAACCGCATTAACCCTCATTCTAATTATTATATTCAGTGTTAAGAGGTCATCATGAGCACACCAGAAAGTCGTAGTCAGTGGCAAGCGTTAGCGGATTCTTTGTCAATAAACGGTTCAGCTTTTATTGCAGGCGAATACCTTGACGCACAGTCTAAGCAAACCTTTGACTGTATCAGCCCGATCGATGGCAGAGTCTTAGTTAAGGTGGCAAGTTGCGATGAGGCTGATGCCAATATTGCCGTTAACAATGCCAGAGAAACTTTTGAAACGGGTGTTTGGGCAAACCTAGCACCTGTTAAGCGTAAGCAAGTGATGATTCGTTTTGCCGAACTGCTGGAGCAAAATGCCGATGAATTAGCCTTACTTGAAACCTTAGATATGGGTAAGCCTATTCAATACGCTAAGACAGTAGATGTGGCAGGCGCTGCGCGGGCTATTCGCTGGTCTGGTGAGGCCATTGATAAAATTTACGATGAGATAGCCCCAACGGCGCACAATGAAATAGGCATGATCACTCGTGAAGCTGTAGGGGTCGTCGCAGCGATTGTGCCGTGGAACTTTCCGATGTTGATGGCTTGTTGGAAGCTTGGTCCAGCTTTAGCCACTGGTAACAGTGTGGTACTTAAACCGTCTGAGAAATCTCCGTTAACAGCGATTCGTATGGCGCAAATAGCCGTTGAAGCAGGCTTGCCAAAAGGTGTGTTAAACGTACTGCCTGGCTTTGGCCATACAGTGGGAAAAGCGCTAGCGCTACATATGGATGTTGATACCTTAGTATTTACCGGCTCGACTAAGATTGCTAAGCAGTTGATGATCTACGCGGGTGAGTCAAACATGAAGCGGGTCTGGCTAGAAGCTGGGGGTAAGAGCCCGAATATTATCTTCAATGATGCGCCGGATCTTAAAAAGGCGGCAGAGGCAGCAGCTTGTGCCATCGCCTTTAACCAAGGTGAAGTCTGCACCGCTGGTTCGCGCTTGTTGGTGGAGTCTGGGGTAAAAGATGAGCTTATTGGCTTAATAGCCGAAGAGCTTAAGGGCTGGACACCTGGGCACCCCTTAGATCCCGCGACCACTTCTGGCGCAGTTGTCGATAAACAGCAGTTAGATAATGTGCTTGGCTATATTCAAGCGGGAATCGATGAAGGTGCAACCTTAAATCATGGTGGCTCTCAGGTGATGCAAGAGTCGGGTGGCGTTTATATTGAGCCGACTATTTTCTCAAATGTTGATAACAAGATGACCATCGCTAAAGAGGAGATCTTTGGCCCAGTATTATCGGTAATCACTTTTGATGGCATGCAGCAGGCGATTGAGATTGCCAATGACACCATCTATGGCCTCGCAGCGGGGGTGTGGACATCGGATATCAATAAAGCGCACAAGACGGCTAAGGCCCTTCGAAGCGGCATGGTGTGGATCAATCACTATGATGGCGGCGATATGACCGCGCCATTTGGTGGCTATAAACAGTCGGGTAATGGTCGCGACAAGTCGCTACATGCCTTTGATAAATACACCGAAATTAAGGCAACTTGGTTAGTGCTGGATTAATTTCTGAGTCAATCAATGTTGTTATGCCTGTTGAAGTAACCAAAGCCCTTAAGTGTAAACTTAGGGGCTTTTTGGTGTTTGTGTAATTGTAAAATAAAATTTTTATTGACCTGTCTAATGCTTCATAGTTTATGGTAGCCATAAATATTGAGGGCAGCCTATGTATCGCATTTCTGAGCTAGCACTAAAAATCGGATTAAGTCGCTCGACTCTGCTCTATTATGAAAAGCTGGGGTTAATTTCGGCTACGCGACAGGCAAATGGATATAGGCGTTACTCTGAACAGGATGTGCAACGTTTAAAGCTACTGCAACAATTACAGGCAGGGGGATTAAGCCTAAAAGAGTGTCAGGCTTGCCTAGAAAGTCGCATCGACAGGCAGTTGCTACTGCAACGACTCAAGGTTTTAGATGATGAGATAGCCCAGAAACAGCAAGCGAAAGAACTGCTCAGTGCAATGCTTGGCATGGGGTCGATGAGAGAGTGGCATCAAGCGACAGAAATGCAGGCTCCTGATGCACATCTAGAGTGGTTGATGAAGCAGGGCTTCGATGAAAAACAGGCTTTGAGATTGAAATGGTTATCTAAAGATATGAATGAACATGAGCAGTATATGGCTGATTTTGAGTTAATCTTTGATGGGTTAACAAGATTCGGCCCAGGTGCAGAAACTGACTCATTAACAGCACTAAAGGCTGTTTCGCTTAACTCGGGGGAGCTGTTAGACGTTGGCTGTGGCAAAGGTGTGGCTACTCGGGTGTTGGCTCAGCATTCTGAATTTGTCATCACTGCGCTAGATAATGATGAGTCTAGCCTGAGCAGTTTAAAGCAGAGCTTGAGTCAAGGGCTCGCTCAACGTGTGAAAACCGTGTGTACAAGCATGACTGAAATGCCTTTTTCAAAAGCCGAGTTTAACGTTATCTGGAGCGAAGGTAGTGCTTATATCATGGGGGTAGAGCAAGCTTTTAAAAATTGGAAACCATTGCTCAAGCCCCAGGGGTATTTAGTCATCAGCGATCTAGTTTGGAGTACAGATACTCCCAGCGATGAATTGAGAGAATTTTGGCAACAAGAATACCCAGATATGGTCACTGCAAACCAGCGTATTGAGCAGGCTAAACAGGCTGGCTATGAGTTGATTGATAGCTTTGCACTCAGTGAGCAAGCTTGGAGTGAATATTATCAGCCGCTTCAGACCCGTATTGATGAGTTAGCGCCTTTAATGCCGAACTCAAAGGCGCTGCTAGACATTAACAAAGAGATCGAAATAGCGGCTAAGCGGCAGGATGAGTTTGACTATCAAATGTTGATTTTACAGAAGATTTAATAACTCCCGATTATAAGATTATTAGGAAAATAGAGATGAAGTTTTTACAGTGCAACACAGATAACGCCAAAGAGATCTCGCATCTTTTCAATGAAACCTTTAGCGCCTCCGAAGGCGCTGATGAAGGTAAAGTGATTGGCGAGTTAACGACGGCTCTTATGAATACAACAGGCAGTGATGATCTGTTTATCTTTGTTGCGACAGAAGGCGGTAAGCTAGCGGGGAGCATCATGTTTTCAAGGTTAACCTTTGAAACTGACATCAATGGTTTTATCTTGTCGCCCGTCGCTGTTCATCCCGATTTTCAGCGCCAGGGAGTGGGTCAGGCATTGATTAAGTTTGGTCTAGAAACGTTAACTGAAAAAGGGGTTGAGCTTGTGTTTACCTACGGCGACCCTAACTACTACTCAAAAGTTGGGTTTAAACAGCTTAGCGAAGATATTGTTAAGGCTCCGCATACGTTGACTTACCCTGAAGGCTGGCTTGGTCAATCTCTCGCTGCAAAGACGCTGCAGCCATTAAGTGGTCAGTGCCGCTGTGTCGACGCCTTAAATAAAGCAGAGTACTGGTGATAACTCTGACAACACCGGAGCCAGAGCGATTGTTGATTTATAAGTTGTGATAAAGCTGGAAACGTTATCGGTATCGCTAACTTGCTAATATAAAACAGATATTATGGCTGCTAAGTGAAAGGCAAATAAAGCTAAGCGAGAGCGATAATATATGAATGACGAGCATTTTAAAGGTCAGTTTGAAGTCGAGTTAAAGTACCGCTTGGGTTGTAAGTCCGCGTTCTTAGACATATTGAGTTCAATAGAGCACGAAGTCATGTTTGAAGATAATATCGAATCAGATTGTTACTTTGATACCAATGACCAGCAGCTGCTGTCTGAGAAAAAAAGTGTCTGCATACGCGAGTGCGAGCCATCGGGTATCAAGCTTTGGATAGTAAAAGGGCCGCAAGCCGATCGCTGTGAAGCGACCAATATCACCGATACTAATAGCGCTAAAAGCATGCTCAAAACCATGGGTTATGAGGTGTGTTTAGAGATGCAGAAACAGCGCAGTATCTATTTTATTGATAAGCTCCATATCACTGTCGATCATTTAGCTGGGATTGGTGACTTTGCCGAGTTTGCCATTATGACTGATGATGAAGCGATGTTAGACGTCTATCGAGCCGAACTGGTGAGCTTAGCAGCTCAATTTGGACTGACAGAAAAGCAGCTTGAACATAGATCCTATCGTAATCTTCAGACCGCCCAAATTAAATAACATGCCGTTGAAGCTGAGTGCAATCTTGTGCACCATGTTATTTATGAGGAATTATGCCAAGGCGTGATTAACGACGCTTCAAAGCAGCAATATTTAGATATTGTTAATTGCTTACATGCACAAGGAGATCAAGCGGTCATTCTGGGGTGTACAGAGATTGCATTATTGATCGGGCAACATGATACCCAAGTGCCTCTCTATGATACGACAGCGATCCACTGTGGATATGCGGTCGATATGGCATTAAGTTAAGCCTTGATTGTTGAGCAATAATAAACGGACGATAAAGTCCGTTTATTATTTAGGCTGGTCTAAAAGTCGACGTTAAAAAATATCCTTAAATCTATGATAAAGCATGCCCATTGCTAACATCGGTGACCGTAGGTGTGGTCCGCCAGGAAAAGTCATATGCGGGATTTTGGCGAAGATATCGAAGCGTTCTGCTTGGGTGGTTATCGCCTCGGCAATCAACTTTGCCGCCATATGGGTGGCGTTAACACCATGACCTGCATAAGCCTGAGCATAGAAGATATTTTTGGCATCAGGCAAACGACCAATTTGTGGTAAACGGTTGGCGCCTATACCCATCATGCCTCCCCATTCATAGTCGATTTTAATGCCTTTTAGCTGTGGAAATACTTTTTCAAGATTGGGTCTAAGTGCGGCTTCAATATCTTTTGGATCTTTGCCTGAGTAGGTACACAGACCGCCGAATAGCAGGCGGTTATCTTCAGATAGATGATAGTAATCAAGATCGACTCTTAAGTCGGCAAACGCCATATTCTGCGGGATAATAGCATCGCATTGCTCCTGAGTTAGCGGCTCGGTAGCTAAAATATAGGTGCCAGCGGGAAGGACCTTACTGCCAATATTCTCTTCTAAATCTAAGCCTAAGTAGGCGTTGCCAGCTAATACAAGGTATTGACAATTAACCTCACCCTGCTCGGTGATAACTTTTGGCTTATCGCCCTTAATGATTTTTTTCGCAGCGCTATATTCATACATCTTAACACCTAAACTGCGAGCAACTTTGGCTTCGCCTAGGGCTAGGTTAAGAGGGTGTAAGTGGCCACTGGCCATATCAACTAATGCGCCTTGGTAAAAGTCAGAGCCTATCACTTCCCCAATGCGAGATTTATCGAGTAAGGTCATATTGTGGCCGTAGCCGATATTATTTAGATGTTCAAAATCTTCTTCAAGCTCCCTCATATGGCGAGGACGAATGGCTAAGTCGCAGTAGCCCATCTGTAAGTTACAATCAATATTGTGCTCAGCTACACGTTGCCTAACGATATCTACCGCTTCAAAGCCCATCTGTTCGATAGCTTTTACACCTTCGTTACCTATGATGTTTTTAAATTGACTAAGGTCATGTCCAATGCCGCGGATAAGCTCGCCGCCATTACGGCCCGATGCTCCCCAGCCAATGCGTTTTGCTTCAAGTAGGGCTACGCTAAAGCCTTTTTGAGCCAGTTCAATTGCCGTGTTAATGCCACTAAATCCGCCGCCGACCACACACACATCTACATCTAATACTTCTTCTAATCGTGGTGATTGATGCAGTTCTTTAGCGGTTGCGAAGTAATAGGATGCGGGGTATTGGTCGCTATGAACCGGGTTTTTAGTTGACATCTTTTCTCCAAATATATGTTTTTATTGTAAATTGGAATTGTGACGGTATATTCTAAGTTATATTAATAAATTATTTACAGATGTTCGTTATTTTTAACATGCTTTCCTGTAGAATACAAACACACTCGGTGCTATTCACTCCGCAGGTGATTAAAAGCGGGCTCTAGTTGTACCGAGAATGCGTAGTATTGCTCTACACGTTGTTGAAGACAAAAACGATTACTTCAATTAGGGGAAAGATTTTGGATATTGGAGAAAACCTTAAACGGGTTAGAAAAGAGAAGGGCTTGTCTCAACGAGAGCTTGCTAAGCGCGCTGGTGTGACTAACAGCACCATCTCCATGATTGAAAAAAATAGCGTTAGCCCTTCGGTTAGTTCGTTGAAAAAGGTGCTTTCTGGCTTACCTATGTCTTTAGTAGAGTTTTTTTCTATTGAAGATACTTCGGCTGCTGAGCAAAAAGTGGTGTACCGCAGTGATGAGCTGTTAGATATCGGCGACGGTATGTTGGACTTTAAGTTAATCGGTCGAGACTTTCCAAATCGGGCCATGTCTGTCATGAGTGAAACCTACCCGCCGGGCTCTGATACGGGGATTGAAATGCTTAAGCATGAAGGTCAAGAGGCGGCAATGGTGATCGAAGGGCGTTTAGAGCTGACCGTGGGTGATGAAGTCTTTGAGTTAAAAGAAGGGGATAGCTATTACTTTAATAGCGAGTTGCCACATCGTTTTCGTAATCCGTACGAACAATCGTGCCGAATTATCAGTGCGACGACACCTGCTAATTTCTAGATAATCTCTCCAGCCTTATCTCTTCCCTACCTTCGCGAGTGTGACTCTCAAAGGTAGGGTTATCAATATCAATATCCTGTCATCTCCACCTTCTATGACATTAGTTACTAGCTCGATGAGCTAATACTATTTTTTATGCTCCCATGTAAATAATATAAAGCATTCACTCAAGGTGAACGTTAATTTTATCAAACTGATTGGTTATGCTAATTACGCATAAAAACTTTATCTTTATGCATTTAGAAACAAATGAAAATAAAATTCGACTTATTTATCTTACTGATAAATAAAGGGATGTTAAAATAGTTTACATTTTTTAACATTCCTTTAATCCAGCCTATTGCCTCCCTTATTGAATCCGTGTAGTGTGTGAAAAAATGAACATATGCGCAATAACTGTTCATTATTCAAGATTTCGTAAATCAAGATAACAACTATTCAAAATAATTCTAAAAATTACGAAGACAAAGGATTGAAGGTGTTTTATGTCGGAAGTAGGGCTCGCAGTTGTTGGTGTGACTGCATGTAATCAGCAGTTGGGCTTGCACCCTTTCAATATTGTGGGTGAGAAGTATTTATTATCAATAGCAGATGCGACACAAGCTTGGCCATTAGTTATCCCTGCGTTAGGGCATTGCCCCGCAGAAACTATTCTTGCCCGTTTAGATGGAATACTGTTTACGGGCTCCCCATCAAATATCGAACCACACCATTTCCAAGGTCCCGCAAGTGATGAGGGGACACTACATGATCCCAAGCGCGATGCGACCACTCTCCCCTTGTTAAAAGCAGCAATCGATGCAGGCGTACCAGTACTTGCTATTTGCCGTGGATTTCAAGAGATGAACGTTGTTTATGGTGGCAGCTTGCATCAAAAGCTGCATGAACTGGACGGGTTTATCGAACATAGAGAAGACAAAACGCAGCCGGTAGAGGTGCAATACGGTATTTCGCACGAGGTTAAAATAGAACCTGGAGGACTGCTTCACGATGCATGGGGCCGCAGCTCTGCAGAGGTGAACTCTGTCCATACCCAAGGTGTCGATCGCCTAGGTGTTGGGTTGCGGCCAGAAGCATATGCAAACGATGGGTTGATAGAAGCGTTTTCTGTCAAAGAAGCAAAGAATTTTGCACTAGGCGTACAGTGGCATCCGGAATGGAAAGTACTCGATAGTCCTTTTTACACCGCCATCTTTAAAGCCTTTAATCAGGCATGTCAGCGCCGTGCAGCAAGCAGAGTGAAATAATCATGAAAAAGTTAGTTAATTATTTAAAAGAACACAAAATTACCGAAGTTGAATGTGTCGTATGCGATATGACTGGTATCGCCCGAGGCAAGATTGCGCCCGTTGCCAAATTTATAGATGAAAAAGGCATGCGCTTACCAGAAAGTGTATTACTGCAAACCGTCACTGGTGATTATGTTGATGATGAATCCTATGATGCGCTGCTTGATGAAGCGGATATCGACTTTGTCTGTGTGCCGGATGAAAATGCGATATTTAAACTGCCCTGGACGATAGAAGCGACTGCACAGGTTATCCACGATACCTACGATAAGATGGGAAACCCTATCGAATTGTCCCCACGTAACTTACTTAAAAAAGTACTTAAGCTTTACGAAGATAAAGGTTGGAAGCCTGTTGTTGCACCAGAGATGGAGTTCTATTTAACACGTATTAATGAAGATCCGGATCAACCTCTGATCCCTCCTATTGGCCGCTCTGGTCGCCAAGAGTCTGGTCGTCAGTCTTTTTCTATCGATGCGGCAAATGAGTATGACCCGTTATTTGAAGATATGTATGACTGGTGTGAGGAACAAGGTCTAGATATTGATACCTTGATCCACGAAGAAGGCACCGCGCAGATGGAGATTAACTTCTCCCATGGTGACGCACTGTCTTTAGCGGACCAAGTCTTTGTGTTTAAGCGTACCCTGCGCGAAGCTGCTCTTAAGCACAACGTCTGCGCCACGTTTATGGCAAAACCAATCACCAATGAGCCTGGCAGCGCGATGCACCTGCATCAGAGTATTGTAGATACCAAGTCAGGCAAGAATATCTTTTCCAATGAAGATGGCACTAAAAGCCCGCTGTTTTACAGCTTCATCGGTGGGCTGCAGAAGTTCATCCCTGAGCTATTGCCGCTATTAGCGCCAAACGTTAACTCATTTCGCCGTTTCTTACCGGGTGCATCTGCACCAGTAAATTTGGAGTGGGGCGAAGAAAACCGTACTTGTGGCCTGCGTATTCCTGAATCTTCACCACAAAATCTACGCATTGAAAACCGTATAGCTGGCGCCGATGCCAACAGCTATTTGTCGATTGCCGCCAGCCTTTTATGTGGTTATATGGGCATGGTTGAAGACGTTAAGCCATCAACGCCAGTGCAAGGTCGAGCCAATGAAACCCGTAGCGGTATCGCGCTGCCGTTAACACTAGAGGAGTCTTTGGCTGTTATGGCTGAAAGCTCAGCGTGTCGTGAGTATTTGGGCGATACCTTTACCAATGGCTATATCGCCGTTAAGCAAGCTGACTTAGAAAATTATCGTCAAGTGATTAGCTCATGGGAACGCAAGTTCTTATTGCTGACGGTATAACGCGTTGTGGCAGAGTGATGTTTGGGGATGTTTCTCTGCCCTAAAATGATGGAATAATTTAAAGAAAGTTACTCATATAGATAGCATTTTAAAGAGTGTTATCTATATGAAAGCTGTAAAGCAGTACCACACTGCCGATGCGGTTTTTCAGGTGTAGCATTGGTTAACTATAAGAACTAAAGCCGATAAATTGGCAAACAATGAATGGACAGCAGAGTTGCATTATCTGCTGCTACGCTAAATAGGAGAAAGCATGAAACTTTTTAAAAAGGTGACCACACTTGCGCTCGTCACAGCAAGTGTACTGGCATCGACTACCGCATATGCAGAAGAAGTGGTTCGTGTATATAACTGGTCAGATTATATTGCTGAAGATACGCTAGAAAACTTCCAAAAAGAGACTGGCATTCGTGTTATTTATGATGTGTTTGACAGTAATGAAGTCGTCGAAGCCAAATTGCTTTCAGGCCGCTCAGGTTACGATATTGTCGTCCCTTCTAATAGCTTCCTAGCAAAGCAAATTAAAGCGGGTGCCTTTCAGAAACTGGATTCAAACCAACTATCAAATCATAAGAATTTAAGCCCCGAGCTGATGACTCAGCTTGAATCTGCTGACCCAGGGAATCAGTATTCAGTGCCATACCTTTGGGGAACTAACGGTATTGGTTATAACGTAGAAAAGGTCAAGGCGGTACTTGGTGAAGACGCCCCGGTTGATTCTTTAGAACTTATCTTTAATCCAAAGTATGCCGAGAAGGTTTCTCAGTGTGGCTTGTCTCTGCTCGATAGTGCTGACGAGATGATCCCTATGGCGCTTATCTATCTAGGCCTTGATCCAAACAGTACCAAAGCTGAAGACTTTAAAAAAGCCGGTGAAGTACTCGCTAAAGTGCGTCCTTACATCACTTACTTCCATTCATCTCGTTACATTACAGACTTAGCCAATGGCGATATCTGTGTAGCATTTGGTTATTCGGGTGACATTTTCCAGGCCGCCGATCGTGCCGATGAAGCGGAAAATGGCAACACTATCGAGTATTCAATTCCGAAAGAAGGCTCAAACCTATGGTTTGATATGCTAGCTATACCAGCTGATGCAGCCAACGTTAAAAATGCGCATACCTTTATTAACTACCTGCTACGCCCTGAGGTGATAGCGCCAATTACCAACTATGTTGCTTACGCTAATCCAAACGTACCAGCACTGCCTTTAGTTGATGAAGATGTACGTACTAACACGTCTATTTACCCAACGAAAGAAGTACTCGATCGTTTGTATGTTGGCGATGTTCGTCCAATGAAGTCGCAGCGTTCATTGACGCGTGTATGGACCAAAGTGAAATCGGGCTATTAATCAAGTTTGGGCAAGGCATCGCCTTGCCCTTTTTGATCCACAAGTAATAGATGAATTGATACAAAGGGCTGCAATTATGGCCCTTAGTTGGAGAAGTAATATGGCTAGTACCTTGGACGTCACCAATAATTCGATTAAAAAGACGCAGGGCGAAGTGCTACTTCAGATAGACAGAGTAAGTAAGCTATTTGATGAAGTGCGTGCAGTAGATGATGTCACGCTAAATATCAAGAAAGGGGAGATTTTTGCATTGCTAGGCGGTTCGGGCTCGGGTAAGTCTACCCTGCTACGTATTCTGGCTGGATTTGAAAAGCCATCTGAAGGGCGCATCTTTCTAGATGGTGAAGACATTACCGACATGCCACCCCATGAACGCCCTATCAATATGATGTTTCAGTCTTATGCGCTATTCCCCCATATGACGGTAGAGCAAAATATCGCTTTTGGCTTGAAGCAAGATAAGTTAACAAAAGCGGAAATTACGTCTCGGGTGCAGGAGATGCTAAAGCTAGTGCACATGGAAACCTACGCTAAGCGCAAGCCTAACCAATTATCGGGTGGTCAGCGACAGCGTGTGGCATTAGCCCGTTCGTTAGCGAAGCGTCCTAAGCTGTTACTGCTCGATGAGCCGATGGGAGCGTTAGATAAAAAACTACGCACTCAGATGCAACTTGAGGTGGTGGATATTTTAGAGGCCGTTGGCGTGACCTGTGTAATGGTAACCCATGACCAAGAAGAAGCCATGACCATGGCAGGTCGCATCTCGATAATGAATGATGGTTGGATTGCTCAAACAGGTTCACCTACCGATATTTATGAGAGCCCCAATAGCCGTATGGTAGCGGAATTTATTGGTAGTGTTAACTTGTTTGAAGGTGAAATCGTAGTCGATAAAGCCGATCATGTACTGATTAAAAGCGAGGGCTTATCGCAAAAACTATTTATCGATCATGGGGTATCAACCAGTGTGGAAGATAAAACGGTGTGGGTTGCCGTTCGTCCTGAGAAGACGCGTATTACTCGTGAGCAGCCTGAAGGCGAGCATAACTGGTCTAGCGGGGTCGTTGAGGATATTGCATATTTAGGGGGGATTTCTGTGTACTACATCCGCCTGCCGAATAAGCAGCTTATCCAAACCATTATGACTAACCGTGAACGTCGTTCAGACCCTCCTACATGGGAAGAAGCGGTTTTCATCAGCTGGGAGGCCACCTGCGGAGTGGTCCTTAGATCATAAGGAACTGAACATGAAAAAGCCGTTAAAATTTAGATTGCCCAAGGGTCAATGTTGGACCATAGGTGTCCCATACTTTTGGCTACTGATGTTCTTCGCACTCCCTTTTGCCATCGTACTTAAGATTAGTTTTTCTACACCGATTATCTCGATACCGCCCTACGAACCTCTGTTCCAGTATGCTGAAGAGTCTTTGCAGATCATGCTGAATTTAGGTAATTATCTGCTTATTCTAGATGACTCTTTGTATTACAACGCCTACCTTGGCTCGCTTAAAATGGCGACCATTTCAACCATAGGTTGTTTGTTGATTGGCTACCCGATGGCCTATGCCATTGCGCGTGCGCCAAAGCGTAATCAAACCTTGTTAATCCTGTTGGTGATGCTGCCTTCTTGGACCTCATTTCTTATTCGAGTTTACGCCTGGATGGGCATATTGAGTAACAACGGAGTGATTAATAATGTGTTGATGTGGACTGGAATTATTTCCGAGCCGCTGCAGATCCTAAACACGAATACCGCAGTCTATATTGGTATTATCTACAGTTACTTACCGTTTATGATTTTGCCGCTTTACGCCAATCTATCTCAGCTAGATGGTAGCTTACTCGAAGCCGCTGCCGATTTGGGATCCCGTAGTCTCAATACCTTTTGGAAAGTCACACTACCTCTGTCTAAAGGCGGCGTGATAGCCGGATCTATGTTGGTATTTATTCCGGTCGTGGGCGAGTTTGTTATCCCTGAACTACTGGGTGGCCCAGACTCGTTAATGATAGGCAAGGTGTTGTGGCAGGAGTTCTTCAATAACCGTGATTGGCCGGTGGCGTCTGCGCTTGCGATTGTCATGCTCGGCTTACTGATTATTCCGATTACTCTGTTCCACCGTTATCAGGCTAAAGAGATGGAGAAAACAGCATGAAGAAATTAAGTTTTTCTACCATTATGCTTTGGGCGGGTATGTTTTTCCTGTACGCGCCAATGTTTATCTTGGTGATTTACTCATTTAACGAGTCTAAGTTAGTGACCGTATGGGCTGGTTTTTCAACCAAATGGTACGGTGAGCTGTTACGCGATCAGCAGATCCTGGATGCTGTATGGACCAGTTTACAGGTGGCGTTTTACGCTTCTACTATGGCAGTGATCATCGGCACCATGGCGGCATTTGTAATGACGCGATTTGCTCGAGGTTGGGGTAAGTTAACTCTGTCTAACATGATCACGGCGCCACTCGTGATGCCTGAGGTGATTACCGGTCTGTCTTTGCTGCTCTTGTTTGTGCATATGGCCGACTTGTTTGGCTGGCCTGCAGAGCGTGGCATGTTAACCGTTTGGATTGCCCACTCAACCTTCTGCGCCGCTTATGTGGCCGTTGTTGTGTCATCGCGCTTACGTGAAATTGACCGCTCGGTTGAAGAAGCTGCGCAAGATCTAGGGGCGACACCATTTAAGACCTTCTTCGCCATTACGGTGCCGATGATCTCTCCTGCGCTAGTAGCGGGTTGGTTACTGTCATTTAGCTTATCTCTGGATGACTTAGTGATTGCCAGCTTTGCATCAGGACCAGGTGCTACGACCCTGCCTATGGTGGTGTTCTCCTCGGTACGTATGGGAGTCTCGCCTAAGATTAATGCGCTGGCGACCTTGATCATTCTTATCGTATCGCTTATCGCATTTATCTCTTGGTACTTCGCACGTCGCGCAGATATTAAGCAGCGTTCTAGCTCTGCTTAACCTTATTAGCGTCACTCGGGTATAAAAGTTACCTGCTAGCTTTTATACCCGTCAGGGTTACCAACTTATCGAAAACCCATTTGTTGAAGACTAATTTGTTAAAGATAGTGAGCCTGTGAAGGCTCACTTATCGAGATCTAAAAATTCGCAGCTTAAGCACAAAAGGACAGAAGTTATGTCAATAATAATCAATGAAAGACAGGCGGAAACCATGACCAGCACACCACATGTAGATTCATACTACGCGGCATCAGCCAACGATAAAACTGAGCGCCCAATGCTGCAAGACAATATCGAAACTGATGTTTGTATTATTGGTGCGGGTTACACCGGATTGTCGACAGCATTACATCTACTGGAAATGGGCTACAAGGTCACTGTATTGGAGGCGGCTCGCATTGGTTGGGGCGCGTCGGGCCGAAATGGCGGCCAAATAGTTAACAGTTTTAGCCGTGATATCGACTCGATTGAAAAAACCGTCGGTAAAGAGGCCGGGAAGCTATTTGGTGAAATGGCTTTCGAAGGTGCTCGCATCATAAAAGAACGCATCAAAAAATATAACATTCAATGCGATCTGCAAGATGGTGGTGTGTTTGCTGCGCTAAATGATAAGCAGATGGGGCACTTGCAATCACAAAAAGCCTTGTGGGAAAAGCATGGTCACATGAACCATCTTGAGTTGCTTGATAAAAATGACATTCGTAAAGTGGTTGATACCGAATCTTACGTCGGTGGATTACTCGATAAAAGTGGTGGCCATATTCACCCGTTAAATCTTGCGTTAGGTGAAGCCCATGCGGTGGAGTCGCTAGGTGGCAAGATCTATGAAGACTCAGCAGTTATAAAAGTGGAAGAGGGTGACAATCCTGTTGTGCATACAGCGAATGGCAGCGTTAAGTCTAAGTTTGTCGTCGTCGCGGGCAATGCTTACTTAGGCGGTTTGATGCCAAAGCTACAGGCTAAGTCTATGCCTTGCGGTACGCAGGTGATCACGACAGAGCCGCTGAGTGCAGAGCTGGCTAAAAGCTTATTGCCACAAAACTACTGCGTTGAAGATTGTAACTACTTACTCGATTACTTTCGTCTATCGGGTGACAACCGCCTAATTTACGGTGGTGGTGTAGTTTATGGGGCGCGCGATCCGGCTGATATTAAGTCGATCATCAGACCTAAGATGCTCAAGACCTTTCCACAACTTAAAGATGTGAAGATTGATTATACTTGGACAGGCAATTTTTTACTGACCCTGTCGCGTTTACCTCAAGTGGGCCGCATCGGCAGTAATATCTATTATTCACAAGGCTGTAGTGGTCATGGGGTAACTTATACGCATTTAGCGGGTAAGATCTTAGCCGAAGCGATTAATGGACAAGCAACTCGTTTCGATGCTTTTGCGGGCTTGCCCCATTATCCGTTCCCTGGCGGGCACGCGTTAAAGGTGCCTTTTAGCGCTATTGGCGCTTGGTACTACACTATGCGTGACAAGCTAGGTGTGTAATTTTATTCGCTCAACGATGAACTCAATTCGGCTTAAAGCAGTCGAATCAAACTAGCCGATAAGCTAAAAGTGCTAAAGCCAATTAAGGAGTAACCCGTGCAGTTAAATGATATGAGTTTGCTACGTCAGCAATGTTATATAAATGGCGAGTGGCTTGAAGCCATAAGCGGTGAAAAGGTCGAGATAGCCGATCCTGCTACCCATAAAGTGATTGGCAGTGTGCCGGTAATGGGCACGACAGAAACCAAAGCGGCGATAACGGCGGCTGAGAAAGCCCTTCCTGCATGGCGTGCGTTAACGGCTAAAGAACGCGGCGCAAAACTGAATCGCTGGTTTGAGCTATTACTTGAACATCAAGACGATTTAGCACTGATGATGACTACGGAGCAAGGCAAGCCGCTAGCAGAAGCGAAAGGTGAGGTCGTTTATGCTGCCTCATTTATTGAATGGTTCGCCGAAGAAGCTAAGCGCGTTTATGGCGATACGATCCCAGGCCATCAAGGTGATAAGCGTTTGATGGTGATTAAGCAAAGCGTTGGCGTCACCGCAGCGATTACGCCGTGGAACTTTCCTGCTGCGATGATCACTCGTAAAGCTGCCCCAGCATTAGCGGCGGGTTGCACTATGGTGGTAAAACCTGCGCCGCAAACGCCCTTTACCGCATTGGCACTTGCAGAGCTTGCCGAGCGTGCAGGCATTCCTGCTGGAGTCTTTAGCGTGGTTACAGGCGATGCAATTGCCATAGGTAATGAGCTTTGTGCTAACCCTGTGGTGCGAAAATTGTCTTTCACTGGCTCGACGCCAGTGGGTATTAAGCTGATGCAGCAATGCGCGCCGACACTTAAGAAAATGTCACTCGAGCTTGGCGGTAACGCGCCATTTATCGTATTTAACGATGCTGACATCGATGCGGCTGTCGAAGGGGCTATGATTGCTAAGTATCGTAACGCAGGGCAAACCTGCGTGTGTGCAAACCGTATCTATGTCCAAGAGGGTGTATACGATGAGTTTGCCCAGAAGCTAGCCAGCGCAGTGGCTAAGTTGAAGGTCGGCCTTGGCACCGATGCTGGCGTTACCACTGGTCCACTGATTAACAGTGATGCCGTGGCTAAGGTACAAAGACATCTTGAAGATGCGCTTTCGAAAGGCGCGACATTGGTTACAGGGGGCAAACTGGCGAGCTTAGGTGGCAACTTCTTTGAGCCAACGATTGTCACCAATGTTGATAAAAGCATGTTAGTCGCTAAAGAGGAAACCTTTGGCCCACTGGCACCTTTATTTAAATTCTCTGATGTTGATGATGTGATTAAGCAAGCTAACGACACCGAGTTTGGTTTAGCCGCCTATTTTTATGGCCGCGATATCTCACTGGTATGGAAAGTCTCTGAAGCACTTGAATACGGTATGGTGGGTGTCAATACAGGGCTTATCTCGACTGAAGTAGCACCATTTGGCGGTATAAAAGCCTCTGGACTTGGCCGTGAAGGTTCGAAATTTGGTATCGAAGAGTACCTGGAGATGAAGTATATCTGTATGTCAGTTTAATACCTGTTTTTATGATGATGTCACTAAAAGCGCACTTTCAACGGATTGGGATTAAGAGGAAGTTATTATGACAACTAATGAGTCACTTATGGTGCGCCGCCAGGCCGCGGTTGCTAATGGTGTGGGCCAAATTCATCCTATTTACACTCAGCGCGCCGACAATGCTACGGTCTGGGATGTCGAAGGACGTGAGTTTATCGACTTTGCTGGAGGCATTGCGGTGCTTAATACCGGCCACCTGCATGATAAAGTCAAAGCCGCGGTAGCTGAGCAGTTAGAGCTGTTTTCTCATACTTGCTTTATGGTGCTGGGTTATGAGAATTATATTCAAGTCTGCGAGAAGCTTAATCAGCTTGTGCCTGGCGATTTTGCTAAGAAAACAGCGCTATTTACCAGTGGCTCAGAGGCGGTTGAGAATGCCGTGAAAGTGGCTAGGGCTCACACCAAACGCAGCGGTGTTATCGCCTTTACCTCGGGCTATCATGGCCGCACTATGGCGGCATTAGCCTTAACAGGTAAAGTTGCCCCTTACAGTAAAGGCATGGGGTTGATGTCGGCGAATGTATTTAGAGCCGAGTTTCCCTGTGCGCTGCATGGAGTGAGTGATGACGATGCTATCGCATCGATTGAACGCATCTTTAAGAACGATGCAGAGCCTGATGATATCGCTGCCATCATTATTGAACCGGTACAAGGCGAAGGCGGTTTTTATCACACCTCAGTAGCGTTCATGCAGCAATTACGTCAGCTATGCGATAAGCACGGCATTATGTTGATCGCCGATGAGGTTCAAACTGGTGCAGGACGTACCGGTACCTTTTTTGCTATGGAGCAGATGGGAGTAGCGGCAGATATCACGACCTTTGCGAAATCTATTGCTGGAGGCTTCCCGCTCTCAGGTATTACAGGTAGTGCTGAAGTGATGGACTCTATTGGTGCGGGCGGCTTAGGCGGCACCTATGGTGGTAGTCCGTTAGCCTGCGCTGCAGCACTTGCCGTGATAGAAGTGTTTGAAGAGGAGAAACTGCTACAAAGAGCGAATGCACTTGGGGCGAAGCTTAAGGCGTCGCTCAAAGCGATGGCGGAAGCGCATCAGCAAATCGTTGATGTACGTGGTCTTGGCGCCATGATCGCAGTGGAGCTTATGCAAGACGGTAAACCTGCACCAGAGTATTGCGCTCAAATGCTCAAGGAAGCGCGAGATAGAGGGCTTATTTTGTTGTCTTGTGGAACCTATGGCAATGTACTGCGAATTTTAGTGCCACTGACTGCGCCAGATGAGCAAGTTGATAAGGGGCTTGAGATTATTCGTAGTTGTTTTGATGTGGTATTAAAATCGAGTTAAGCCAGTAAGATAAGTTAATTATTTCGGCTGAGCAAAAATTGCTAATAATCCGAGTTTAGTTTCTAAGCTTGGATTTTTTATACGTTAAATCTAGCGCTACTTAACCATTAGCGCTATTTGACCACTAGTACTGGGCAGTGAGCTTTACAGACAACATCTTCGGTAGTATTGGGATTGAGAAAGTGAGCAAGCCCTGTGCGGCCATGACTTGCCATAACTATCATGCCAACATCCAGCTTTTCAGCGGTCAATAAAATTTGTTCTACAGGGTGGCCATGGCAAATAGCACTTTCAAAAGACAGAGTATCATCGAGAGTGGTGATAAACTGCTTCATTTTCTCGGCAGCCTCTTTTTCCATTCTCTCGATCAGATCATCGGGTGACACCGCTAACACACGGGTATATTTATCACCAAAGGGTTTATCGACAACATGTAAAAGGCAGATCCCAACTTTATAAAACGTGGCCATTTCTATGGCGTAGCCTATTGCATGAGATGCTGTTTCTGAAAAGTCGGTTGGGCAAAGGATCTGTTTTGTTCGCATAACATTCTCCTGTTTAATACAGGTTTAATACAGGTATAAATTATAAAGTGATAGCGTTAAAAGCATGGATTACACCGCTTATTACGTCACGCTAAATCCTTGCTACTTTAAATATAGGCGCTGTGTGCTAGTGAGCAAATACTCAGTCGATGTAATCCCTCATATTTGTACCCCCTTGCCTATGTAACCCCTTACCTATGTAACAAGGCTTTATTTTTGCTCAGCCTCTATTTGTTAGCTTCTGCTTAAGATGTTTTGAACTCGATTGACCACTAACCCAAAAGCCACTACTGCAAACTCAACGATTGCGATGCCTACGAACATTGAAAATAGTGCAGGCACATGTCTTATAAAATCCATAAAGACCTCTAAAAAATAGTTGATACAAGCTGATACGTTCGCATAAATATCCCACAGAAATTAGCCGATAGTTTTGATTCAGTTCACAAAAATATAAGCCTTAACTATTGTTAATCTTGTACTTTATGCTTGCAACTCGATGTGGGTTAGCGCTAGGTAAACGCTTTTAAATATGGGTTACAGGTTTAATGGCATTGTGCATTTATGATTAGCGAGTGAACTTTTTGGCAACAAAGTCCGTAATGGCTTTGCAATAATATTTATGGATTTTGTGGAAAATCAAGCAAGACCGACTAGTTTCAATAAGGTGCTATAGAAGATAAGGGACTGCTTATGAACCGACTACCCCTCCTACTAATACTCGTATTTTGGACAGTAACCGCATCTGCGGACTATGACCCCAATTTTATTATTGGTAAAGAGAAAGCCAGAGTATGTATGACTTGCCATGGTGAGGATGGGATCTCAACTATCGATCTGTATCCCAATTTACGTGGTCAAAAAATGCAGTATCTAATTTCAGCATTGAATGATTATCAAACAAAACAGCGAACCAGTGGTTTGGCTATTTTGATGCAGCAGCAAGCAGATACTCTCACCGAACAGGATAAAAAGGATATTTCATATTATTACTCCGTGTTGGGTACACAAAAGGGAAAGGAGTAGGCAATGCAAGCTAGCACTGAGCTTTATGATGCAAACTATGATTTAAAAGTTGTCCGTTACTTTATTGTGGCCTCTGTTGCGTGGTCAATTTTTGGCATGTTCATTGGTTTGGTCTTAGCCGCTCAGCTTTACTGGCCTGCACTTAACTTTGACTCTGAATATTTTCAATTTGGTCGGTTACGTCCAGTGCACACTCAGGGGGTTATTTTCGGTTTTGTCGTTAATGTTTTGATGGGAACCTCACTCTACATAGTGCAAAGAACTGGTCAGACCAAATTATTTAATCGAAGTCTTTCTTGGATGGTATTTTGGGGCTGGCAATTAGTCCTATTATTAGCCGTTATCACTCTGCCTCTTGGCTACACCACCACTAAAGAATACGCCGAACTAGAGTGGCCTATCGATCTACTTATCGTACTGGTATGGGTACTCTATGCCGTGTTGTTTTTTGGCACAATAGCGATACGAAATGTAAAGCATATCTTTGTTTCCAACTGGTTTTATGGCGCTTTCATTATTGTCATCGCTCTGATTTTTATCATTAATAACTTGGCGTTGCCTGCATCCTTTATGAAGTCTTATCCCGTTTATGCCGGAGCGCAGGACGCGATAGTTCAGTGGTGGTGGGGGCATAACGCAGTCGGCTTTTTATTAACTGCTGGCATCATCGGAATGAATTACTACTTTATTCCAAAGGTTGCAGAGCGACCTATCTATTCGTATCGCCTTTCCATTATTCACTTTTGGGGCTTAGTCGGTTTTTATACCTGGGCTGGCACCCATCATCTTATCTATTCATCTGTACCGGTTTGGGTGCAAAATATTGGCATAGTCATGTCGCTCATTTTGTTCTTACCGTCATGGGCCGGGGCATTTAATAGCGCCATGACGTTATTGCAAAACAAGGCAAAGCTAAAAAAGGATTACATAATGTGGTTCTTTATGTCAGCGATTTTCTATTACTGCTTGGCGACATTCGAAGGCCCACTTTTAGCCATACGTTGGTTTAACATGTTGGCCCACAATACCGAGTGGGTGATTGGTCACGTTCATTCAGGTGCCCTTGGCTGGGTCGCCATGTCAGCGATTGCGGTGTTCTATTACTTTATACCAAAGCTATGGAATAAGCGTGAACTGTGGTCCAGTCGATTGGTTAAGTGGCACTTCTGGCTTGCTCACCTTGGGGTTGCTTTGTATGCCATCGCCTTATGGGTGGCAGGTATTGGTGAAGGTTATATGTGGCTAGCCCAGCTAGAAAATGGCTCATTAGCCTATAGCTTTGTAGAGGCTATGGACTTTAAAGCACCTTGGTTGCTCATGCGATTTATTGGTGGTGCCTGCTTTGTACTTGGCTTATTACTGATGGCGTTGAATCTATATAAAACGGTGTCGACAAAGGTGGAGGGTCATGAACATGTTCAGTAAGGACTTTACTCAATCTGTGGTCATCCTCATTTTAGCGACAACCTTGGTGGCGAGTTTTTCTATACTCGTACTTATTGTGCCTAGCTTAGCGCGTACAGATGAGCTGCGGGCTGAGTCATTAGCTAAACCCTTAACGGCCGTGCAGTCTGCAGGGCGAGATGTGTACATTAGCGAAGGGTGTCATGTGTGCCATACCCAGATGGTGCGTGATATAGCGCCTGAAGTGAAACGAGATGGTAGAGCCAATAAGGAAGCCGATGACATTTATGAATTTCCAAGTCTTTGGGGATCAAAGCGCACGGGACCGGATCTCACCAATATTGGGCGCAAGTATTCAGCGCAATGGCAACGGCTTCACCTTATTAACCCTCGAAGAGTCGTTCCTACATCCATCATGCCTGCTTATCCCTGGTTATTTGAACAAGTACTGAGTGGAGATGCGATTGAAGGGAAGATGCGCACCTTGCAAACTTTAGGTGTGCCTTACACTGACAATGAGATAGAAGGGGCTCGTATAGCGGTGAGAGGTGTGACTAAAGGGGAGGCTTTAATTCAGTATTTGCAAAGCCTAGGACAAGATACAGCCAGCGATCAGGAGCGATAACATGACTGCTTTCTGGAACATTTGGGCCGTTGGGTTAACATTGTTATTTCTTGGCATCATGGGATTCGTGATCTTTAAGTACTGGCGCAACAATAAGAGTGCTGACAAAGATAAAACGATTGATACATTCGATGGCATTGACGAAAACGATGCGCCGCCCCCCCGTATACTTTTTATCGCTTATTTAGCAGCCTTTGCTATTGCAGCTGTTTTTTTAGTTTTGTACCCAGGCCTAGGTAATTGGCAAGGGGCGATGGGGTGGAAGCAAAGTGATGATGCGCTTAGTTCGCCAACCACAGACTTAGAAATCGAAATGGTGCCATTAACGGATAAAAGTTTATTGGCCCTTGCGAGTAATAAAACGGTGACTATTAGTGGTAAATCATTGTTTGAAAACCACTGCGCTGCTTGCCATATTACTAATGCACAGGGGCAAAAGAGCTTTCCAAACCTGATTGATAATGAATGGCTCTATGGCGGCTCTCAAAGTGACATTTTACATTCTATTAAAAAAGGTCGAAATGGAGCCATGCCCGGATGGAAAGGTATTTTGTCAGAAGACCAAATTACCAAGATGGCCTATTACATAGCATCACTGCAACCGCTGCGTCGCAACCTAGACGCACCGCAAATTAAAATTGATTTAGGCAAAGACATTTTTGCCGAAAATTGCTCAAGTTGTCATGGTGATGGCACTGTGGCAAATATTCAAATTGGTGCCCCGCTGTTAAACGACGCAATTTGGTTACATGGCGGGAGTATTGAAGAGATTATATTCACTATCGAGTATGGCCTTAACAACGTGATGCCAGCATTTGAAGGGCAGCTTACTGAGGACGAAATATTAGCTATTGGTGCCTATATCACTGAGCAGCGCCTTGATTATGATGCCAAGCTTGCAGCGCTCGACCCCGCGTCCGTTAAACGTGGAGAGTACCTCATTAACGCTGGTGACTGTGTAGCATGCCACAGCTCAGAAGGCGGAGAGCGTTTTGCTGGTGGACTGCCGTTTAAGACGCCATTTGGAACGATTTATTCAACTAATATCACCCCTCACGTAATCTTTGGTATTGGTAGTGATGATTATGCGAACTTTAAGGCGGCTTTGTTTGATGGTAAAGGCAAACATGGCTATTTGTATCCTGCAATGCCTTACACCTCTTATCAATATTTAAAAGAGCAAGATACCCAAGACTTATGGAGTTACCTGCAGTCCATCACCGCGGTATCCAGGCAAGATGATAAGAACGAGATGATATTCCCCTCTAATATTCGCACAGGTTTGCTGGCTTGGAACTTAGTCTTTATGGATACTAAACCGCTGTCTTATGAACCTCCAAAACATGTCGACCTCAATAAACAGGAGTTAGCGCAGTGGCAGCGCGGCAAATACTGGGTAATGGGTTTGGGCCATTGTAGTGAATGCCATACTCCCCGTAATGTTGCCCAAGCGTTGATCCCTGAACGAATATTTCAAGGTAACTTGATTGATGGCTGGAATGCACCAGATATTAGCGCTAAAGAACTTTACCAAGATAGGTGGGATATCGATTCGCTAACCGATTTTCTGCACACAGGCCATTCATCAAAAGGCTCTGCGTTCGCGGGAATGGCGGATGTGGTAAAAAATAGTACCAGCTTAATGACTCGTGATGATATTGAAACTATTGCTCGCTATTTGCTGGTGGGTGATGAGCATAACACTATCCCTAATGACACCAAGCCACTCAACCCAAGTGGCTTTACGCCGGAGGTATACAAGGATAAGCAGTTAAACTCCTATAGTCTATATGCTGAGACCTGTGGTGCCTGCCACGGTGAGGACGGTAAAGGCCGAGATCCCATAGCACCAACGCTATTAAATAACGGCATTATTATGCATAGCGACCCCTTTAACACCATAGCCGTGACTATTCGTGGCTTATCACCGACATATTTGGAAGAGGGCCGTAACTTTATGCCGATGACTAGCTTCCAAAACATACTTACTGATACCCAGCTAGCGGAGCTGATCACTTTTGTTCGCCATTATTTAGGTGATAGAAAAGAGCCAGTAACCGCAGAGCAAGTTAAAGCGGTGCGTAAGGAGTTAGAGAAAGCGGGTTATGCTGGAAATCTGCATACCACACCAGATATGTATGATCATAAAGATGCAGATATTAATATTAATTAGCATGAGCTGTGGCTGAGCTAAATAATTGCAATGATGACTGTAGCGGGTTATCAGAGTGTCTAATTAAAATAGGTTTTTGAATGAGTGCCACATCCAACCTGGGGGCACTCACCGTTAGATATGTTTAAATAGCCCCTTGTTCAAAGTAGAAGTTCACCACCAAAGTCACTTAAATTTACTTAATTGGTCCATCAATGGCATTTCTTTCTTGCTGATATGAGCGGCACTTCTCAACTACCTCCATTTATGTTTTCTACAATTACTGCTTGAAGTGGAAGCTTGATGTTTAGTGTACCTATAGATTATGTACCGCTAGGTTGATAGATAGGCACAAGTTTAAAGTAATGCTATTACATGCAGTTAAAGGAGTTGTTATGTCTAGGTTTGAAAACAACGTTGCGCTTGTTTTAGCTGGTGCACAGGGGATAGGTAGAGCCTGCAGCCTACTGTTAGGAGCTCAAGGGGCAACAGTGTACGTTGCAGATTGGGATGTTGAGCAAGCTAAAGCCACAGCAAGTGAGATCAACGCTAATAATGGTCAAGCGATTGGCTTATTTTTTAACGCTTTTGATAATGACTCTTACCCACCTTTAATAGAATCTATTTTGAAGGATAAAGGGCAGATTGATATATTGGTCAATAACTTCGGTGGTGTAGATTTAAAGTTAGATAAAGACCTTGCACACACTGAAGTGACTGATTGGGAGAAAAACATTCTCGCGAATATTAATAGCGTATTTATCCCTTCAAAAGCAGTGATCCCAACGATGGTGAAAAATGGCGGTGGAAGTATTGTTAATATCTCATCGCTTTCATCATTAAGTGCAGAAATGTCGAGTATTGCCTATGGTACAGCCAAAAGTGCCATCAATCATATGACTCGCCAGATAGCGATTCAATATGCAAATTACGGTATTCGTTGTAATGCCGTTTTACCCGGAATGATTGCCACCGATGCGGTGAAGAAAAATTTAAACCAAGAGTTTATTGATAACTTCTTGGCTACCCAGCCAATTAAGCGCATGGGTAAACCTAACGATATTGCCAATGCCGTTAGCTTTTTAGCGAGTGAAGAGGCGGGCTTTATCACAGGAGTATGCCTACCGGTAACTGGTGGGATGAATATCGCCACAGCTCGTTACTACTTTGATGCAGATAAGGTGCAGTTTTAACTCATTAAGAGTTAAGGGAGAGACTTATAGGTTGGATAGGTGATTTATGCTAAACCGCTGCCTAGCCAGACTTAAACCTTGATGAGCTGCAAGGGATAATCTTTGAAAGGCGTATACCGTAAGGTATACGCCTTTTTGTTTGTATTACTTAAACAGGTTTATTGTTTGAAGAGTCTGTTAGAGTCGAAAATTTGAACCGAGAAGGAAAAGGATTAGTATTGAAAGTGCACCCCTTTTGCACTGGGTTGCATAGTTATGTGTGAGATGTGTGAGATGTGTGAGATGTGTGAGATGTGTGAGATGTGTGAGATGTGTGAGATGTGCGATATGTGTGCGATGGGGTCTAAGTTCAAAACTAGCAAAATAGCAGTTCTTGAATTTCAGGTACATAAAAGCCCATTGAATCAATGGGCTTCTTCGTTTTAAATTGGTGGATTCTTACAGACTCGAACTGCATGAATTGATGACGATTATAGTTTCTGTTGTTAGTCGTAATTTTCTGCAGATACAAAAAAGCCTACACAAGGTAGGTTTCTTCGTTTTAAATTGGTGGATTCTTACAGACTTGAACTGCATGAATTGATGACGATTATAGTTTCTGTTGTTAGTCGTAATTTTCTGCAGATACAAAAAAGCCTACACAAGGTAGGCTTCTTCGTTTTAATTTGGTGGATTCTTGCAGACTTGAACTGCATGAATTGATGATGATTATAGTTTCTGTTGTTAGTCGTAATTTTCTGCAGATACAAAAAAGCCCATTGAATCAATGGGCTTCTTCGTTTTAAATTGGTGGATTCTTACAGACTTGAACTGCATGAATTGATGACGATTATAGTTTCTGTTGTTAGTCGTAATTTTCTGCAGATACAAAAAAGCCTACACAAGGTAGGCTTCTTCGTTTTAATTTGGTGGCCCCTCCCAGACTCGAACTGGGGACCTGACGATTATGAGTCGTATGCTCTAACCAACTGAGCTAAGGGGCCGACTTAAGATAGTCGTCACTATCGAAAGCGCTGAGAAGTATACGAGGTTTACTGGCGCTTGTCACCAGAGATTTTACTCGAAATACACTTATAGATGCACGACTGCTTATCTGTTAATCAATATGGCTTGGTTTTAATGACCACTTTTATGATTAATCGAATTTTTGAGCAAAATTCAAGGTCATAGCGACTAGGTTACAGATAGTTTTGTTACGCGTAGTATTGAGGTGCTTAATCTGAGGGGGAGCTTTGATTGATTACTCACAGCGGTAGTCATACCCATTTTTAAGCAAAAAAAGCTGCCTATTCGGCAGCTTTTCTATTTGAGTTAAAGTGTTTGACGATTACTCGTCTAGGAACGACTTTAAGATCTCAGAGCGAGAAGGGTGACGCAACTTACGTAGCGCTTTAGCTTCAATCTGACGAATACGTTCACGTGTTACGTCAAACTGCTTGCCCACTTCTTCTAGCGTGTGATCAGTATTCATGTCGATACCAAAACGCATACGCAGTACTTTAGCTTCACGAGCCGTTAGACCTGCTAAGACTTCGTGAGTCGCGTTCTTCAAGCTTTCGCCTGTCGCTGAGTCAAGAGGTAGTTCAAGCGTCGTATCTTCAATGAAGTCACCTAAGTGCGAATCTTCATCGTCACCAATAGGCGTTTCCATTGAGATCGGCTCTTTAGCTATCTTAAGTACCTTACGGATCTTATCTTCAGGCATTAACATGCGCTCTGCCAACTCTTCAGGAGAAGGTTCACGACCCATCTCTTGCAACATTTGGCGAGAGATACGGTTAAGCTTGTTGATTGTCTCAATCATATGTACTGGGATACGGATCGTTCTTGCTTGGTCAGCAATAGAGCGAGTGATCGCCTGACGGATCCACCAAGTCGCATAAGTTGAGAACTTATAACCACGACGGTATTCGAACTTATCTACCGCTTTCATCAAGCCGATATTACCTTCCTGGATTAGATCCAAGAACTGTAGACCACGGTTGGTGTACTTTTTCGCGATAGAAATTACTAGACGTAAGTTTGCTTCAACCATCTCTTTCTTCGCACGACGAGCTTTCGCTTCACCGATAGACATACGACGGTTGATATCTTTAATTGCACCGATCGCTAGACCCGTTTCAACTTCGATAGCATCAAGCTTTGCACGACAACGCTGTACATCAAATTCAACCATTTGTAGACCTTCTACATATGATTTACCTGATGCGAGTTCGTCATTGAACCATTCAATGCTGCTTTCGTTGCTAGTATAAACTTTGACGAAGTTTTTCTTCGGCATTTTAGCTTGTTCAACACATAGCTTCATGATCAAACGTTCTTGAACACGGACTTTATCCATCATAGAGCGCATGTTTTTAACTAAGCGGTCAAACTGCTTAGGCATTAAACGGAACTCTTTGAAGATCTCGCCAATTTCAAAAAGGGCGACAGTCGACTCAGGGTGACCACGGCCTTTTTCTGCAATGATTCTTAATGCGTTTTCATGAGCGACGCGAAGCGTAGTGAATTTCTCTTTAGCTTCTTCAGGATCAGGACCCTTTGGACCTTCCTCTTCTTCGTCATCATCATCATCGTCATCGTCGTCTTCGTCATCTAATTCATCATCAGATAAATCAGAACCAACGTGAGTTGCAGTTGGAGCAACATCTTCAGCATTTGGATCGATGAAGCCTGAGATAATGTCAGATAGTCTGACTTCTTCAGCTTCATAACGGTCGAATTGCTCAAGGATCATAGCAATCGCTTGCGGATATTCCGCTACAGATGCTTGAACCGTGTTGATACCTTCTTCGATACGTTTAGCGATAACAATCTCGCCTTCACGAGTAAGAAGTTCAACGGTACCCATTTCACGCATATACATACGTACTGGGTCGGTTGTACGACCTAATTCAGATTCTACTGTTGCAAGCGCAGCAGCAGCTTCTTCAGCAGCATCCTCATCGGTGCTGTCTTCAGACATCATGATATCATCAGCATCCGGAGCCTGTTCATAGACTCGAATACCCATGTCATTGATCATCTGGATAATATCTTCAATCTGGTCAGAATCGACCATGTCTGCAGGTAAGTGATCGTTCACTTCTGCATAGGTTAAGTAACCTTGCTCTTTACCTTTGGCGAGCAACAATTTAAGTTGCGACTGCGGAGTATGATCCATAGATATCATCCAAGTTGGGAAACAGTTAAAACGACGGGCAAAAAACAGCCGCGCAAGTCGTCAATTATAGCCTTCGGTGCTTCTCTGTGCTAGTCCAAGTGTTTACTTTTGAGGCTAAATCTCTATCTAAGCCTTACTTTTAATCACTGAAATTAGCTTACTAAGCTGTAACCGTTCTTCTTTCGTGAGGTTCTTCTTCATACTCAGTTCCTGATAACGTTGTTCAAGATACTGGTTATTTAACCACACGAGGGTTTCTTTTAACTTTTGAAGCAAGTTTTCATCCGCCACTTGATGATCCCATTGGGTCAGTTTTTTTAGGGTGCTGAATTGGTTATCGCCCCTGAACTGTTCAAGTAGTTGTGCGCTGCTTATTGCTTGCCCGCGAGTTAAATCTAATACAAGGGTCAGCAAGTCTATGCCGGCCATCTGTATATGTTTTAGCGCTGGTTGTTCGGGTAGTTTTTCACCCAAATGCGGATGTTGTACTAGCAACGCGATGGCTAATCGCAGAGGCGTACCTCGTCCTTTCAACGCTTTGTGCTGACTTGGCTTTTCGGCCATCTTAGTTGAAAAGTTAAATTTTCGCTTAAGCTCATCGGCACCGTTCATTCTTAGCTTGTGTGCTAAATCTTCGAGTAACAGGCTCTGTAATACAGTGTCCTGTACTTTTTCTATGAGTTTAATGGCATTTTTTGCCAATACACTCTTATCTTCATTGCCATAAGTTTTTGTGAGGTTCTCAAACAAAAACTCAGGAAGTGCCATAGCTTGGTCAATTTGCGCTTCAAACGCTTCTTTGCCAATTTGCCTAACCAAGGTATCGGGATCTTCACCTTCAGGAAGAAACATAAATCGAACCTGATTACCTGGTTTCAGCAGCGGCAGTGAAGTTTCTAGTGCGCGCCATGCAGCTTCTTTTCCGGCTTTATCACCGTCATAACAACAGATGACTTCTTTTGCACTACGTAGTAGCAACTGAAATTGATCAGCTGTGGTCGATGTACCTAAAGAGGCTACCGCATAGTCAACATCAAACTGTGCCAGTGCCACTACGTCCATATAGCCTTCAACAATCAAGACTCTTTGTGGTTCGCGGTGACGCTGTTTTAATTCATATAGGCCATAAAGCTCATTACCCTTATGAAATATGGGCGTTTCTGGAGAATTCAAGTACTTCGGTGTACCGTCTCCTAAAACTCTGCCTCCAAAGCCGATGACTCGTCCGCGTCTGTCTCGGATTGGAAACATTAGGCGGTCGCGGAATCTATCGTAGCGTTTGCCACTGTCGTTCTCGATCACCATTCCTGCGGTAAGCAGCTTGTCTTGCGAGTCTTGGTTTTGACGGTAACGGCTGAGTAAACCATCCCACCCATCGGGTGCAAAGCCGATATTGAAGTGTTCAACCACTTCTTTTGAAAGGCCTCGATGTTCAAGATAATCAAGGACTTTATGTTTGTCTGTGTGTTGCCTTAGTTGGCTTTGAAAGAATAGGCTAGCTTCTTCCATTAACTGATATAAATCGCGACTCAATTCTTGATCGCGTGGCTTCCCTGTACCTTGCTCCCGTGGAACTTCAAGTCCCAATTGTCCGGCGAGTTCTTCAATGGCATCAACAAAGTCGAGTCGGTCATATTCCATGACAAAATCGATGACGTTGCCGTGCGCGCCGCAGCCAAAGCAATGATAAAACTGCTTGTCTCTGCTGACTGTAAAAGAGGGAGATTTTTCGCTATGAAAAGGACAACAGGCAGAGTGGTTTTTACCCGCCTTTTTTAGGGGCACTTTAGGGTCGATGAGATCGACAATATCAGTGCGAGCTACTAGCTCATTAATAAAATCACGAGGTATCGCCATTAGTATTGTTAAATGCCGCCTTGTTACGTGAAATCAAAAGTTTCGTGAAATCAAATTTGGGAATTTCGAAAACAAACAAGCCGTGCAGAAGCACGGCTCATTCATGCAATAAAACTAAAGTTATTTGAGTTTTGCACGGATCATAGCGCCAATTGCCGCCATGTCAGCTCTACCCATTACCTTTGGTTTTAATGCTCCCATTACTTTACCCATATCCGCCATGGTGGATGCTCCCATCTCAACGATGCTTGCATCAACTAACGCAATGACTTCCTCTTCTGAAAGAGGTTGAGGCAAAAACTTTTCTAAAACTAGAATTTCTTCTGCTTCTATCTGCGCTAGTTCGTCACGGCCTGCTGCTTCATATTGAGCAATAGAATCGCGACGCTGCTTTACCATTTTGGTTAAGACCGCTATAGCTTGGTCGTTAGTCAGAGTTTCGCGGGTATCCACTTCAACTTGCTTAACGGCGGCTAGTGCCATACGAATCGTCCCCAAACGCAGCTTTTCTTTCGCGCGCATGGCTTCTTTCATTTGGTCTTTTAGCTGATCAACTAGGCTCATAATGAGATTAGTATAAACGTACGCGACGTGCGTTTTCGCGAGAAAGCTTCTTAGCTAGACGCTTAACTGCAGCGGCTTTAGCACGCTTGCGGCAAGTAGTTGGCTTCTCGTAGAATTCACGAGCGCGAACGTCAGCTAAGATACCAGCTTTTTCACAAGAGCGCTTGAAACGACGAAGAGCTACGTCGAATGGTTCGTTTTCACGTACTTTAATAATTGGCATACGCCATCACCCCTTAGGTGTAGGTTGTATTGAGACAATTACTTGACTCAGATTATTTAAAAATGGTGCGGAATTCTATACCGACTCGCACCCTCTTGTAAACCCCTTAAAGCGATCTGAATAGGGCATATTCGTCGATATTATCCGCAGACCGTGACAGGACTATGGAGTAATTAAAGCACAACAGGTAGAATTAGCGGTAATTATGTCAACCGAAGACGAGAAATAATGCGGGTTTTAGGTATTGAAACATCCTGTGATGAAACAGGAATTGCGGTTTATGACGATGAAAAGGGCTTGCTGTCGCATGCGCTTTACAGTCAGGTTAAATTGCATGCCGACTATGGTGGGGTTGTGCCTGAGTTGGCCTCTCGCGACCATGTTCGCAAAATTGTACCTTTAATACGCCAGGCGTTAGCCGATGCTGACATGACTATCGAGGATATCGATGGTATTGCTTATACCAAAGGGCCTGGACTTATTGGCGCATTATTAGTCGGTGCTTGTGTGGGGCGTGCATTGGCATTTTCCTGGGATAAACCTGCAATTGGTGTACATCATATGGAAGGGCACTTGTTAGCGCCCATGCTGGAAGATGACGTACCAGAGTTTCCGTTTCTTGCTTTGTTGGTTTCGGGCGGTCATTCCATGCTGGTTGGCGTTGAAGGAATAGGCCGCTATGAAGTGCTGGGTGAGTCTGTTGATGATGCAGCTGGTGAAGCATTTGATAAAACCGCTAAATTAATGGGGCTTGATTACCCTGGTGGTCCAAGGTTGTCAAAACTTGCCGCTAAAGGCGTACCCAATAGTTATCGCTTCCCTCGTCCTATGACAGACAAGCCTGGGCTTAACATGAGTTTTTCTGGCCTTAAGACGTTTGCTGCAAATACGATTGCTGCAGAGCCGAAAGATGATCAAACTCGCGCCAATATCGCCTGCGCCTTTGAAGAAGCTGTTGTTGATACCTTAGCGATTAAATGTAAGCGCGCCTTAAAGCAGACGGGTTATAAGAACCTTGTGATTGCGGGCGGCGTGAGTGCGAATACTCGTCTACGCTCATCTTTGAGCGATATGATGCAAGGCTTAGGTGGTAAAGTGTATTACCCTCGCGGTGAGTTCTGTACCGATAACGGCGCGATGATTGCCTATGCCGGTCTGCAGCGTTTAAGAGCGGGTCAAGTTGAAGACCTAGCGGTAAAAGGGCAGCCAAGATGGCCACTCGATACTTTAGAGCCTGTTGATTAAGGTTTTAAAACAAATAAAAAAACGGCGCTCATTGAGTAATGCCGTTCACTTAAGGTGAACGGCATTTTTATTTTTGGCATACCGTTGAGGCCTTGGTTTTACTGTTCT